>NZ_JBJZOK010000025.1:0-120773 GCF_047200615.1 Nocardia sichangensis
CGGCTCACGAATTCGAACCGGCACTTGGCCGATTTCGAGGTTGCTTTCCCAGATCGTTGCAGGTCACGGTAGCGTCGGCAATTGCCGACACAGTAGTGCGACCTGGCAGAAACTCGCTGACGTGGCACGGCCTAGCAGCGTTCATACTGACGCGCATAGGGTTGCGACTCCGGTGGAACGTCGCGCGAGGATGGCTGGCAACCGCCGACGAAGACCGCGAAAACGGGGTGGTAGGTGTCGCCGATCGTGTAGTCGACCACGGCACCGGGCTGGGCCAAGTAGGGAAGATGCCGTTCGGCGAGTTGTGTTGCCTGCGCAGCGGTGAATTGCTTTCCAACAGGAGGGTATATCGCGACATCCAGGGTGCGGCCTGCTTTGCCGGGCGGGTCGTATACGGAAATCTCGACGAGGAACGGGGTGGGTTGATCGGTCAGGAACCACTCCCACATCTCGAGTTCACCATTGGACGGGAAGCGGGGCCGGTTGTGCGGGAAGCGGAGTGGTCGGTCCGTGTTGAGCCACCCGGGTTCCAGGCTCGAGTGATTCTTGAACCCGCTCTCCTCATGAACGGTGGACACCGTCCAGTAGCTGGATGCCAGTTCGGGGAAGTCCTCGATGATTCGGCGCATCGCCGCGGTGGCACGGTGGGGTTCGGCCTCGGAGCCCGCTGCAACGCCGATATCGTTCCTCATCTTGTCTACGTCGATGCCGCTTGACCTCCAGCCCACCTGTGTGCCGGGGGCCGAGACTCTCACCCAGGTGTGTGCCGAGTTGGCTTCCCCGCTCACGTCCCGACCGAACCGCCAATTCGCATAATAAGAGTCCGTCCTCCGGTCGATGTAGACCTCGGTCTGGTCGCCTTGGTAGTGCGGCGGAAGCTGCTGGGTGCCCATGGCACGCACCACGGACGCGGCCTCGTCCGGTGTGGCGCCATCTTCGAGCTGCACTTCGAGCCGGGAATGGTACGTGCGCGACTTGCCCTCGTAATCGAACCGATGTGACGCATCGACGACCCCGGGAAGAGCCCGGATGGCAGTTTCGATCACGCGTGACCAGCTGTCACGCTCGGCCTGGTCGGGTCCTTGTGTCGGTATAGAACATCCTGTCAGCAGGACTGCCGCCATCATCAATATGACGGTCGGGGTGGTTCGGCGCATAACGTCTCATTCTGTCCGATCAACACACCTGGGTTGGAACGAAGCGTAGCCCGATCGATGGTGCGATCGGGCCACGCTCGCATTGCGTTGAGCCAGGGCTGCGTGTCGAGCGCCATCCGGAAGACGAACGAGTCGTAGCGGTCTCGTGGATATGAAACCTCCGAGATCATCAGTACTTCACCATCGGCCGCGAGGAAGCGCTGATGGACCTACTGGACGAGTTCGCCTGACGGCACCTCGAGCCATACGGCATGGGTCGGCACCCGGTCGCGGACGCGATGAACCGGGGAGCTCCGGCAGCTACTGCGGACTCACTGCGGACCGAGGGCGTGGACGCGGTCGAAGCGAATGGCGGGAGAGGGAATCTACCTGCGGTCGTGAGTGCCCCCAGTCGGACTCGAACCGACACTTGGCGGATTTTAAGTCCGCTGCCTCTGCCAATTGGGCTATAGGGGCGTCCGGGACAGCGTACCGAGTCGTACGGCTGTACCGGAATTCCGACAATTTGTCGGGGTGGCGGGGCGTCGGCCGTGGCCGGGTGCCGGACGGCGCGGTCGGGTGACCGGTGCCGGTGGCGGTTGTTCGCAGCCCGGGTTGGCAGGCGTCCCAGAGAACTAGATCGGTGGCGGCGGGCTGGTGTTAGCGTCCGCGCGTCATCTCGGCGTGTCGGATGTTCGCGGCGGAGTGTCAGCGCCGGGGTGGCAGCGGGATCCTGGCGAGGTCGGTGGCTATGTGGATCTCGCCGGAGAAGTACTTCGCCGCTTCGGCCAAGTGCTCGTCGAGGTCGCGGTAGCGCTGGGAGAAGTGGGTGAGCACCAGGGTGCGAACGCCCGCGTCGGCGGCCACCCGGGCGGCTTGGCCCGCCGTGAGATGGCCGTATTCGAGGGCCAGGTGTTCGTCGGCGTCCAGGAACGTGGCTTCGATGACGAGCATGTCGACGTCGGCGGCCAGCTCCCCGATTCCGGGGCACAGCCGGGTGTCCATCACGAAGGCGAAGCTCTGACCGGAGCGCGGTTCGCTGATCTCCGCCAAAGTGATCGTGCGCCCCTCGAATTCGACACTGCCGCGCTGTTGCAGTTCGGAGATGATCGGGCCGCGCAATCCCAGGGCGCGCAAGCGGTCCGGCAGAATCCGCCGGCCGGGCGGCTCGCTGAGCCGATAGCCGAAGGTGTCCACCGGATGGGAGAGCCGCACCGCCGTCACCGTGAACGCCGCCTCGGGCAGGTCGACGGGACCTGGGGCGAGGATCGGGCGAGGCCGCAGCTCGGCGCGGTGATAGTACGACGTCGCGTTGACCAGGCGCTCGTAGTACGCCGCGCCGGACGCCGGGAAGCAGACGTCGACCGGATGCGGCACGCGGTCGAGGTTGATCCGCTGCACCACTCCGGCCAGCCCGAGACTGTGGTCGCCGTGGAAATGGGTGATGGCGATCCGGGTGAGCCCGGTGACGCTCACACCGGCATAGGTCATCTGCCGTTGCGTGCCCTCACCGGGATCGAACAGGATCGCCTCGTCGTCCCACCGGAGCAGGTACCCGTTGTGGTTTCGCTGTTTCGTCGGCACCTGACTAGCGGTCCCGAGAACAACCAACTCACGCTGCGACACGGCGTCAGGCTATCCGCCGCCACCCCACACCCGAACTCCGGCCGCGTACTAGGTGACGGAAGCCTTCCGGAGCACGGAGTTGTGCCGCGAGTAGGCGAAGTAGACGACGAACCCGATCACCATCCACACCAGGAACCGCAGCCAGGTCTCCACCGAGAGATTCAGCATCAGCCACACGCACGCCAGCACCGCCAGGACGGGGATCAGCGGCACCAGCGGAACCCGGAATCCACGCGGCAGGTCCGGACGCGTGCGCCGCAGGATGAGCACGCCGACCGACACCAGCACGAACGCGAATAGCGTCCCGATGTTGACCATCTCCTCCAGCGTGCCGAAATCCACGAACCCGGCCAGCAGCGCACACGCCACGCCGACGATGACGGTGACCCGCACCGGCGTGCCGTTCTTACCGGTGTGCGAGAGCTTGCGCGGCATCAGCCCGTCACGCGACATCGCGAACAGCACCCGGGTCTGCCCGAGATACATCACCATGACCACCGTGGTGAGCCCGGCGAGGGCGCCGATCGAGATGATGTTCTTCGCCCAGGTCACCCCGTGGATGCCGAACGCCGTGGCCAGTGTCGCGTCGCCATGGGACAACTCGGTGTAGGGCACCATGCCGGTGAGCACGAGCGACACCGCGACGTACAGGATCGTCACGATGAGCAGCGAGCCCAGGATGCCGCGGGGCACCGCCTTCTGCGGGTTGCGGGTCTCCTCCGCCGTCGTGGCGACGACGTCGAAGCCGATGAACGCGAAGAACACCAGGCTGGCCGCGGCGAGCAGGCCGTACCAGCCGAAGTTGCTGTGCCCGGCGCCGGTCAGGAAGGAGAACAGCGACTGCCGCAGCCCCTCGCCCCGCTCACCGGGCTGCGACGGCGGGATGTAGGGCGAGAGGTTCGAGGACTTGAAGTACGTGAGGCCGACGACCAGCACCAGCGCGATCACGCCCAGCTTGATGGCGACGGCGACCGCCGACACCCGCGAGGACACCTTGGTCCCGGTCGCGAGCAGCACGCCGAGCACCGTGATGAGCAGCACCGCGCCCCAGTCGAAGTTCACCGGGCCGAAGTGCGCGATCGGAGACGTGGTGCCGAGCACCTCGCCGAGGTATTGCGACCAACCCTTGGCCACCACCGCCACGGCGAGCGCGAACTCCAGGATCAGGTCCCAGCCGATGATCCAGGCGACGAGCTCGCCGAAGGTGGCGTAGGAGTAGGTGTAGGCACTGCCCGCCACCGGCACCGTGGAGGCGAACTCGGCGTAGCAGAGCGCGGTCAGTCCGCAGGCGATCGCGGCGAACACGAAGGCCAGCGAGACGGACGGACCCGCGACGGTGCCCGCGGTGCGCGCGGTGAGGGTGAAGATGCCCGCGCCGACCACGACGGCCACGCCGAAGACGGTGAGGTCCCAGGCGGTCAAATCCTTGCGTAGCTTCGAGTCGGGTTCGTCGGTGTCGCGGATCGACTGTTCGACGGACTTGGTGCGGAACAGACCGCCCCACCGAGACGAGACATCACCCGCCGAATCGGCTTGTGGCCCGGGTTTCGTCACGCGTTCTCCTTAATTCGTGCCAATTGCTTGTGTTCTGTACCCAGACGGCGAGTCAATGCACGCCTGCCATGAATTTGCTGATCCATGGTGCGATTGCGGCGACGATCAGCCCCGCACACACCATGACCGTCCCGGTGATACCGAAATAGGCGAACTCGTGACCTGGGTCATAGAACCGAGCCAAACTACCCGACACCGACGTGCCGAGACCAACCGAGAAAAAAAATACAATGCCATTGTCTGAGCCCGGAAAGCCTCCGGGGCGAGTCGAGTGCACGGCCAGCGCGATGTGCCCGGCCATGACCACGACGCCGCCGTAGAAGAGGGTGCGTTCCATCCCGGGCAAACGGTCGGCGATCCAGCCGCCCAGGACGGTGGGCAGAGAGACCAGGCCGCCGTAGGCGCCGACGATGCCCACGGCCGTGTCCTTGCCCAGGCCCAGACCGCCGTCGGTCGCCGAGTAGTGCAGGTAGTACCCGAGGATGGTGACCATCCCGTAGAACGAGAAGCGCTCCCAGAGTTCGACGCCGAACAAGTTGGCCAGCCCGATCGGGTGGCCGAACACGGTTCGTGTCCCCACTGGTTCCCGCGATGTTTTCGCTTCGACCATGCTCCGAAGATCGCATCTCGAAGCGCGCCGGGGAGGATTCGTTTGTTCTGTTCAGGCGGGCCGCGGAACCTGGACGCGGCCGGTGGTTTGCCCCCCGCACCTATCGGGCACCCCGCAATCGACAGGCAAACCGGCCCGCACCCAGAAAGCGTTGAGCTGATGGTCCACGTGGAAATCACCGTGCCGACTACACCGGAGCAGGTTTTCTCCGTCCTGGCCGACGGATGGCTGTTCGCCGCCTGGGTCGTCGGCGCCACGCACATTCGCGACGTCGACGACGAATGGCCCGGCGTCGGCGCGTCGCTGCACTACAGCGCGGGCGTATGGCCGTTCACCGTGAGCGACACCACGGAGGTCGTGTCGGTGGATCCGCCGCACATGCTCGAACTAGAGGCCAAGCTCTCGCCGTTCGGCGCCGCGTGGATCCGGCTGGAACTCGTCGAGACCGCGACCGACGAGACCCAGATCCGGATGTACGAGCACGCCGAACGCGGGTTGGGCCGGCTCATGCCCAACGCGCTGCAAGAACTCCTGCTGGTGCCGCGGAACATGGAATCGCTCTCCCGGCTCGCCGATATCGCCATCGGCAAGGCGCGCCGTGCGGGTCACGCCGGAATCGGAGTCCGCGCCGGAACCGAGACGCACGCCGAGGTGAAGCTGAACGGACACGTCCCGCAGACCTGACCGCGGCCACGCGACCGAGCCGGATCAGGCGATCGACAGTGCGATGCCGTCGAGGATGTCGTGCTCACTGACGATCAGCTCGGAAATACCCGCGCGCCGGGACAACTCCTCCGCCAGTACTTCGGTGATGACCGCGCCGCCGCCGATCACGTCGACCCGGCCGGGGTGCATCGGCCCCAGCGCTGCGCGCTCATCGTGGTCCATGGCGATCAGCCGGTCGCAGACCTGATGCACCTGCTCCGAGGTCAAACGAGTGAGATGCACCCGCTCCGAGTCGTATTCGGGGAGATCGAGCGCGACCGCGGCGAGCGTGGTCATCGTGCCCGCCACGCCGACCCAGGTGTGCGCCCCTTCCACCGGGACGTGCGTGAACGCTTCGGTCAACCGCTCGGTGGCGAAGGCGCGGGCGGCGGCGATCTCCTCGGCGGTCGGCGGGTTGCCCGCCAGACACCGTTCGGTGATCCGGACGCAGCCGATGTCGGCGGAGAACGCGGCGCGCACCCCCGCGCTGTCCCCGAACACCAGCTCGGTGGAACCGCCGCCCAGGTCGACGACGACGAATGGACCCGCCGCGCTGGACAATTCGCCGATGGCGCCGGCGAACGACAGGCGCGCCTCCTCGTCGCCGGTGATCACCTCGGCTTCCGCGCCCGCGACCACCGCGCCGAGTTCGGCACGCGCCATGGCGAAGAAATCCTCCCGATTGGCGGCGTCCCGGGTGGCGGACGTCGCCACCATCCGCACCCGGCCGACGCCCGCCTCGCGCATCAGCGCGACGTAGTCGGCCAGGGCGGCGCGGGTGCGTTCGATCGCCTCCGGCGCCAGCGAGCCGGTCGCGTCGACGCCTTGGCCGAGGCGGACGATGCGCATCTCGCGGTGCACGTCGGCCAAGCGCCCGTCGTCGAGCACGTCGGCGATCAGCAGTCGGATGGAGTTCGTGCCGCAATCCACGGCGGCTACCCGGTCACTCATCACTGTGCTCCAGTCTCTCGCGCGCTACTCGGCCGGGACGCGGGCCAGTCGGCCGGAATCGCGGTGCCGCGCAGGCCGTGTTCGGCGGCCAGCGCCACCGACTCGTCGCCGAGCGGATTCACGCCCGGCCCCTTGGCCAATGCGTGGGCGATCAGCACGTGCAGGCACTTGACCCGCTCGGGCATCCCGCCGCCGGTGAAATCCGTGCCGAGCGATTCGATTTCGTCGCGTTCGGCCAGATAGCTCTCGTGCGCGGCGCGGTAGGCGGCGGCCAGCTCCTCGTCCGCGGCGAGCCGCTCGGTCATCTCCCGCATCACGCCGGCCGATTCCTGCCTGCTCGCCTCCGCGGTGAGCCGGGGATCGGTGAGGTAGTAGAGGGTCGGGAAGGGGGTGCCGTCCGGCAACCGGGGCGCGGTCTTCACAACGGCCGGGATCCCGTCCGGGGTGCGGTAGGCGATGGCGAGCACGCCGCGCGGCGCACGGCCCAGCTGCTCGGCGATGATCGCGAGATCCTGGTCGGTGGGTGCGGTCACCTATGTCCTTCCGGTGCTCGAGGTGGTGGCGCGGCGGCCTAGGGCGTCGGCTGCGGCTCGGAGATGCTGCGCCACAAATCGGTGTACCAAGGCTGGGGGTCCCTGGCTCTGGTGGGCGCGGGCGGCGGCGCGGGCGCCTCGATGCCGGGCACCTGCACGATATACGGCGTCTCGCCTGGCATCACCAGACGCAGGCGGTCCCGCGCCTCGCTGCGGATGTAGGCCGGATCCTGTTGCTGCGCACGACGATCCCGCAGCCGGGCCAGATCCGTCTCGAGTTCCTCGCGCTGCTGCGCCAGCTGCGCCGCCTCCGCGCGCTGGGTGAAATACGTGCGCATCGGCACGGCGAGGGTGAGCGCGAGCCCGCACACCACCATCGCGAGGATCACCGCCTTGCCGGTGGAGAGGCCGAGGAACGTGTGGTCGTGCCTGTCGCCGGCCGAACCCGTCTTGCGCGGTTTCGGCTTCTCCGCGGGCTCCGATCGCCTGCGACCGCGCTTGGCGGCGGAGTCGGCCGGGCGCGATCCGGCGGCACGCGACGTGCGGCGGTCCCCGCGTCCGGCCGGACTGGTCCCACGCGCACGTCGCTCCGTCATCTCACGCCTCGGTCTCTACTTCGCGATACTCCCGGGGTTCGTGCCCCAGCTCAGCCTTCGAACGCGAAGCGGGGAAACGCGACGTCACCCGCGTAGCGCGCCGAATCACCGAGCGCGTCCTCGATGCGCAGCAGCTGGTTGTACTTGGCGACCCGCTCGCTGCGCGCCGGGGCGCCGGTCTTGATCTGGCCGCTGCCCACCGCGACGGCGAGGTCGGCGATGGTGGTGTCCTCGGTCTCGCCGGAACGGTGCGACATCATCGTCTTGTAGCCGTTGCGATGCGCCAGCTCCACCGCGTCCAGGGTCTCGGTGAGGGTGCCGATCTGGTTCACCTTGACCAGCAGCGCGTTGGCGGCGCCCTTGGCGATGCCCTCCTCCAGGCGCTCCGGGTTGGTGACGAACAGGTCGTCGCCGACGAGCTGGATCTTCTCGCCGATCTGGTCGGTCAGGGTCACCCAGCCGTTCCAGTCGTCCTCCGACAGCGGGTCCTCGATGGACACCAGCGGGTAGGCCGCGATCAACTCGGCGTAGAACTGCGCCATCTCCTCGGCCGAACGCACCACACCTTCGAACTTGTAGCCGCTGCCGGAGGTGAAGAACTCGGTGGCGGCCACGTCCAGCGCCAGCGCCACGTCGCTGCCCAGCTTCAGGCCGGTCTTGGCGATGGCCTCGCTGATCAGGTCGAGCGCCGCCTTGGTGCCCGCCACGTCGGGCGCGAAACCGCCTTCGTCACCGAGGCCGGTGGACAGGCCCTTGGCCTTCAGCACCGACTTCAGCGCGTGGTAGACCTCCGCGCCCCAGCGCAGCGACTCCTTGAAGGTGGGCGCGCCGATCGGGGCGACCATGAATTCCTGCACGTCGACGCCCGTGTCGGCGTGCGCGCCGCCGTTGAGGATGTTCATCATCGGGACGGGCAGCACGTGCGCGTTCGGGCCGCCGAGGTAGCGGAACAGTTCGAGGCCGGAGGACTCGGCGGCGGCGCGGGCCACCGCCAGCGAGACACCGAGCAGGGCGTTGGCGCCGAGCCGGGACTTGTCCTGGGTGCCGTCGAGGTCGAGCAGCACCTGGTCTACGGTGCGCTGCTCCACGGCGTCCAGGCCGATGACGGCGGGCGCGATCTCGTCGAGCACGCCCTCGACCGCCTTGCGCACGCCCTTGCCGCCGTAGCGCTCGCCGCCGTCGCGCAGTTCGACGGCCTCGTGCTCGCCGGTGGACGCGCCGGAGGGCACGGCCGCCCGGGTCAGGGTGCCGTCGTCGAGAGCGATCTCGACCTCGACGGTGGGGTTACCGCGCGAATCGAGGATCTCGCGAGCTCCGACCTGTTCGATGATGGCCACGAAAAAGACACTCCTTCGGCTGCTGACACGGTATGTCTCACGGGATGGGCCGTGCGCTGCGAGCCTATCGTCCCGGCGGCGAGGCGGGTAACCGGCACTCCGGCGACCGGGAGATCACACCCGGCGGCCGATGCTGTAGCTCGCGGCCCGGTCGCGCACGGTCAACAGGTAGCTGTGCGACTGGTTGTAGGTGAGCAAGGCCCGCTGCCAGCCGTGCTCGGAGGTGAGGTCGCCGCCGCTGGCGCACAGATACCTGGCTGCGGTGAGCGCGGCGTCATCGATGTTCTGCGGATCCGCGACGCCGTCTCCGTTGGCGTCGACGCCCCAGCGCTTCCAGGTCTCCGGGATGAACTGCAGCGGGCCGACGGCGCGATCGTGCTCCGGATCGCCGTCGAGCACGCCGCCGTCGGTGTCCCGCACCAACGCGGCGCCCGGCGAGCCGTCCAGCGGGACTCCGATGATCGGCGGGCGGACCGAGCCGTCCGCGCCGAGCTGCGCCCCGCGATGGGTGCCGTGCTTGCTCTCCACGCTCGCGATGCCCGCGAGCGTCGTCCACGCGATGCCGCAGTCGGGACGGGCCCTGGTCATCACGGCCGCCGCGTAGCCGTACGCCTCCAGCGCGATCGGCGGTATGCCGAGCCCATCGGCCTGCTCATCGGCCCAGCCGCGCAACTGGACGGCCGTGCGACCGGGAGCGTCCAGGTCGATCACGGGCAGCGGGGTGCCCGGCCCGGGCGGGATGCCCTCTGGGATCGGGGTGCGGTCGGTCCCGCAACCGGCGAGCCCGAGGAGCACCACGATGGCGGCCGAGACGCCGGTCTTTCGCAACACCCTTCCATCATCCAGATGACGGCGCGGGCCCGCGGCAAGCCGGTGACGGAGCGCACTGCGTGTCGAAAGCGCGTATGACCCGCACGGTCGCCGTGTCAGACCAGCAGTTCGCTGGTCGCGCTGTGCGTCGGCGCGGTGAGCACCGTTCCGGTGTCCCCGGATTCGACGACGCATCCCTGGTCGAGGACGATCAGCCGGGGACAGTATCCGGCGACCAAGGCCATGTCGTGTGTGATGACCAGCAAGGCGGTGTCACGTTCGGACCGGATCCGATCCAGCAGCGCCATGATCGCCGCCGCGGTGGTGTGGTCCAGCGCCGAAGTGATCTCGTCGCACAGGAGCACGGCGGGTTCGGCGGCGAGGGCGCGGGCCAGCGCGACTCGTTGCCGCTGGCCGCCGGACAGTTCGTGCGGATAGCGGGCGGCCAGGTCGGCGGAAAGCTCGACGGCGGCAAGAATTTCCTCGATCCGCCACGCGAGATCCCGGCGTGCGACGCGCCCGATCCGCCGCAAAGGGCGGCCGAGCGTTTGCGCCACGGTGCGGCGCGGGTTGAGCGCGGACCGGGGGTTTTGAGTGACCAATTGAATGCCGCCCGCGCCATGGTGAATTCGCCGGTTCGCCCCAACGGCGATCGGGTCGCCACGCAGTTCGAGCGATCCGGTCGCCGAATGGTGCAGCCCCGCGAGCACGCGAGCCAAGGTGGTCTTGCCCGCGCCCGACGCGCCCACCACCGCGAGCGCCGAGCCCGCCTCCAGCGCGAGGTCGATGTCGGCGAGCACCCGGTGTCCGTCGATCGAGGCGCTGATGTTCTCGGCGCGCAGCACGACGTCGGGCGGTCGGTTGTCCGTCGAGACGGCCGAAGGCTTGTGACAGTTGCGCGCTCGCTCTCCGGTCGAGGCGACGTCCGGCGGAGGGAGAGCACTTCGCCGTTCGGCACGCACCTGTGTACCGCCCGACGGAGACGGAGGCGGGGACGCCGGACGGACCGCGCCGAGTTCGACGATGTCGTCGGCGATCGAGTGCACGAGAGCGGTGTCGTGCCCGGACAGCAAGATCGCCGCCGAACGCTCGCGGGCGAGTGCCGCCAGCTGTCCGGCGATATCGGTGCGCAGTGCGCCGTGCAGCCCGGCCAGCGGCTCGTCCAGCACCAGCACGCCGGTCCGGCGGATCAGCGCCCTGGCGAGGGCGACGCGACGCTGCTGACCGCCGGACAATTCACCGGGGCGGCGGCGAAGGTAGTCCGGCGACAGACCGACCAGCGCGAGCGTGTCGATCAGGGTGGACTCGGGCGCGCGCGGCGCGACCTCGCGTAACAGGGCGCGCACGCGCAGCAGCGGGTTCAGCGCCGACCCGGGATCCTGCCCGACGTAAGCGATATGCTGGCGTCGGAAGCGTTGCAGCGCAATGCGATCGAGCGCCAGCACATCGTGTCCGGCAACCGATGCCGAGCCCGTCGTGCGCGCCGCCGCGGACGGGAGTTGCCCGAGCAGTGCGCGCATCACCGTGGTCTTGCCCGACCCGGACGGGCCGGTGAGCGCCGTGACCGTGCCCGCCGGTATCCGGAAAGTCGCGGGTCCGGCCAATTCTCGACCGTCCGGACCCAGCACGGTCAGGCCGTCGACCGCGACGAGATCGGCCCGCACCTGCCCGGCGCCATTCGCCTCGGCCGTCCGACGCGCGCTCGTCGTGACGTTCACGTTCATTCCCGCTCCCCTCGCCCGAACGCCGACACCGCCAGGTTCACGCTCACCGCGACGATCGCGATCGCGAGGCTCGGAGCTAGCACGGCCCAGGGGTTGAGCAGCATGCCGGAGGCATTCTCGCGCACCATGACCGCCCAATTGCTCGCACCGAGCGTCGTGGGCAACTGGAGGAAGGACGCCGTGCTCACCAGATAGACCGCCGCCACGAAACGCAGCCCGAGCTGAGTCGTCGACACCGCGCGCAGGTTCGGGATCACTTCCCGGAATACCAGGTGCCCGAGCGACTCACCGGCGGCTCGCGCGCTCTCGACATATCCGGACGCCGCGACCCCAGCGGCGGCGGCCGTGAAGATCCGGGCGCAATAGGGAACGCCGAACAGCAGCGCCAGGACGATCAGTCCCAGGGTTCCCGCGTCGGGCCACGAGGTCAGCACGAGCAGAATCCCCAGCACCGCGGGTAGCAGGATGAACAAGTCGGTGCCGAGTTCGATCCACTGGCCGATCCGCGGGCGCAGCGCCGCGACCGCGCCGAGGACACACGACAGTCCGGTCACCGACACCGCGATCACCGCGGCCACCAGCAGCAATCCCCAACCGCCATAGAGCAACTGGCTGAGCACGTCGCGGCCGAGCCGGTCGGCGCCCAACGGCGCGCAGGCAGCGGGATCGCCGAACGGGATGCCGATCGCTTCCTCCGCCGGGTGCGGCGCCAGCGTCGGTCCCAGCGCCGCCGCCAGCGTGACCAGCGGAGCGGGCGCGACGGCCAGCCACCCGAGCCGCCACCGCGCCGGGCGCGCGATCTTCGCGGGAGCCGTCATCGCCGCCCCCGCAACGACCAGGCGCGGATGCCGTCGGCGGCGGCGAGCACGACCATGATGAGCACCCCGGACAACGCGACCACCGCGGCCACCACCGAAGTGTCCCGATCGGCCACCGAACCGGCCAGGACCGCCCCTAGACCGGGATAGTTGAACACGGTCTCCACCACCAGAGCACCGCCGAGCAGCATCCCGACCGTGGTGGCGAAGCCGGCGACTATCGTCGGCAACGCGAACGGCAGCACGTGCCGCGCCAGCACCGCACGGCCCGAAAGCCCATCCAGCACAGCGCTTTCCACGTGCGGAGCCAGCGCGGCGTCGGACAAGGCGGCGCGCACCACCCTGGTGTTCCATCCGATCTGGGGCAACGCGAGCGCGAGCACCGGCAACACCAGCATCTCCGGTCCGGCCGGCATCCCCGACCGGCCGGTGATGGTCACGGCGGGCAGCCAGCCCAGCGCCAGCGCGAACACCAGGATCAGCACCGTGGCGATCACGAATTCGGGAACGGCCACCGCGGTGGTCGTCGTCGGCTGCAAGACGCGCGCGGCCACGCTGCCCGGACGCGTCGCCCACCACGCGCCGAGCGCGAGCGACGCGAGCACGGTCACCGCGAGGGCGATACCGCCGAGCAGCAGCGTCGGCGGGAACTTGTCGACGAGCAGGTCGTCGACCGGCCGTCCGCGCGCGGTACGTCCGAAATCGCCGGTCACGACGCCCGCGATCCAGTTCCAGAACCGCACCGCCAGGGGACGGTCCAGTCCGAGTTCGTGTTTTTTGGCGGCGATCTGCTCGGGCGTGGCCTCCCGGCCGAGGACGGCGCGGGCGGTGTCGCCCGGCAGCAGGTCCACGGCGACGAAGACGCAGGCCAGCAGCGTCACCAGCAGGATGACGCGCCGGAGCAGCAGTCGCGCGAACAGCATCACCCGGCCAGCCAGGCCTTCTCCAGCTGGACCCTGGCGAACCCGCCGAGCGTGGGCAGGTCGCGCACCCGGGAGGCGGCGATGTCGATGCCGTCGGCCATGCCCCAGACCAGGTAGCCGCCGCGCTCGTACTGGATGCGCTGCAACTCCTGATTCGCCTGCCGGTACTCCGCGTCGGTGCGCGCGGCGAGCGCTTTCGCGGTCGCGGCGTCGAATTCGGCGTCCGTGAAACCGGTTTCGTTGCGGTTCGATCCGCTCGAAAGCAATTTGCTCGCGAAGAAGAGGGTGGAGTCGTTGGTGCCCCAGGAGATCGTGTACAGCGGCGCCTTCAACCAGGTCTGGTCGTAGAAGGCGTTCGGCTCCTGGGTGACCACGTCCAGCCGGACGCCGATCTCGGCGAGCTGGGTGGCGATCACCTTCGCCGATTCCACCTCACCGGGCGCCTCGGCCTTGGTGACGAAGGGGTAGCTGCGCCCGGTGTCGAATTTCGCCTCGCGCAACAGCGCTTTCGCGCGATCGAGGTCGCGGGTGCGCTGGGCGAGGGAGGTGTCGTAGAGCGGATCGGCCGTGCCGAGAATGTCGTTGGCCACCGTTCCGTATCCGGAATGCACCTGGTTGACCAAGGCTTTGCGGTCGACGCCGAGCCGTAGGGCGGTGCGCACCCGTGCGTCGGCGAACGGGCCGTCGGAGCTGCGCATGGCGACACCGACCACCGTATCGTTCGGTCGGCGCACGACGGCCAGATCGCCGCGTCCCTCGGCGGTGCGGCCCGCGATGGCGCCGACGTTGGAGGCCAGGTCGATCTGCCCGCCGAGCACCGCGTTGCCCAGCGCGGTCACGCTTTCGAACATGGTTACCTCGATGGCGTCCAGCGGCGGCGGCCCGCCGTGCCACCGCTCGTTGCGCACCAGCCGGGCGTTGCCGCCCTGATAGGACTCCAACCGGAACGGTCCGCTGCCCACGGCCTTGGTGAACTCGGTGGTGTCCTTTTTGACCGTGAACGTCATCAGCCGCACCAGCAGCGGCAGTTGGGTATTCGGTTCGGGCACGGCCAGCACCACCCGGTTCGGCCCGTCGGCGGAGATGTCCTCCACGGCCACCGGCATCTTCGACGCGCCACCGACCGTGCGCAGCCTGCGCAGCGACCACACGACATCTTCGGACGTCACCGGTGTCCCGTCGTGAAAGGTCGCGTTCTCGGCCAGGGTGAAGCTCCAGCGCCGCCGGTCGGCGTCCGGCTCCCACCGATTCGCCAGGCGGGGAACGACATTCGGATTGCCGCCCGGCACGGTGAGGGCGTCGTAGACCAGGGAGGTGACGAGGAAGTCGCTGTCGTTGCTGAGGTTGGCGTGCGGATCGCGTTCGATGCGCGCCGCGGTGCCGAGCGCGCCGACTCGCAGCGTGCCGCCAGGTCGTGCGGGCCCGGACACGTCGGCGTCATCGGAACAAGCGGCCACCAGCAGCACAGCCCCCACGCCGAGACTCGACCGCAGCAAGTCCCTTCGATTCAAAACCATTGTGCTGCCCCTCTTCCTGAACCGAACCCACGGCGGTACCGCACACAGTGCCTTGATCAGGACAGGCTAGCCTAATGCGCGGCGCGACTCGCCGATACCGGCATCAAAACGGCAGTGCAAGGGCGCATCTCCCGCAAACCCCCGACCGAGCCCCGGCACGCCCACCGGACCGACTTCACCCGAGCCGAAGTTATGCGATTCGGCTATTTTTTGGCCGACTCGCTTAGGTAAGCCTTGCTTCACTTCCTACAAAGGGCTACCTTCCAATACTAATCGTGAACCCTGCTTTTCCCACTGCTGCGAAGAAGGGATACCCGGTGAAAAGCGTTCTCTCCGAACGTAAGCCGCTTCACCCCCTAGACCTCGAACGACGCGAGCTTTCCCCGGAAGCGGGCCGCGCGGTGCGCGCTCTCGCCAGAGAGATATCGGTCACGCTCGATCTCGCACTCGCCGATCCGGCGGCCGCGGCGCGCACCCTCTCGGACCCCGCGCTCATCGAACGGATCGATGCGGGCGCGGCACGGCTCCCTGCCGAAGTGCGCCACGCCATGCGCCCGCCCGCCACCCCCGCGGGCGCCGCGGTCGTCGGTCGCCTCCCGCTGGTGGACAACGAATTCGGACCGACTCCGCCGAACTGGCGGGAGGCGGCGCGCTGGAGCGGAGATCCGGAGCGGCGCGCGCGTTCGTTCGAACTCGACTTGGTGATGCTGCTGCTGGCGCGGAGCGCGGGCGAGCCGTTCGGCTGGCAGGGCCAGCAGGACGGCCGATTGGTCAACAATATCGTTCCCGCGGCCGGTCAGGAACACGAACAGTCCGGCGCCAGCAGCAAAGCGCTGCTCAGCCCGCACACCGAGGACGCCTTCCATCCGGAGCGCGCCCACCTGCTGATGCTCGGTTGCCTACGTAACCCGGATCTGGTCGGCACCACCGTGTCGTCGGTGCGCCGGATCGAACTGTCCACCGCGCAACGCGAACTGCTCAGCACTCCCGCACTGCCGATCCTGCCGGATGTCTCCTACGGCGACGGTCACGAAACCTACCCGGCCGCACCGATTCCGACGCTGTGGAGCATCGCGGGCGCCGACCGGCAGACGCTGCGCTACGACCCGGCGTACACACCGCTCGACGACGCCGACCCGGAATTCCGCGCGGCATATGAACAACTCGCCGCCGAGCTCGAACGCGTCTGCGTCACCGCGTCGCTCGCCCCCGGCGAGCTGTTGCTGGTGGACAACGACGTCGCCGTGCACGGCCGAGTGCCGTTCACCGCCCGGTACGACGGCACCGACCGGTGGCTCAAGCGAGTGAACATCCGGCTTCCGGAACGGCGGCGGCGGGCCGAGGAAGCCGACGAGAATGGCTACGGGCAACAAACCGTAGCCCCGTTCCGGACGGCGGCCACCCCGCCGGTTCAGAGCGGCACTCATGAGCGGGATGCAGTACGACATGATCGAGGACCCCTTGAGCACGCGTGACCGAAGCACACCCCTGCGGGTGTTGAGCCGAAGCGACCTCGCCGACGTGCCGATCACACCGGCCGCGGTGGTACGCGCCGTGGAAGAGGCGTATCTCGCCCTGGCGGCGGGCGATTCGGACAATCCGCGCAAGCTCAGCGTCGCCAACCCCGACGGCTGGTCGGTCGCCTACGCCATGCTCGGCCGGGACGGCCGCAGGCGCGTGGTGGCGATGAAGACCTCCTACAAGTTCGACCCCGGCCACGATCGCAGCACGAAGCGGTACTACACGACCATCACGCTCTACGACGACAGCACCGGCGCGCCGATCGCGATGATGGACTGCGCCCGGGTCGGCGCGTTGCGCACGCCCGCGGTGTCGGCTCTGCTGGTGCGCGAGACGATCCGGCGGGGCGCGGAGAGCGTGCTGCTGATCGGCACCGGAACCCAGGGCCGCAACGCCCTTCCGCATCTGCTCGCCGCGAACCCGCAGCTGCGCAAGCTGATGGTCTACGGCACGCACCCCGAGGGCCTGGCAGCCGTGCACCGCGTGCTCGCCGAGCACCATCCGCACGCGCTGCTCGAGACCGTCACCGATCCACGCGCCGCGGCGGCCACGGCCGACGTCGTGCTGGCCACGGCGGGCCCGGCCACCGAAGTGGCGCTCGAATCCGACGATCTGGCGCCCGGTTCGGTGGCGGTGCTGGTCGGTTACGGGCTCGCGCCGTCCGCGCTGACCGATGCCGACCGCGTGATCGCGACCAGCGCCGAGCAGATGGCGCTGACCGGCACCGACATGGCCGGGCCCGACGGCACGCTGCGCACGGTGGACGCCGAGCTGCCGCAGATCCTCGATCGTCGTGCGGTCGCGCGCCGCTCCGACGACGAGCGCGTCTTCGTCTACAACAGCGGGCTGGTGCTGACCGACATCGCGGTGGCCCACGCGCTGGCGGAGCGGGCGATCGCGGAAGGCCGTGGCACGGAGGTACCGCTGTGGGACTAGCGCAGGGAGGTGCACGGTGGGACTAGAACACGCGAGTGTCACCGTGGCGCCCGCGGACGAGGCGGCCACGCGCGATTCGATCAGCGCGTCACCGATGCCCGCGCATCTCGATCCGTGGGAGCGCCGCCTGTTCGCCGATCCGGACCTGCTCGGTGACCTCGCTTTCACGCTGGGCGGGCCGTTCCACGTGATGTACCCGGCGCGGGTCGGCCACAACATCCGGGCCTTCCACGGAGCTTTCGAGAGCGCCGGGGTGCAAGGTGCCATCTACTACGGCAAGAAAGCGAACAAGGCCGCGTGCGTCGCGCGGGCCTGCGCGGAAAACGGTGCGGGCGTCGACGTCGCCAGCGTCGGCGAGCTGACCGCCGCGCTGGCACAGGGCGTGCGCGGTGCCGAGCTCATGGTGACCGGGCCGGCGAAAGCGGACGACCTGCTGTGGCTGGCCGCCCGGCACGGTGCCCTGATCGCCGTGGACGATCTCGGCGAGCTCGAACGGCTCGCCGCGCTGGCGCCCGCCGACGGGCCCGCGCGAGTGCTGATCCGCGTGCTGCCCGCGGCCTCGGCCAGCCGGTTCGGCATGACCTCCGGCGAAATCGAGGAAGCCCTCGCGCTGTGCGGCGTGCGCGATTCGATTCGCTTGGAGGGCTTCAGTTTCCATCTGTCGGGCTACGACGCGGTGGCGCGCGCGGAACTGGCGGGCGAGCTGATCGCCCGCTGTCTGCACGCGCGCACGCTGGGGCATCCGGCCACCACCGTGTCGATCGGCGGCGGCTTCGGCGTCGACTACGTTCCGGCGGACGCGGCGATGGAGTTCACGGCGCGGGCGGGCAGGCAGTGGTTCCACTCCGGCAAGTCCTTCGATTCGTACTATCCGTACCACTTTCCGGTGCCCGGCGCGGCCATGCTCGCGCAGATCCTCGACCACGCGGATCTCGCCGGGCGACTGCGCGACAACGCCGTGCGGCTGGCCGTCGAACCGGGGCGCGCGCTGCTCGCGCACGCGGGCTGCACCGTCTTTCGCGTCCAAGGCAGCAAGACCAGGCACGCGCACGGCCAGCCCTACCGGTTGCTCACCGTGGACGGCACCAGCCTCAGTCTCTCGGAGCAATGGTTCGACAGCGAGTACCTGCCCGATCCGGTGCTGTGGCCCGCGCGGCCCGGCACCGCGACGCCGACCAGCGTCGGGGCGGCCACCTGTCTGGATTCCGACATGCTGAGCTGGCGGCGGGTGCCGCTGCCTCGCCCCGCCGAGGTCGGCGATCTGCTGATCTACCCGAATACCGCCGGTTATCAGATGGATTCGAACGAGTCCGCGTTTCACGAACTGCCCATCCCACCCAAAGTCGTACTGCACGAGGCACCCGGCGATCGCTTCCGCTGGACCCGCGACGGCAGCTGACCCGACTTCCCGACCAGAACCAGGAGACCTCGATGCCGCTCGTCACGCGCGTGACGGATCTGATCGGCCGCACGCCGCTGTTCGAGCTCGCGGCCACCGCGACCGGCACCCGCCTGCTGCTCAAACTGGAGCAGTTCAACCCGACCGGTGCGGCCAAGATCAGGATGGCGCGCGAAATGGTGCTCGACGCCGAGCGTCGCGGTTTGCTACGCAGTGGCGGACATATCATCGAGTCCACATCCGGCAACACCGGGCTCGGCCTCGCGGTAGTTGCCGCGGAACGTGGGTATCGCTTCACCGCAGTGGTCGACCATCACGCATGTAAGGACAAACTGCGCGCGATGCGGGCAATGGGTGCGGAACTGGTGTTCGTCGCCGACGAGGGCGACGACAACCTGGCCACCTCGGCACGGGAGGACCTCGCCGAGGCGATGGCGGCCGAACGGGACGACGCGTACTTCACCGAGCAGCACAACAACGACGCCAACGCGGTGGGCTACTACCCGGTGGCCGAGGAATTGCTCGAGGACGTCGACCGGGTCGACATCCTGCTGTCCGCCGTGGGAACCGGAGGTTCGCTGTTCGGCACCGCGACCCGGCTGCGCCAGCTCGGCTGCACGCCGCACGTCATCGGGGTCGAACCGGTCGGCTCGATCGCCTTCGGCGGGCCGGGCGGTCCGTACTGGCAATCGGGCACCGGCACCCCGCCGGGCGCCACCATCGGCACCGCCGTGGACTATTCGCTGCTGGACGAGGGCGTGAAGGTCACCGACGTGGCGGCCTTCGCGACCGCCCGCGCGGTCGCCGCCGAACTGGGGCTGATGATCGGCGGGTCGGCGGGCGGCTCGGTGTACGCCGCGCTCACCCGGCTGGAGGAGTTCGCGCCGGGCTCCACCGTGGTCACCATCGTGTGCGACGGCGGGGAGAAGTACTTGGACACGGTGTTCGACGACGAGTGGATGAACGAGCGCGACCTGCTCGACCCCGGCACCGAACGCGAGATCGCGCTGCTGCTGCGGCGCTTCACGCCCGCCGCCAGGAACACGTTGGTGGAAGCGCGGTGAGGTCCGGTCGTTGGTACGGTGCGACGCTGCGCCCGCGCGGGACGACGCTCCCGCCCTCTGTGAAGGAGAACCGGTGATCGTGACGAGTTTCCGCGGCGACGGCGGGCGGCTCACCGCGCTGGCGACGCCGATCGCGCTGACCCAGCTCGCCCAGATCGCGGTATCCACCACGAACATCGCGCTGATGGGCACGCTCGGCGTGCGGCAGGTGGCCGCGGGCGGCCTGGCGATCGTGCTGTTCAACCAGATCCGCACCATGTGCGTCGGTTTGATCACCGGCAGCGGCAACCAGATCGCCACCGCCGTGAGCGCGGCGGGCAAACGCGGCGAATCACCGGATCCGGAGATCCGCGACCTGCTGCGCTCGAGCTTCGCGATCGCCACGATCGCCGGGTTGCTCGGCGGTGCGGTGCTGATCGGGCTCGGCTGGGCGCTGCCCTGGCTCGGCCAGGACCCGGGAGTGCTCGCCGACGCCCGCCCGCTGATGATGGCGCTCGCGCCGGGCCTGCTGCCGTGCCTGTGGTTCCAGGTGCTGCGCCAGTACACGGTCGGCATGCAGCGCCCGCAGGCGCTGCTGCTGGTGACGCTCGGCTCGGTGGTGCTGAATCTGCTGTTGGCGCTGGGCTTCATCCACGGCAAGGGCGGCCTGCCCGAACTCGGGCTCACCGGTATCGGTGTCGCGACCTCGCTGGTCTTCCTGATCACCTTCGGCGTGTTCTGGGTGATGGTGCGGCGCGACGAGGAACTCGGCCGCACCCTGCCCGGCACGCCGCTGCCGGTGCGGCTCACCACCGTGCGCGCCGAGCTGCGACTGGGCACGCCGATCGCGCTGACCTACGGCTCCGAGGCCGGCATGTTCTCGGTGCTCGCGCTGGTCATGGGCAGCATCGGCCCGGCGGCGCTGGCCGCGCACAACGTCGTCTACCAGATCATCTACATCGTGTTCCAGGTGGCGATCGGTCTCTCGCACGGTGCGTCGATCCTGGTCAGCCACGCGGTCGCGCGCGACGAGCATGCGCACGCCCGTGCACTGGCCTGGCTGGCGCTGCGGCACGCCGCGGTGATCGCCGCGGTGACGGGCGCGGTGTACGTGATGGCCCCGGATCTGGTGCTGCGCCCCTTCCTGGACTCCTCGGACGCCGACACCATCCAGGTCGCGCACACCCTGCTGCTGATCGGCATCGTGCTGCAATTCTTCGACGCCGCTCAGAACATCGGCACCGGCCTGCTGCGCGGGCTGAAGGCGACCAACGCGGGCTTCCGGCTCTCCCTGATCGGCTACTGGGGCGTAGGCCTGCCCGTAGCCCTGCTGCTGGCCTATCCGGCCGGGCTCGGCGCGGCGGGCGTCTGGTGGGGACTCACCGCGGGCCTGGCCACCACCGCGATCCTCATGCTGCGCCGCTACTTCGCGTTGCTGGACGAGAAGGACCGCGACCGGCCGCACCTGCTCCCGGAGACCCTCACGACCCAGAGCTGATCGGTCCCGATCGCGCTCCGGGCACCTCCGGGTCGTCGGACGGCTCTCGCGATCGCCGAAGCCGCATCGGCCGGGCCCCCGGCCGCACGACAAGTTGGGCTGAACCGGTCCGACGTGGTCCACGACGGACGCCTACCCCGCTCCGGGGTGCCCCGGCACGCCACTCGCGGTGCCGAAGGGCGGCCTCGGAGCAGCTAGTCCAGCCCGGGACGGGGATGCCTCGAAACCCGCCGTGTACCGGCCCGACGGCCCGTCGCCGGGCAGCGCCCGCAGCGGCTTCGACCGGAGCTTCGACGCTCGGGACCCGTGCTCGGACCGTGCGATCGCGAAGGTCCGGCGGACTCCGGGCCTGCCGGTGCCGGAACGTGCGATCGAGATCGTGGGCACCGACGACGGCAACTGGACTCGCGCCGACCCGGTTCGGCCATCACCGTCGGCGCTCCACGCGTGCGGGTTCTCTCGACAACGACCGTGGCGGAGGGTGTGTCGCGTAGCGTTGAAAACGTCGTCGGCCGGGCCGGGATGACGTGCGCGGCCCGGGATCGGGAGGTGCCGGATGCTGAGCGTGTTCTCCTCGCCGGGGCACTACGTGCAGGGCCGGGACGCCACCGCCGCGCTCGGGGCGGAGATGACCCGCCTCGGCATCGGCGGGCCGGTGCTCATCGTGGCGGGCTCCAGCGCTTTCCGGCTGCTGGCAAGCACCTGGGAGCGCTCGCTGACAGACGCGAAGATCGCCTATTCGATCCATCTGTCCGGTGGCGAATGCAGCCGGGCCGAGATCGCCCGGATCGCCCACGCCGTCGAGGAATCCGGCAGCACGGTCGTCCTCGGGGCGGGCGGCGGCAAGGTGCTCGACGCGGCCCGCGCGGTCGCCGACGACCTCGATCTGCCGATGATCAGTTGCCCGAGCACCGCCTCCAGCGACGCACCGTGCAGCGCGCTGTCGGTGATCTACACCGACGCGGGCGAGTTCGAGGCGTATCAGCTCGTGCGGCGGAATCCGGCGCTGGTGCTGGTGGACACCTCGGTCGTCGCGCAGGCCCCGGCCCGGCTGCTCGCCGCGGGCATGGGCGATGCCCTGGCGACCTGGTTCGAGGCGCGCACGTGCAGCGCCGCCCAGGTGCGCAACATGCGCGGCGGCGCCTCCACGCGCAGCGCCGCCGCCTTGGCCGAACTCTGCTATCGCACCCTGCTCGCCGACGGCGCGCAGGCGCTGACCGCCGTCCGCACCCGCGGCGTCACACCGGCGCTGGAGCGCGTCGTCGAGGCCAACACCTTGCTGTCCGGACTCGGCTTCGAATCGTCCGGGCTGGCCGCGGCGCACGCCGTGCACAACGGTCTGACCGCCGCCGCGCGAACGCGCCCGTTCCTGCACGGCGAGAAGGTCGCGTTCGGCACCCTCACCCAATTGGTGCTCGAGGGCGCGCCCGCGTCCGAGATCGGCACGGTGCTGGATTTCTGCGCCGAGGTGGGTTTGCCGACCACGCTGGCCGCCCTCGGGCTGCCCGATGCCGACGACGAGACACTGGCGGCCATCGCACAGCGTGCGACCGCTCCGGGCGAGACGATCCACAACGAACCCTTCACGGTGGATGCCGCGATGGTTGTGGACGCCCTGCGCACCGCCGACGCCCTCGGTCGGTGACCAATCCCACATCCACCCGCGTTCACCCAGCGTCCGACACCGAAACCTCACCTTCCCGCAAGCGAGTCTTCATCAACCGCCGGGAAACCTGTCCGTAACCGGCGCTATCGTGGCGACGGAGCCAAGCCAATGGCGGGCAAACCGCCAGGAGGGATTCGGTCCGGTGTCCATCACCAGAGTCGCGGAGTATCCGCGTCCGGATCATGTGTTGTTCCACTTCAGCGATACACATCTCATCGCGGGCGACGACCCCCTGTACGGCGATGTCGACGCCGACCTGCGGTTACGGCAACTGCTGGACCAGGCCGCGGCGAGCGGGATCCGGCCGACCGCGATCGTGTTCACCGGCGACCTCACCGACCGGGGCGAGCCCGCCGCGTACGCCAAGCTGAAGTCGATCGTCGAACCATTCGCCAGAAGTCTGCAGGCGCCCATCGTGTGGGTCACCGGCAACCACGACGACCGCGCCGCCCTCCGCGCCCGCCTGCTCCACGAGTACCCCACCACTTCCCCGCTGGACCGGGTGCATCTGATCGACGGATTGCGCATCGTCGCCTTGGACACCTCGGTGCCCGGCCACCACTACGGGGAGATCTCCGACGACCAGCTGGAGTGGCTGCGCTCGGTCCTGGCCGAGCCCGCGCCCTTCGGCACCATCCTGGCCATGCACCACCCGCCGGTGCCGTGCGTGATCGACCTCGCCGTCACCGTGGAACTACGGGATCAGCGCCGACTGGCCGACGTGCTGGACGGCACCGACGTGCGCGCCGTCCTCGCCGGGCACCTGCACTTCTCCACCAGCGCCACGTTCGCGGGCATCCCCGTCTCGGTGGCGTCGGCCACCTGCTACAGCCAGGATCTCGGTGTGGCGCAGGGTGGCCTGCGCGGCCGGGACGGCGCGCAGGCCTTCAACTACGTGCACATCTATCCGGACACCGTGGTGCACTCGGTGGTGCCCATCGAGCGCGGTCGCACGGTGGGCGCTCCCGCCACGCCGGAGGAGGCGCGGCAACGGCTGACGGAGGAGGGCATCGTGATCCCGCCCGCCGCGCGCATCCCGCACGTCATGCGGCGCCCTGCGTCGACTCCGGAAGCGGATGACGAGGCGGTGTACTGAGCCGTTCCCACGGCGCGGGCTCGGGGTAGTAGCGGGCCAGGAACTCCGAGACGATCCGCACCCGGTCGGACTCGGCGACCTCGGGGAAACTGCCGTCGTTGAGGCAGAAGAAGTCGACGTCGCGATGACGCGCCAGCCCGTCCAGCAATGCCAGACCGTGGTAGCTGGTCGTGTCGACGTACCGCATCTTCGCCGACTCCTGGGGCACCGCGCGCCCGGTCAGCATGGCGTAGTAGTGATACAGCGAATTGGTGACCGAGATGTCGGTGGCCGCGCGGAACCGGCTCGCGCTCGTGCGCGCGAAGTCCGCGGCGAACTCCTCCTCCATCTCCATGAGCACGCTGCGTCGCAATGGCGCGGGCGTGTGCTCCAGGTGCCGCGTGATGACATAACCGAAGCGCTCCGCCAGCAGCGCCCGGTTCACCCGGGCGGCGTTCTCGAAACCGCTGCGCCGCTCGTTGTTGCGTCCGGGCCCGATCCTGGTGTCCGCTTCGATGAATCGGCTCACGCCGCCCGGCGTGAAGAACATCGACGGACGCACCGGACGTGCGAAGAACATGTCGTCGTTGGAGTACAGGAAGTGCTCGCTGAGCCCGTCGATGTGCTGCAACTGGCATTCCACCGCGTGCGAATTGAACACCGGCAAGCCGCTGACGTCCCGGAAGTGGTCCGCCGCGGGCACCACGGTCACCTTCGGATGGGCGGTCAGCCACTCCGGCGGCGTGGAGTCGGTCGCGATGAAGATCCTGCGGATCCACGGCGCGTTCTTGTGCACCGACCGCAGGGCGTACTTCAACTCGTCGATCTGGCGGATCCTGGCGTCCGCGTCGTCGCCCTCGCCGACCACGACCTGAGCGAGCATCCCGGCGCGGCGGGCGCGGAATTCCGGATCGGAGCCGTCCACCCAGGAGAACACCAGGTCGATATCGAACCCGACGTCACCGGTCTGCGGCGCGAACATGTCCGCCAGGGTGGGCCAGGTCCGGTCGAACAGCCGCACCTGCGTGCGCTGGACGTCGGCGAGGTCGAAGACCGGGCGGGTCAGCGCGTTCGGGCGCGGGCATGTCACCGTGTCGCCGTGGTATTCCCACAGCTCCAGCTCGACATGGTGCGCCGGGTCGTGGTCGCGCCCGAGCCGGAAGACGTTGTGCCGCAATTCGACACAGGAGAACCCCGCCGACATCGCCGCGGCGGTCACCCGGCGCACCATCAGGCGCTGCGCCGCGTCGGCCGCGAGCACGAGCCGGTGCCCGCTGTCGCGCACCAGCAGGAACGGCACCTCCGCGGCGGCCAGTTCCGCGCGCAGGTAGCCGAGATCCTCGATCATCGCGGCGGACACGGCGAGATTGCTCGCCATGGCCCGCGTGACCATTTCCACCGCCCCCGAGTCCACTGCTCCCCTGTCCGTCATGACTGCCTCCACTTCCGTCGAACCACCGGTCTGAAGATTGCGTCCGGGGCACCGCGCCGAGCGCCGATCCGTCGATGCCGGGGCATCGACGTGCGAGGACCGCGCGCCTGGCGCGGTGACATTCAGAAGTGGGGAAGGGTGCCGAAGCGCGGGTACGAATTGATCACCCGGTATGTAGACGACTGGTAGACCATTTCGTTTCACCTCACTCACGGCCGGACGCGCATGGCGTCATGGATGGAAACGCTGCACTCGTGCGGGAACGATCGAATGGCACGGGTGGCAGCTGCACGCCGGACGGTCATCGGCCGACTGGAAAGTGGTCTGCCCAGGAAACTCCGGGCACCTCTACGAATGATGCAACGCGCTCGACATTCCGTCAATCGGTGCGGCTGAACCGCACCTGTCCGTGGGCTGCCCACGGTCGTGGCACACACTGGGCAATATAATTAGGATAGGCTCACCATATCATCAGAGATAGGGTTGTGCCGGTGCGCGTCGTCATTCTGTTCGGATCCGAGATGGGCACCGCGGAGTCCGCGGCGGACACCATCGCCGCGGAGTTGCGCGGGGCGCACGACGTCTCGGTGCACGACATGACGGACTTCGACCTCGCGGATCTGGACGTCCGCGACTTCCACGTCGTCGTGTGCTCGACCTACGGCGACGGCGAGCTGCCGACCGGCGCCGAACCTTTCGCCGACGCGCTCGACCGCGACACGCCGGATCTGCACGGGCTGCGTTTCGCCGTCTTCGGGCTCGGCGACATCGTGTACGGCGACACGTTCAACCGCGGCGGCGAGATCATCGCCGAGAAACTCGCCGCGCGCGGCGCCGTGCAGGTGGGCGAACACGCCCGGCACGACGCGTCGACAGAGGTCCGCGTGCGCGACATGGCCAGGGAGTGGGCCGCCGCGCTCGACATTCCCGCGCTGATCTCGGCCTGACCGCGCCGGACACGCGCCGCTGGTCACCAAAGGGCGGTCCGGACAAAGCGCCCAGCGCCAGCGCGCAAGGCGCACAGCGCCTTAGACTGCTATCAAGCGCGGCACAGCCCGCCGCGCTCGACGATCCATGAGGTGACGAAGATGGCAGCCGGAGCGAGCCCCGCCCAACGTCAGCACAACTCGACAGATCATCCCGAGCTGGACGCGCTCCCGGAATGGCCACTGGAGACGATCGGTGTACTGGTGACCACCGACCCTGCACCGCATGCGATTCCGGTGTCCTGGCCGGTGCGGGCCGGTGACCGGCGCATCCTGATCAGCCTCAAGTACGATCGCGGTTCGCTGGCGCGGTTGCGCGAACATCCCGAGGTGGCCCTGCTGATCCTCGGTGGGGGCAACGTGGCGATGTGCGCAAGGGGCACCGCACACGTGGTCGCCGAGCAGATGCCCGACGCCGCCGACTACGTCGCCGTCCGCATCGATGTCGACGTGATCGACGACCATCGCCAGTCGGCCTTCGCGGTCGTGCAAGGCATCCAGCGCACGGTGCTCGACGACGAGAGCGAGTTGCGCGCGCTGAAGGGCCGGGTCGACACCCTGAGATCCTGGGCAGAACACCAGAACTAGATCGGCCCGGCGTTCCCGGGAGCAGAGAAAGAGGCGGCACCGGCCGTGCCGCGCGGAAGGGGATCATGAGCGTCACTCTGGCCAAAGGCGGCAATGTCTCGCTGTCGAAGCAGGCCGCGAATCTCACCAAGGTGTCGGTGGGGCTCGGCTGGGACGTGCGCACCACCACCGGCGCCGACTACGACCTCGACGCCAGTGCGCTCGCCTGCGGACCGAATCTGAAAGTGCTGTCCGATCAGCATTTCGTCTTCTACAACAACCTGCGCTCGCCCGATGGATCCATCGAGCACACCGGCGACAACCTCACCGGCGCGGGCGAGGGCGACGACGAGGTGATCAACATCGACCTCACCGCCACGCCGCCGAACATCACCAACATCTTCTTCCCGGTGTCCATCCACGACGCCGACGCACGCGGCCAGTCGTTCGGCCAGATCCGCAACGCCTTCATCCGCGTCGTCGACGCCGCCACCGGCGTCGAACTGGCCCGCTACGACCTCACCGAAGACGCCTCCACCGAAACGGCCATGATCTTCGGCGAGCTCTACCGCCACAACAACGAGTGGAAGTTCCGCGCCATCGGCCAGGGCTACGCCTCCGGGCTCGCGGGCATCGCCCGGGACTACGGCGTCAACGTCTGACGGTTCGATTCGGGTTCGCCGCGCCGGTCTTTCGGCCTCGTGCTCCATCGGCATCGAGCGCCGGAGGACCCGCGCGGCACGTTTCGCCTCCGGTCGAACTCACGGGAACCGCTTCGCGATCGCCGCGGCGATCGCTTCCGGTGCGTGCTCTTGAATGAAATGCCGCGCGTGCGGCAGCTCGACTACGTCGAGATCGGTGAAGGCGGCCCGCATTCGCGGGATACAGGCGTTCGGACGGAACACCATGTCCCGCATTCCCCACACCAACAGGGCCGGCTTGTCGCCGAGCAGGACGGGCACATCTCGGGCGAGTCGGTCCAGCAGCGGGCGTGCGGCACGAATTTCCTTGGGCGTCGCGGCGAGTCCGCGTCGGGCTTCCGCGGTGGGCTGCACCGCGCGATAGTGGTCGGCCTCGGCCGCGCTCAGCTTGCGCCCCAGTTCCGCGAGCAGGACGCGCTCGACGAGGAAATTCTGTTCGAGTATCCGCCGCTGCATCGGACGGCTGCCCATGATCACGCTGAACGCCCGATTCGCCAGCGCTTCGGTCGGCCAGAACGAGGTATTGCCCAGCACGATCCCCCGCACCCGATCAGCGCGCGCGGCGCTCGCGCCCAGACCGATGGGGCCGCCCCAGTCCTGTCCCATCAGAACGAAGCCGTCGAGCCGCAGGTGATCGATCAGCTCGCCGAGGACCGCGGTGTGCTCGGCGATCGTGTATCCGAAACCCTCGGGACGTTCGGACAATCCGAAACCCGGATAGTCGACGGCGATACACCGGTACCGGTCGCGCAGGTCCTTCACGATGTGGCGGTAGAGGAAGCTCCAAGCCGGAGCGCCATGACAGAACAGCAGCGGCGGCCCGGCCCCCTCGTCGATGTAGTGAACCCGGCCCGCCGACGAGTCGAACCAGCGCGACTCGAAGGGGTACAGACTCTTGTCAGGAACGAAATCGATCAGCATTGGCCCCTCCCTCCGAGACAGGCTACCTCGGGTGCACCCGAGCGCGCGGTCGCCTCCACGGAGAGGCCGTCTCCGGA
Source organism: Nocardia sichangensis (assembly GCF_047200615.1). Lineage (NCBI taxonomy): Bacteria > Bacillati > Actinomycetota > Actinomycetes > Mycobacteriales > Nocardiaceae > Nocardia > Nocardia sichangensis. The sequence continues at coordinate 28,663 of NZ_JBJZOK010000025.1, forward strand.
GCGGAAACCCCCGTGGTCGGTTGATGAAGACCGACGATTTCAGCCCAGGCTGCCGGCCGAGTGGAACGACACGAATCGCGGAGTCACCCGCAGCAGACCGGGTCGTCACAGGGGTCACCGACTTCGCTTCCGTAGGCGACCAAGTGGTGGACCGGGGCCAGGATTCGTTCGGCGGTGTCGGGGTCGAGGGGCGGTGCGGACCGGTCGCTCGGTCGTCCCCAAGTGGGCGGCGTGTCGTCGATGTCGAAACGGGGTGCGCCATTGACGAACAGTGTCCACAGCGGGTGGTCGGGGAAGCCGTTCATCCGTAGGACCCACCACTGGCCGTCGACGTGGGCGGCGACGGGGAATCTGCCGTTCCCGGTCGACCGCCATCGCGGTCGTGCGTTCAGTTCGGGGTACCGCATTCTTTCAGTTTCCCTGAATCGGACGGCCGCGCGGGAGTCCTACTCGGTCCCCTCCGGCCAGAAGGCGTGCCAATCCTCGGCGGTGAGCGGAAGACGTTCGCCGCGTTCCTTTTCCGCGCTGTCCTCCGCCGCGCGGATGGCGGCGGCGAAGGTGAGCGCCGCTTTGCGGAGGCGTTCTTCGGCGCTTTCCGGGCCACCGAGGTGCACGACGCGCAGGGCTTCTGGAACGAGGGCGGGTGGCAGGCCCGCTTTGGTGCCGCGGGAGACGATCTTCTCGGCGAGTGCCAGCGCGGGCTGGGCCATGGCTATGCCGTCCAGGCAGGAACGGCGGGACTTCTCGGCGGATTTGCGTTCTTCCCAAGCGCGTTCCTGGGCGGCGATCTTCTCGGCCACCGAGGCGTTGGGATCGATCGCGGAATCCACCAGGTGCGGGCTGCGGTTGACCAGCTTGGCCACCAGCGCGGCGGCGACGTCGTCGACGGTGAATTCACCTGCGGCCTCGGCGATCCGCGAGTGGAAGAGCACTTGCAGCAGCAGGTCGCCGAGTTCTTCCTTGATCGTCTCGGCATCGTCGTGCTGGATGGCGTCGAGCAGTTCGTAGGTCTCCTCGAGCAGATAGGGGCGCAGCGAGTCGTGGGTCTGGGTGACCTCCCACCCACCGAAATGCCAGAGCCGGTCCATGACCTCGACCGCCCCGGCCAGCCCCGCCGCGACCACCGCGGTGTCCGTGCGCGGTGTCGCCTCCCCGTCGCGCTCCACGCCGTGAACCGCGCGATGGCGGGCGGCCCGCAGAACGGACTCGTCGCGTGTCGAGCTCATCGCGGCGCCATCTCGGCGGCGACGGTGAGGTCGACCGCTCCCTGCGCCTTCCCGTCCAACGCCAGCAACAGATCGGCGGCGAATTGCAGCAGCACGACATCGCGGACGCGCTCGGCCCCGACACTGTCCTGCACGCGCGGCAGCGGAAGCTGCACCACCCCGGACGCGGCGCGGTATCCCGCGCTCGGGTAGAGCCGCTTGAGGCGCATCTGCTTGGAATCGGGCAGGTGCAGCGGCGAGATCTTCAAGGTCGTCCCGGTGACCGCGATCTCGGTGACCTCGTACTCGCGGGCGAGCAGGCGCAGTTTGGCCACCGACACCAGACGCCCGACTTCCACCGGCAACGGGCCGTACCGGTCGACGAGTTCCTCCACGACCTGCGCGAGCGCCGAATCATCCTGCGCGGCGGCGAGTTTGCGGTATGCCTCCAGGCGCAGCCGGTCACTGGCGATGTAGTCCGGCGGTATGTGCGCGTCGACGGGCAGGTCGATGCGCACCTCCTTGACCTCCTCGGTGGTGATCGGCTTGCCGTCCGCGGCGGCGCGATACGCCTCGACGGCCTCCCCGACCAGCCGCACGTAGAGATCGAAGCCGACGCCAGCGACGTGGCCGGACTGCTCGGCGCCGAGCACGTTGCCCGCGCCGCGGATCTCCAGGTCCTTCATCGCGACCGCCATGCCCGCGCCGAGATCGGAGTTCTGCGAGATGGTGGCCAGTCGGTCGTAGGCCGTCTCGGTGAGCGGCTTCTCCGGCGGGTAGAGGAAGTAGGCGTAGCCGCGTTCCCGGCTGCGCCCGACCCGGCCGCGCAGCTGATGCAACTGCGAAAGGCCCAGCGCGTCGGCGCGTTCCACGATCAGGGTGTTGGCGTTGGAGATGTCCAGACCGGTCTCGATGATCGTGGTGCACACCAGCACGTCGTATTCGCGCTGCCAGAAGCCCTGCACGGTGGACTCCAGCGCGTCCTCGTTCATCTGGCCGTGCGCGACCGCCACTCGCGCTTCGGGCACCAGATCGCGAATCCGCTTGGCCGCCTTGTCGATCGACGACACCCGGTTGTGCACGTAGAACACCTGGCCGTCGCGCAGCAACTCGCGCCGGATCGCGGCGGTGACCTGCTTGTCGTTGTAGGCGCCCACGTAGGTGAGCACCGGGTGGCGTTCCTCCGGCGGGGTGAGGATGGTCGACATCTCGCGAATCCCCGCCAGACTCATCTCCAGGGTGCGCGGAATCGGGGTGGCCGACATGGTGAGCACGTCGACGTGCGTGCGCAGCGCCTTGATGTGCTCTTTGTGCTCGACACCGAATCGCTGTTCCTCGTCGACCACCACGAGGCCGAGGTCCTTCCACCGCACGCCGGTCTGCAACAGCCGGTGCGTGCCCACCACGATGTCGACGCCGCCGTCGGCCATTCCCTCCAGCACCGCGCGGGCCTCGGCCGGATCGGTGAAGCGGGACAAGCCTTTCACGGTGATCGGGAAACCCGCGACACGCTCGGTGAAGGTCTGCAGGTGCTGCTGCGCGAGCAGCGTGGTCGGCACCAGCACGACGACCTGTTTGCCGTCCTGCACCGCCTTGAACGCCGCGCGCACCGCGATCTCGGTCTTGCCGTAGCCGACGTCGCCGCAGACCACGCGGTCCATCGGGACGGCCTTCTCCATGTCCGACTTCACCTCGGCGATGGCGGTCATCTGGTCGACGGTCTCGGTGAACGCGAACGCGTCCTCCATCTCCTTCTGCCACGGCGTGTCCGGTCCGAACGCGTGACCGGGCGCGGCCTGGCGGGCGGCGTACAGCTGCACCAGCTCGCCGGCGATCTCGCGAACCGCTTTGCGCGCCTTGCGTTTGGTGTTGGCCCAGTCCGAGCCGCCGAGCTTGGACAGGCTGGGCATCTCGCCGCCGACGTAGCGGGAGAGCTGGTCGAGCGACTCCATCGGCACGAACAGCCGGTCACCGGGCTGGCCGCGTTTGCTCGGCGCGTACTCGATCACCAGATACTCGCGGCGCGCGCCGCCGACGGTGCGCTCGATCATCTCGACGAACTTGCCGATGCCGTGCTGGTCGTGCACCACCATGTCGCCCGCGCTCAACGCGAGCGGGTCGACCTGGTTGCGCCGTTTGGCGGGCATCCGCTTGCCCTCGGTCGGCGCGGTGACCCGGTTGCCGGTGAGGTCGGATTCGGCGACGACCACCAGACCGGCGCCCTCGAAGACCAAGCCGTCGTGCAGCGAGCCGCACAGCACGCCCACCACGCCCTCGTTCGGCTCCGCGCCCGCCGCCAGCGCCGCGGCGGGGACCTCCGCGTCGGCCAGCCGTTCCAGGATGCGCTGCGCCGTGCCGTGGCCCGCGACGACCACCACGGCCCTGCCGCCGGTGAGCACGTGGGCGCGCAACGAGGCGAACATGGTCGCCACCAGTTCGTCGGACCCGCGCGCGGCCGGGCCGGGCAGCACCGGCAGCACGACCTCGGAGGAATCCCCGGAAGCGAGCGGGCTCAGCGTCCACCAGGGCAGGCCCTGTCGCTCGGCGCTGGCCTGGATCTCGGGCAGCGGGCGGTAGGCGGAGGCGGCCAGGTCGAGTCCGTGTCCGCCGAGCGGCGCCGCGCCGCCGAACGAGGCCGCGGTCCAGGATGCCTCCAGGAATTCCTCGCCGGTGCGCACCAGGTCGGCCGCGCGGGTGCGGATCTTCTCCGGATCGCACAGCAGTACGTGGGTTCCCTCCGGCAGCACCTCGGTGAGCAGGCACAACTGCCCCGGTTGCAGCACCGGCAACAGCGCTTCCATGCCCTCGACCGGGATGCCCTGCGCGAGTTTCTCCAGCATCTCCACCAGCGCCGCGTCGGCCGCGTTGGCGGCGGCGACCTCGGCCGCCCGCTCGCGCACCTCGGGTGTGAGCAGCAGTTCCCGGCACGGCGGCGCGACCACGACGTCCACCGCGACGTCCGGCAGCGAGCGCTGGTCGGCGACGGAGAACGGCCGTAGTTCGGTGACCTCGTCACCCCAGAATTCCACGCGCACCGGATGGTCGGCGGTGGGCGGGAAGACGTCCAGGATGCCGCCGCGCACCGCGAACTCACCGCGCTTGCCCACCATGTCGACCCGGGTGTAAGCGAATTCCACCAGCCGCGTGAGCAATTCGTCGAAGTCCAGCTCGGCGCCGACGCGCAGCACGATCGGCTCGATCTCGCCGAGCCCACCCGCCATCGGCTGCATCAGCGACCGCACCGTGGTCACCACCACGCGCAGCGGCGCGGGGAAATGCGGGTCGCCGGGGTGGGCGATCCGGCGCAGCACCTCCAGCCTGCGCCCCACCGTGTCGGCGCCCGGCGAGAGCCGCTCGTGCGGCAGCGTCTCCCAGGACGGGAACTGCGCGACCGCGGGACCGAGCATCTCCACGAGTTCGACACTCAGGTCGTCTGCCTCCCGCCCCGTGGCCGTGACCACCACCAACGGCCGCTCGGCGGCCAACCGCGACGCGACGAACGGCCGCACCGCCGACGGCGCGACCAGCTCGACCGACGATGTGCCGATCAGCTCCGCGACGGTCCGTAGCGAGGAATCGGCACCGGCCGCGGCGGCCAGTCCCGCCAACGGGGGGCGGTGGGTGGACATCGACAACTCCTGAGCGCAGGCGACACGTTTCGAGCGGCCAACCGAGTCTAGTTAAGCGGGCATCTTGTTTTTGCAGCGCCCGCGCCGCCGCGAGGCGACTGCCGCCCCTGCCCGGTACCAGAGCGCCCATCCGCGATCTATTTCGTCGCCGACACGGCCGCCCACCCGAACACGCTCCGGCTCCTCCCGGCGAGAAGCGAGCCACAGCGAGAAGGTCCCGGCGGAGTCGTCAGCACGATTCGCGGCTACGTCATCCGGCGGAACAAGCACACCACCGACGAGCACCTACCATAGCCAGGGCGAATGTCGCCCGACGCACACTGCGGGCCTTCACCAGAGGTGCAGGAAACTCCGGACGTCATCGAAACCGTCGAGTGCCCGCCCGTCCACGTCCGACGGATCCGCCTCGGCACGCGCCGACAAGGAGCGCGCCGACGCAACGGACTCATCGCTGAGCCGCCCGAATCGCCGAGCGGTATGTCCCAGGCACAGCCCGGCCAGCCCGAGCAGCGGGCTGCCGGACACAGCCCGCGTTCCGACCTGCACACACCAGTGCTCGACGAACTCCCGATCGTCGTCGTTCAAGGCGCTGCCAACCAGAGCATCCGCCGCCTCGAACTCGTACGCGCGGTCTCCGAGTGCCCGCTCCAACACCGCGACTACCACCTCATGCGGCAGAGCAGGAGGATTGTGGAAGCTCCGATGCGTATGCATGCCGCGAGATTATCCATCCCCGTATGCCCCCGACCCATGACTCGACAGGGCGAACGTTGCCCGACGCGGGCACCAGCGCAACCACACCGGCCGAACGCCGTCGTTCAAGCGAAATGAACCGAGCCTCCTTCGGCCCCGCTCACATTCCCACGACCACCGGCCACACGGGACAACCACCAACCAGCCACACCGACCGCACGCCCCGAAGCGAGCTCGACCACCGTCGCGCCCAGCGCACCCACAGCCACGTCTTCCGAGCGAAGCAAGACCGAGCATCCGCCGTTCGCGGCCCGGCTCGCGTTTCCACGACCGCAGCGCACGCGACGAAAGAACAGCCCGAGCCGACAGCCAGCCAGCCAGCACACGCGTGCGCCGGGCAGCGAGCTTCGACACCAACGCGCCCAGCGCACCGTAACCACGACTTTCGAGCGAAGCGAGACCGAGCATGCGCCGTTCGCGGCGCCGCAGGCGCTGCCAAAGTTACGGCACGTAGCGCCGCAAACGTCTTGCCGCGAATTCCCTGAAGTACGAGAGCTTCTCGGCCGGGACGATGGCCGGGAGCAGGAAGTACCAGGCGCGCTCCATCCGGACCGCCATCTGGTCGATGGATTCGGTGCCGACGGCGATGATGTGCACGCCCGCGGCCATCTCCTGCCACAGCAGGCCGATGACCTCGGCGTCCAGGTCAGCGATCAGGTCGCCTTGGGCGATGGCCCGTTCGGCGAGCAGCCGGTAGGTGTCGCCCCAGTTCTTGGCGATGTTGTCGCCTTGAGCGCCGCGGTAGTCGCCGATCTGGTGGGTCAGCTTCAGCATGGCGCCGACCATCGGGTCGTTCATCGATAGATCGGCGACGACGTAGGTGATGCCGATGCACGCCTCCAGCGCGGGCACTCGCGGATCGAAGAAGCCCTGACACGAGCTCGTCAACCGCTCGTTGCCCTGGTCGACCACCGCGCGCGCCAGCTCCTCCTTGGAGCCGAAGTGAAAATACAAGGCGCCCTTGGTCACATTGGACTGCGCGATGATCTCGCTCAGGCTCGCATTCGCATATCCCAAGCGCAGAAAGACATCGGCAGCGCCTGCCAGGACGGAGTCGCGGGTGATCTCCGCGCGCGCTTGCCTAGCCATCAGATCCGCCTGTCATCCCAAAAACCAGCCATCCTGAAGTAGACCGACATCCCGAAGTTGACCGACTTACCGCCCGAACAGCACCCAAAGGATGGGTGAACCGTACCACCAGGCGCGCGTCCAGCAGCCAATTCGAGCATTCGGCGAGAGCCGTCGCGCAATTTGCTGGTTAACAATCCGGGTCACTCACCGGCGCCCGCGCGCCATTCCGAACTCAGTTGTGGATCGGCTTCCAGATGACTCAGCCCGTTCCAGCACAGGTTCACCAAGTGGGCCGCCACAACCTCTTTCGAGGGTTTGCGCTCGTCCAGCCACCAGGTGGCGGCGGTGGCGACCTGACCGACGAGCGCCTGCGCGTAGAGGGTGGACAGACTGGTGTCGAACCCGCGCCGCGCGAAATCTCCGGCCAGAATGTGCGCCACCTGATTGGTCGCTTCGTTGAGCAAACTGGAGTACCTGCCCTCGGCGGCGGCGGCGGGCTGATCTCGCACCAGAATTCGAAACCCGTCGGTCCGTTCTTCGATATAGGTCAGCAGCGCCAGCGCGACCTGTTCGAGCCGGATGCGCGACCGGTTCTGGGTGAGCGAGGAGGTGATCATGTCCAGCAGCATCGACATCTCCCGGTCCACGACGACCGCGTACAACCCCTCTTTGCCGCCGAAGTGTTCGTACACCACGGGTTTGGAGACCTGGGCGCGTTGCGCGATCTCCTCGATGGAGGTCGCGTCGTAACCGCGTTCGGCGAACAGCGCGCGCCCGATCTCGATCAGCTGCTGACGCCGCTGGGTGCCGGTCATCCGTGGACGGGACACTCGATGCGACTCACTCGAAGACACCCCTGCTCCTCCGCCCTTCCCGCGTTGTTGCCGGTCGTGAGTGCCTCGACGGTTCCCGCCGAGCCGACGAGCGCATGCCGGGACGGGACCGCGGGCGAGCCCGGCGATCCGCCCTCGTGCGTGCCTGGTCAGCCGTCACATCGGGGCTCCGACGCACGACATCGACATTCGGATACCACTGTCCCAGACCGGTCGGCAGTCCGCTTCTCCGGGGCGAGGGGACGCGGGGGCTCTCCGCTGTAGTCGGCGATCGAGCGGTCCTCCGCCCGAGCGCTGCCCGGCCGGAGGACAGGAGCGCTCCCGCGCTGGTCCGGCCCGAATACCAGATGCCGCGCGGGGAACAATTCGCGGGGAGGCGGGCGAGTATGCGAGGATTCATCCCGTGCCATGGCACAGCGGCGGGGGTTTCGCCAACCGCCGGTGTGGCAATCCGCCGTGGTGTAATGGCAGCACATCTGATTTTGGTTCAGAGAGTTCAGGTTCGAGTCCTGGCGGCGGAGCTCGAGAGCACGATGACTTATCGTTGGCCCGCACATCGCTGACCAAGCACGACGACGCCCAGCACGAGGACAGGCAGCCGAGGGAGATCCATGCCACAGCAGACCGCCGTCGTCGTTCTCGCAGCCGGTGCCGGGACACGAATGCGGTCGAAGACCCCCAAGGTCCTGCATTCGCTGGCCGGTCGGAGCATGCTCGCGCACGCGCTGCATGCGGCGAACGAGATCGACCCCGCGTACCTCATCACCGTGGTGGGGCACGATCGCGAACAAGTCGGCGCCGCGGTGGCCGCGGTGGCCGACGATCTCGGCCGGGAGATCACCCCGGCGATCCAGGAAGAGCAACTCGGCACGGGCCACGCGGTGCAGTGCGCGCTTGCCGCCCTGCCGGTCGGCTTCACCGGCGACGTGCTGGTCACCTCCGCCGACGTGCCGTTGCTGGACGGACACACCCTGGCCGCGCTGCTCGATGAGCACCGCAGCTACGCCGAACGCCCCGCGGTCACCGTGCTGACCTTCGTGCCGCCGGACCCGAATGGTTACGGCCGCATCGTCCGCGACGCCGAAGGCCAGCTCGCCGAGATCGTCGAACACGCCGACGCCACCCCGGAACAGGCCGCGATCACCGAGGTCAATTCCGGCGTGTACGCGTTCGACGCCGCGGTGCTGCGCACCATGATCAGCCGCCTGTCCACCGCCAACGCCCAGCACGAGCTGTACCTGACCGACGTGCTGCGCCTGGCCAGGGAGGCCGGACACCCGGTGCACGGCGCACGCCTGGTCGACGCGGCCAAGGTCACCGGCGTCAACGACCGCGTGCAGCTGGCCTCGGCGGCGCGCACGCTCAACCGCTACATCCTGGAACGCCACATGCGCGCGGGCGTCACGATCATGGATCCCGCCTCGACCTGGGTGGACGCCAGCGTGCGCATCAGCAGGGACGCCGTGATCCTGCCCGGTGTGCAACTGCTCGGCAACACCGTCGTCGGCGAGGACGCCGAGGTCGGCCCGGACAGCACGCTCACCGACGTGGTCGTCGGCGACGGGGCGAAGGTGATCCGCACCCACGGCGAGGGGGCCACCATCGGCCCGAAGGCGACCATCGGCCCGTTCGCCTACCTGCGGCCGGGCACCATCGTGGGCGACACGGGCAAGCTCGGCGCGTTCGTCGAGACCAAGAACGCCTCGATCGGCGCGCATTCGAAGGTCCCGCACCTGACCTACGTCGGCGACGCCACCATCGGCGAGCACAGCAACATCGGTGCGTCGAGCGTCTTCGTCAACTACGACGGCGTGACCAAGCACCACACCGTCGTCGGCTCGCACGTACGCACCGGCAGCGACACCATGTTCGTCGCGCCGGTGACGGTGGGTGACGGAGCCTATACGGCGGCGGGTACTGTACTGCGCAGAAACGTTCCGCCCGGAGCTCTCGCGGTGTCCGGTGGACCGCAGAAGAACATCGAGGGCTGGGTGCAGCGACACCGTCCAGGGACGGACGCGGCGCGCGCGGCGGCGGAAGCCATCGCGGCCAAGGAGATGTCGGGTCAGGCAATAGAGCAAAAGGATGGCAAACAGCAGTGACCGCGTCATGGATGGACAACCAGAAGAACCTGATGCTCTTCTCGGGACGCGCTCATCCTGAGCTGGCCGAGCAGGTCGCCAAGGAGCTCGACGTCCACGTCACGCCGCAGGTGGCACGGGACTTCGCCAACGGCGAGATCTTCGTCCGGTTCGAGGAGTCGGTGCGCGGCTCCGACGCCTTCGTCCTGCAGAGCTTCCCCGCGCCGCTGAACCAGTGGCTGATGGAGCAGCTCATCATGATCGACGCGCTCAAGCGCGGCTCGGCCAAGCGGATCACCGCGGTGCTGCCCTTCTACCCGTACGCCCGCCAGGACAAGAAGCACCGCGGCCGTGAGCCCATCTCGGCCCGTCTGGTCGCCGACCTGCTGAAGACCGCGGGCGCGAACCGGATCATCACCGTCGACCTGCACACCGACCAGATCCAGGGCTTCTTCGACGGCCCGGTCGACCACATGCACGCGCAGGTGCAGCTGGCGGAGTACGTCCGCACCAACTACAGCCTCGAGCACATCACGGTCGTCTCCCCCGACTCCGGCCGCGTGCGCGTCGCCGAGAAGTGGGCCGACTCGCTGGGCGGCTCGCCGCTGGCGTTCATCCACAAGACCCGCGACCCGCTGGTGCCCAACCAGGTCAAGTCCAACCGCGTGGTCGGCGAGGTCGAGGGCCGCACCTGCATCCTGATCGACGACATGATCGACACCGGCGGCACCATCGCGGGCGCGGTCAAGGTGCTGAAGGACGCGGGCGCCGGTGACGTGGTCATCGCCGCGACCCACGGCGTGCTGAGCGAGCCCGCCGCCGAGCGCCTCGCCAACTGCGGCGCCAAGGAGGTCGTGGTGACCAACACCCTGCCGCTGTCCGAGGAGAAGAAGTTCCCGCAGCTGACCGTGCTGTCCATCGCGCCGCTGCTGGCCCGCACGATCCGCGAGGTCTTCGAAAACGGCTCCGTGACCGGTCTTTTCAACGGAAACGCATAGAGCTCTTACCGCGAGAACGGCGGCTCGGACTACGGTCCGGGCCGCCGTTCTCGTGTCCGCGTTAGCCGCGGCGATCAATGGGGATACTGAGGGTATGGACCGTGATCCGTTGGAGACCGAGATGGGGGACGACGACCAGGAGGACGAGATCCGCGAGTATCAGCGCAACATCGAGGATCCGCCCGACGAACTGCGCATCCGTTACCACGAGGACGAGGACGACGGCAGGCTCGGCATCGACGACGAGCTGGACCAGGAGTGGACGGCCCGCGACACCCTCGCCGCGGACGAGTCGGACGACCGGTCCGCCGAGGTGGCCGCGATCGAGATCATCGACGACGAGGATCTCTGAACCTGCTCCGTCCCCGACGCGCCTGTAGCAATCGGCTATGACGACGCGCTCACCGTGGTAGGCATAGGTTGCGTGACCGGGACGACACGAGGAGGGTGCGATGAGCACGCCGAAGGATCCGGACCACACCGACGACGAGCAGCGGCCGCCGGAGTCACCGTCGAAGCCGACCGGGGCGACCTCCGGTGACGAGCCTGCCCAGCCGTCGACCGGCTCCGCCCCGGCGCAGACGCCCGGTGGACGACCCACTGAGCACGATCCCGCCGCCGCGCTACCGCCGGAGCACGAGCCGGGCCCGGCCGACCAATGGTGGCAGTCGAGCGGCTCGCCGCCCGGGGGAGCGCTGGGCGGCCAGTGGGGAGCCGAGCCCAGCGGCCAGCCCGCCGAACCCCGGCCTTGGGGCGCCAACGGCGGGGGCGAGCAGCAGTCCTGGGGCGCCGAACCCGCCGCGCCGGGGGCTCCCACGCCGGGTTCCGGGCCACAGCCTCCCGACGAAACGACGCAGCGGTTCACGCCGGACGAGCACACGCAGTACGGTTCGGGCGGGCAACCGCCTTATCCGCCGAGCGGGCAGCCCGGTGACTTTCAGCAGCCGTATCCCCCGCAGCAGCCGTATCCGCCGACCGGGCAACCGCAGTACCCGCCAGGCGGTGGGTACGGCTACCCGACGTCCGGGCCGCAACAGCCGCAGTACGGCTACCCGTCCTATCCGCAGCAGGGGTACGAGCCCTACGCCACCCCGCCGAAGCAGCCGACCAGCCAGGTGTACTCGATCATCGGCTTCGTCTGCGCCATAACCGCGGTGCTGTTCTGCCCGATCTTGTTCGGCCCGGCCGGGATAATCCTGGGCATCATCGGGCGCACCAAAGGCGAATCGCTCGGCAAATGGGCAGCGATCGCTGCGGCCGTCGGGATGGTGATCGGCCTGATCGTGGGGTTCGTCGTGTTCGGCGGAGACATCACGACGTAGATTTTCGGTATGCGTCTATCGGGTGACATCAGCGCGGCGGGTGTGCGGGCATGACCGGATTCGCGGGTTTCCCGCTCGCCGGGCTCGACTTCTACGAAGACCTGGAGGCCGACAACTCCAAGGCGTTCTGGACCGCGCACAAGAAGATCTACGACGAGTCGGTGCTCGCGCCCATGAAGGCCCTGGTGGCCGATCTGGAGCCGGATTTCGGGACCGCCAAGATCTTCCGGCCCTACCGCGACGTGCGGTTCGCCAAGGACAAGTCGCCGTACAAGACCGCGCAGGGCGCCGTGGTGCGCGCCGCGGCGGGGGTCGGCTGGTACGTCCAGATCAACGCCGGGGGTCTGTTCGTCGGTGGCGGTTTCTACCAGGGCTCGTCCGAGCAACTCGCGCAGCTGCGGGCCACCATCGATGACGAGGTGCGCGGACCGGAACTGGTGGCGATCCTCGCGAAACTCACCGACGCGGGCTTCACCATCGGCGGCGAGAAGCTGAAGACCCGACCCAAGGGCTACGACGCCGACCACCCGCGCATCGACCTGCTGCGGCACAAGTCGATCACGTGCGGCCGGGAATTCGGCGCGCCCGCCTGGCTGGACACGCCGCGCACGGCGAAGGAAGTCCGCGCCACCTGGGAGACGATGCGGCCGCTGGTCGAGTGGCTCGGGGCGGTGGTCGGCGGCGCACCGTCGTGGTGAGCGCCGCCGATCGATACGTGGTCAGCGCCGCCCGGCGAGCAGCAGCGCGAAACGATCGTCCGGATCGGTCCACACGTGTCCGGTGGCGAAGCCCGCGGCGGCGAGTTCGGCTTCGAGGCCCTCGACGCGGAACTTGGCGGAGATCTCGGTGCGCATCTGTTCGCCGCGGCCGAAGCGCACGGTGAGGTCGAGATCGCCGACCGCGACGGTCATGTCCTCGCTCGCCTCCAGCCGCATCTCGATCCACTCCCGTTCGGCGTCCCAGACCGCGACGTGCCGGAATTTCTCCGGCGCGAAGTCGGCGCGCAGGCGAGAGTTCAGCACGTGTAGGACGTTCCGGTTGAACTCGGCGGTGACGCCCGCCGCGTCGTCGTAGGCGGGAACGAGTACCGCCGGGTCGGTGACCAGCCCGGCCCCGAGCAGCAGTTGCTCCCCCGGCTCGAGCAAGTCGTGGATCCTGGCGAGGAACTCCGCCCGTTCCGCGGGGACGAGGTTGCCGATGGTGCCGCCGAGGAATGCGATCATCCGGCGTCCGCCGCGGGGGAGGTTGGCCAGCGTGTCGGTGAAGTCGCTGACCACACCGTGCACGGCGAGCCCAGGGAACTCGACCGCGACCTCGTCGGCGGCCGCCCGCAGCGCTGCCGACGAAACATCCTGCGGTACATACTTCTTCAACGGCCCGCGCGCGCTCAGAGCGGTGAGCAACAGGCGCGTCTTCGCCGCCGATCCGGCGCCGAGTTCGACCAGTACCTCCGCTTGGGCGGCGTCGGCGATCTCGTCGACCACCCGTTCGAGCAGCGCGCGCTCGGTGCGTGTCGGGTAGTACTCGGGCAGCTCGGTGATCCGCTCGAACAGCTCGCTGCCCTTGGCGTCGTAGAACCATTTGGGCGGCAACCATTTCGGGTTCGCGGTCAGGCCCAGCCTGGCGTCCGAGCGGAGCGCGGTGTTCAGGTCGTCTTCGGTCAGGTGGATGTCCAGCGTGACTGCGGTCATGGCACCGGCCTTTCGGGTCAGAGGAGGGGGTCGACGGACAGCGCGCCGGGCCTGGCGCTCACCAGGCTGCGGTCCGGGACCGACTGCCAGCGGGGGTCGTCGTCGAACGGTTCGGAGGACACGAGTGCGAAATCGTCGGTGACCAGCACCGACAACGAGTGGTGGCAGGTGGTCGCCCACAGTTGCGCACCGTCGGAGAGCAGGAGGTTCAGGCGTGCTTCCGGCGCCCGGTCGAGGATCGCGGAGACGAGCAGCCGCAGTGCCGCCGGAGCCGCCGACCACTCGCCGTCCGGTGCGCCGGTCGACAGCAGATCGCACAGCAGCACCCACAGCGTCGCCGCGTCGGTGGCGGATTCGGCCTCCAGCAGCCGCGCCGGAGAGAACAGGTCCTCGGCGCCGAGTCCGGCCGCGACGACCGCGAATTCGGCCGCCACGCCGGTCAGGGTGCGGCGCCAGTCCGGCACCACGCCGTTGTGGCTGAACGCCCAGCGGTCGCGGGTGAACGGCGCGCACGCGGACCGTTCGACCGGCATGCCGACCGTCGCCGAGCGCACCGCCCCGAGCACCGCGGCGGACTCCAGTTGCGGCAGCACCTCGTCCACGGCCGGGTCGGTCCAGATCGGCTCGGCGTTGCGGTAGCGGCTGGCGGTGACCGTGTCGTCCGGCGTGACGCTCCACCAGGCGACGCCGAAACCGTCGGCGTTGATGGTGCCGCCGTGACGCATGTCGCGCGGCGCCCACGCCTGGGTGCGCAGCGAATGGGAGCCGAGGGTCAACATGTCGCCCACCCGCACCGGCGGGCCGACGTAACCCAAGTGTCTACACATCCGCACCCGCCGGGGCCGACGTCGCGAGGCGCGGGCCGCTCGCCGCGGGACCGCGGCCGCACCATCGCCCGGCACGACGGGCGGCGCTCACTCCCCTTCTCCGGGCCGCAGATCCCGCGCCAGGCGGAACCCGGCGAAGATCTGGCGACGGATGGGATGGTCCCAGTTGCGGAAGGTGCCGCGGCAGGCCACCGGATCGGTGCCGAAGGAACCGCCGCGCAGCACACGGTAATCACCGCCGAAGAAGACCTCGGAGTACTCCCGGTACGGGAACGCCCGGAACCCCGGGTACGCCTCGAAACCCGAAGCGGTCCATTCCCACACGTCCCCGATCAACTGGTGCACGCCCGCGGGGGACGCGCCGGCCGGATACGCGCCCACCTCGGCGGGTTCCAGATGCCGCTGCCCGAGGTTCGCGGTGGCGACGTCGGGATCGGCGTCGCCCCAGGGGAATCGGCGCGACGCGCCGGTGGCCGGATCGAACCGGGCCGCCTTCTCCCATTCCGCTTCGGTGGGCAGGCGCTTGCCCGCCCAGTTCGCGTAGGCCTCGGCCTCGAACCAGCACACGTGCACGACCGGCTGTCGCGGCCGCAGCGGGGTCATCACGCCGAACACCCGCCGCCACCAATGCCCGGACGGATCACGCTCCCAGAACTGCGGCGCGACCAGGCCCGCCTCGACGCGATGCGCCCAGCCGCGCTCGGACCAGAGTTCGGGGCGTTCGTAGCCGCCGTCGTCGACGAAGGCCAGGTACTGCTCATTGGTGACCGGCGCGGCGTCGATCGCGAAACCGGCCACTCGCACCGGATGGGCGGGGCGCTCGTTGTCCAGCGCCCACGGGTCGGTGGAGGTGCCCATGAGGAATTCCCCGGCGGGGATCACGACTTCCGCGCCGACCGCCGCCGTCGCGGCCGGGGCGTCCGCCGCCGAGAGCACGGCGGCGCCGGTACGCAACTGGTGGGTGGCCAGCATGGTCTCGTCGTGCTGCTGCTCGTGCTGGGCGATCATACCGAAGGCGAATCCGTCGTCGATCAGCGGACGGCCGCGCAGATCGCTGCGCTCCAGTACGTCCAACACCTTGTCGCGTACAGTGCCGACATAGTCGCGCGCCTGGGCGGGATCGAGCAGCGGCAGCGTGGGCCGGTTCGCGCGGGCGTGTTTGAAGGCGTCGTAGAGTTCGTCGATGTCGGCGCGCACCGGGTCGCGTCCGCCGACGTCGCGCACGAGCCAGAGTTCTTCCTGATTGCCGATGTGCGCCAGATCCCAGACCAGCGGGCTCATCAGCCGGGAATGCTGGGCCACGAGTTCGGCTTCGTCGACGCAGTCGGTGAGCGTGTGGGTGCGCAGGCGGGCGCGCGTGAGAACGTCGGCGATCCGATCCCTGAGCTGTTCGGTGCCGAAGTTGTCGGTGGGGGCGGGTTGGAAAGTGGTCACGAAAAACATCTCCGGGATTCATGGGGGTCGGCGGCGGCGATTCGGCTGGCGGCGGCCCGGTGGGCCTGCGTGGCGCCAGGGCAGCGCGGCTGGTTCACGTGGCGACTCCCGGAAGCCGCGGGCTCGGGGCGTGCTCGATGTCGTCCTCGGTCGGGGTGCGACCGCGGTGACATCGTTCGGCGGCGGACTCGACGGCGCGGGCCGCCTCGTCGGTCGCGGTGTGCTCGGCCGCGAGACGCAGCAGGGCGACCGCGCCCGCCCGGATGTCCGGATCAGCCAATCCGTAGCGGGCGGCATCGACCCAGCGGCCCGCCAGCGGCGCCGCGATCGAGCTCGCCTCAGCGACCACCGACGGGCTGGACATGAGCGCGTCGAACACGTGCACGGGAATGGTCCACGCGTCACCGGGCTGCGCGTCGATGTAGCGGACCTCCAAGTGGCCGGACGCGCGTACCGGCGGGAACAGCGTGGTGAGGTGATAGTCGAGATCGCCGGTGTCGGGGCGGCGGCCTACCTCGTCGTCCAGCGCGCCGGACAGCCAGTCGGCGAAGGTGGCCCCGGGCGGCGCGGACCATCCGTCGGCGTCGCCGCATTCCGCCGCACCGTCGGGTCGGCGCACGCACAGCAGCGGCACGTCCAGCGCCCATCTGCCGTAGGCGGCCACCGGGTCTGTCCAGTCCAGCACCGGCGGACGGGTGCGCGTGTTGTCCAGCCGCAGCCAGGCCCGCATGCGCTGGGAGGCCCACGCTCCGGGCGGCGCGCCACGCAGGACGGGTGAACAGGCGAAGGCGGCAAGCAGGGCCGGGCCGACGGCATACAGGGCGGTCCACCGCGCGGTGACGTCCGCACGGTCGGCGCCCGCGTCGACGCTGACCTGGGCGGCCGCGGTGTTGCACATCATCAGCTTGCCGAACGGCCCGATGCCGCCGAAGGAGCGCTCCATCGCGCGATAGCGCGGCAGCTGAAGCAAGCGTTTGGGACGGCGGTCCGCGTCGGCGGCGACGGAAACGGGGCGGATTGACCGGGATTCGAGAAGTTCCCGCAACAGGCGGGCATCATCGCGCAGTCGATCACACAGCTGCGCGGCAGCTTCGTAGGGAGCGCTGGAGAGTTCGATCTGACCACCGGGTTCGAGAGTGACCCGGCTGCCCCCCGGCAGCGCGAGCGCCGGCGAATCAGGGGCGATGGACCGTGGTGCGTACGGTCCGAGAGCGTCCGCCAAGGCGGACAGTTGGGGGCGCGGAGCGGCCGAAGGTCCGGACGCCGAACACTCACCCTGCACCGTGAGCCATTCGAGTTCGGCGCCGATCAGCGTGGGTGGTCCGAGCTTGAAGCACACCCCGCCGATATAGGCCTCCGCCGCCGCGCGGGAGGACAGTTCTCCCTGCTCGGTGGCACAACCGGCCGACTCAGGACTCTCGAGCGTGACCGCCATGCCAACCTCCAGTGGGCGTCGGGACGTTGTCCGCTGTTCTTCGGTTATCGCCATTCGGCCCGGTGGTATTCCACTCACGGGCCGAAATTCGCGTGCGGCGATCCATCCAGCGTAGCCATGCGGACCGACAAGAAACCGACATGAAGCCGAACAATCGACCCGATAAGGTCGGCTCCATGCTGGATGACGCTCGCGTACGAGCCGACACTCCCGGATGCGTGTCCGGGCCGGAACCCGGACCCGTTTTCCTCGACAGCGCCGGCTCGTCGCTACCGCCGCGAGTCGTCACCGACACCGTTGTCGCGCATCTGCTGCGGGAAGCGGAGATCGGAGGTTATCGCGCCGCGAACGAGCGGCTCGACGATCTCGCCGACGTCAAGACCGCGATCGGGGCGTTGATCAACGCCGAACCCGAGAGCATCGCGCTCAGCGACAGCGCCACCCGATCCTGGGCGGACTTCTTCTACTCGGTCCCGCTCGCGGCGGGCGACCGCATCCTGATCTCCGAGGCGGACTACGCCAGCAATGCCATCGCCGCCTTGCAGCGCGCCCGCGCCACGGGCGCCACGGTGGAGCGGATTCCGAGCGACGGCAGCGGGCAGATCGACCTCGACGCGCTCACCGCGCTGGTCGACGAACGGGTCAAGCTGGTTTCGATCCTGCACGCGCCGACCAACGGCGGGTTGGTGAACCCGGCCGCGGAGGCGACCAGGATCGCGCACTCGGTCGGCGCGCTGGTGCTGCTGGACGCCTGTCAGTCCGCCGGGCAGCTGCCTTTGGACGTGGCCGAGCTCGGCGTCGACGCCTTGTCTGCCACCGGACGCAAGTGGCTGCGCGGCCCGCGCGGCACCGGATTCCTGTATCTGCGGCCGGAGTTGGCGCGCTCCATGGAACCAGGCCGGCTCGACCTGCACAGCGCGGAATGGACCGGCCCGCACGACTACCGGCTCGCGCCCGACGCAGGCCGCTTCGAGTTCTGGGAGTGCGACGTCGCGGGCCGCCTCGGACTGGGCGCCGCCGTGCGATATCTGCTCGAACTGGGCCCGGAGAACGTCTACGCCGCGATCGCGGCCCGCGCCGAGCACCTGCGCAAGGCGCTGCCGGAGATTCCCGGCGTCACCGTGCGCGATCTCGGCATCCGGCACAGCGGCA
Organism: Nocardia sichangensis; assembly: GCF_047200615.1. Taxonomy (NCBI): domain Bacteria; kingdom Bacillati; phylum Actinomycetota; class Actinomycetes; order Mycobacteriales; family Nocardiaceae; genus Nocardia; species Nocardia sichangensis. Next base: position 47,094 of record NZ_JBJZOK010000025.1, read on the forward strand.
TCGTGTCGTTCACCGTTGACGGCGTCGAGTCCGTCGAGGTGCGCGACCGGCTGCTGGCGCGGGACATCACCGTCACGGTCAGCCACGCGGGCTCGACCCTGCTGGACATGACCGGCCGCGGCCTGGCCTCCGTCGTGCGCGCTTCGCCGCACTGCTTCGTCGGTTTCGACGAGCTCGATCGCTTCGTCGCCGCGGTGGCGCAGCTGCGCGCCTGAGCCGCGAGCGCCACGGAACGGTCAGGCCAGATGCACGGCCAGTGCCCTGGCCACCAGAGCCGCCGCGTCCACTCCTGGGTCGACCAGGCGCAAGCTTCGATTGGCCTGTGCGGTGGCGATGCCGTGCACATTGGTCCACAGGGCGATCGCACGGTGGCGCGGGTCGATCGCGCCCGATTCCGCCGCCGCGCCGACCAGCTCGGCGAACCGCGCGAACAGCGGCAGGCTGACCGACCGCAGATTCTCGCCGGAGCCTTCGAGTAGGTCGTGCCGGAACATCAGGGTGAACATCTCCGGCCGCCGCGCGGCGAATGCGATGTACTCGGCGCTCATCCGGGTGAGACGATCGCGCGCGGCCCCGGCGTCCACCGCGGCGAACCGGTCCGCGAGATCGGCGAAACCGCGCGCCGCGATGGCGGCGAGCAGTGCGCGGTGGGTCGGGAAATACCGCCGCGGCGCACCGTGCGAGACGCCCGCGGCCCGGGTGATGACCCGCAATCCCAGTCCCGCGGCGCCGACCTCTTCGAGCAGGTCGACACCGGCGTCGACCAGTCGATCTCGTAGCGACTCGCTCTCGGCCATGCGGACATTGTCTACGCCTGTCGCTGTGTGACCGCACACCGGGTGTAGACACTGTCTACGAGATCGGGTAGACAGTGTCTACGCCCAATGCCCTTGGAGGTCTACGTGTGGTACCCGCTGTTCAAGTACGTCCTGCTCGGTCCGCTGCTGCGGCTGCTGGGCAGGCCGACGGTCGAAGGACTGGACAACATTCCGCGAACCGGACCGGTGATCATCGCGGCCAATCATCTCGCGGTGATCGACTCCCTCTACCTCGCACTGGTCGTGCCACGGCGCGTGACGTTCCTGGCGAAGCAGGAGTACTTCACCGGAAAAGGCGTGCGCGGCCGGATCAACCGCTGGTTCTACTCGGTCTCCGGACAGGTGCCGGTCGATCGGACCGGCGGTGACGCGGCCGCCGCGGCGCTGGCCGCCGCCACCCGCATCCTGACGGACGGCGGGGTCTGGGCGATCCATCCCGAAGGCACCCGTTCCCCCGACGGCCGGATCTATCGCGGACGCACCGGCACCTTGCGGGTCGCCATGGCCACCGGCGCGCCGGTCGTTCCCGTGACCCTCTCCGGCACCGATCGGGTGAACCCGCGCGGCAGCCGTCTGCTGCGTTTCGGCAAGGTGCGTATCGCGTTCGGCGCCCCGCGCCGCTATCCGCCCGCCGAGCAGCGCCGGACGGTGCGGGCCGCGACCGACGAGTTGATGCGTGAACTGGCCACCCGCTCCGGCCGGTGCTACGTCGATCGTTACGCCGCAACCTTTCCGGCCGCTGTTTCGCGCCCCTGACCTGCGCCCCTGGAAATGGGGTTAACGCTGGGCCACTATGGCGTGATAGTCGGGGGAGGCCGGTTCCCGGCAACGGTTGGTGATGGAGGAGTTGGGACTTTGAGCAGATTCACCGACGAGATGTATGCGACCGCACAGACCTCCGAGCGCGGCCTGGTGACCGGCGAGCCCGGCGCCCCGCTGCGGCGCACGTGGTCGGAGATCCACCGGCTCGCCCGGCGCATGGCGGGCGGGCTGGCCGAAGCCGGTATCGGGCAGGGTGACGCGGTCGGCGTGCTCGCGGGCATGCCGGTCGACATCGCCCCGGCCTGCCAGGCCATCTGGATGCGCGGCGCGTCGATCACCATGCTGCACCAGCCGACTCCGCGCACCGATCTGGTGGTCTGGGCGCGCGACACCGAAACCGTGCTGACCATGATCCGGGCCCGCGCGGTCGTGCTCGGCGCGCCGTTCGAGGCGGCCGAGCCGCTGTTGCGCGAACGCGGCATCACCGTCGTGCGCATCGACCAGCTGCCCGGCGGCCCCGACATCGATCCGGTGCCCACCGCCGAGGGCGATATCGCGTTGCAGCAGTTGACTTCCGGCTCGACCGGCTCGCCCAAGGCGGTGCGGATCACGCACGAGAATTTCTTCGTCAACGCCTACGCCATGTTCGACCGGGTGAAATTCCAGCTCGCCGACGATGTGATGGTCAGCTGGCTGCCGCTGTTCCACGACATGGGCATGGTCGGATTCCTCAGTGTCCCCATGCAATTCGGCGCCGAAGTGGTGTGCGTGACGCCGCTGGACTTCCTCACCAAGCCGCTGCTGTGGGCCGAGCTGATCAGCAAGTACCGTGGAACTGTCACCGCCGCACCGAATTTCGCCTATTCGCTGCTCGCCCGGCGGCTGCGGCAGGCCGACGAAGGCGCGTTCGACCTCAGCAGCGTGCGGTACATGTGGAACGGGGCCGAACCGGTGGACCCGGACACCATGGAGGCGCTGGCCGCGGCCGGAAAACGCTTCGGCCTCAACCCGATGGCGCTCACCCCGGTCTACGGCATGGCCGAGACCACGCTCGCCGTGTCGATCCCCGACCCCGGGCACGGACAGGTGCTCGACGTGATCGACGCCGACCTGCTCGAGGCGATCGGCAAGGCGGTGCCCGTGCCGGTGGAGCACGGCCAACCGGCCAACATCCGGCGATTGCCCACCCTCGGCTATCTGGTCGACAACCTGGAGGGCCGGATCGTCGACAGCGAACGTCAACCGTTGCCCGCCCGCTCGGTGGGCGTGATCGAATTGCGCGGTCCCGCGGTCACTTCCGGCTATGTGACGGTGGACGGATTCCAATCGGCCCGGGACGACGAGGGCTGGCTGGACACCGGCGACATCGGCTACTTCACCGATGAGGGACTGATCGTGGTGTGCGGCCGGATCAAAGACGTCATCATCATGGGCGGCCGCAACATCTACCCCACCGACATCGAGCGCGCGGCGGCCAGGGTGGCAGGCGTCCGGCCGGGCAACGCGGTGGCGGTGCGCCTGGACGCGGGCCAGAAGCGGGAAAGTTTCGCCGTGGTGGTGGAGAGCGGCAGCCACCAGGATCCCGACGAGGTCAAGCGCATCGAGCGCGAGATCGTGCACTCGGTGTTCGCGGAGGTCGGCGCGCGGCCACGCACCGTCACCGTGCTCGGTCCCGGCGCACTACCGAAGACGTCTTCCGGCAAACTGCGCAGGGCCGCGACCGCGATGCATCTGCCGCGCGGGTGATCGGCCGAGTGCCGCTCAGTGCAATTGGTTCTGCGCGGTTTCCAGCCCGACGCGCAGCAGCAGTTCCACCGCGTCGGCGGCCTGCTCGATGATCACCGGGACCTCTTTGCGCTCCGGCGTGGAGAACGGCTTCAACACGTAATCGGCCGGGTCCTGGCGGCCCGGCGGACGGCCGATGCCGATGCGGGTGCGCAAGTAGTCCTTGGTGGTCAGGGCGCTGGAGACGGAACGAAGACCGTTGTGCCCGCCCTCACCGCCGCCGCGCTTGAGCCGGATGGAGCCGAACGGCAGGTCGAGTTCGTCGTGCACGACGATCACCTCGGTCGGCGGCACGGAGAAGAATTTCGCCAGCGCGGCCACCGGCCTGCCGGACAGGTTCATGAACGAACGCGGCTTGGCGATCAGCACCTGACGCCCGTCCAGCCGCGCCTGCAGCAGGTCGGCGCCGGATTTCTTGTGCACACCGAAACGGCCGCCGACGCGCTCGGCGAGCACGTCGGCGACCAGGAAACCGACATTGTGCCGGGTGCGCTCGTATTCGGGACCTGGGTTGCCCAGTCCGACGACGAGCGCGGGCCCGGCGGACGATTCGGTACTACTCAGCGCTCTCGCCCTCGGCCTCGCCCGCACCCTCGCCCTCGACGGGCTCGGCGGCCGGGGCGGCGATGACGTTGACGATCAGGGTCTCGGCATCGGCGGCCAGGTCGACGCCCTCGGGCAGCTGCAGCTCGCCCGCGGTGATCTGGGTGCCGGCCTCGACGCCCTCGACGGAGACCTCGATGGCCTCGGGCAGCTTCAGCGCGTCGGCCTCGACGGAGACGGTGGTGGCTTCCTGGGTGACCAGGGTGCCGGGGGCGGCGTCGCCGGTGACGGTGACGTTCACGTCGGCGGTGACCTTCTCGCCGCGCTTGATGATCAGCAGGTCGGCGTGCTCGATGTAGCGGCGGATCGGGTGCACCACGACGGACTTGGTCAGCGCGAGCTGCTTCTTGCCGTCGATGACGAGGTTCAGCACCGCGTTGGTGCCGTGCTCACGCAGGATGGCGGCGAAGGCCTGGGCGTTCACCGACAGATGCTGCGGGTCGGCCTGGTGGCCGTACAGCACGGCCGGGACGTTGCCCGCACGACGGGTACGGCGCGCTGCGCCCTTACCGAACTCGGTGCGTACGGATGCTTCGAGAAGGTTGACGTCGGACATGACTGGATCTACTCCTACGGCTCTTCCGGGCTGTCAGTTACACGTCAGGGGTGCTGCACACCTGACGGATGGTCTATTCGTCGGGGCGAAGACCGAACAGGGACGGCCGGAAGCCGCGCCGCGTCGATCACGGTGTCGCAAAACTGGTCTGCGGTCACCCTCGCCGAGACAACCCGAACACCATACCCCAGCGCAGAGGCGCTCTTTGAATCGGGTGGTCACCGGCGGTTCGGCCCGCGCTCGAGCGAGTCGCGTACGCTGGCGGGGTTGCCGATCGGTCGTCTGCGAAAGGTTGTCTTGCGTTGAGCGCCTCCCCTGAGGGTGTTGTCGCGCCCGCACCCCGTGGGTTATCCGCCGAGGTAGCCCGCCGGCGCACGTTCGCGGTGATCTCCCATCCCGACGCGGGCAAGTCCACGCTCACCGAGGCGCTGGCCCTGCACGCCAGGATGATCTCCGAGGCGGGCGCGATCCACGGCAAGGCCGGGCGCAAGTCGACCGTCTCGGACTGGATGGAGATGGAGAAGGCGCGCGGCATCTCGGTCAGCTCGACCGCGCTGCAGTTCAACTACCGGGCCAAGGGCTCCGATGTGGACAGCGTCATCAACCTGGTCGACACCCCCGGCCACTCCGATTTCTCCGAGGACACCTACCGGGTGCTCACCGCCGTCGACGCCGCGGTGATGCTGATCGACGCGGCCAAGGGCTTGGAGCCGCAGACGCTGAAACTGTTCCAGGTCTGCCGCCACCGTGGCATCCCGGTGATCACCGTGATCAACAAGTGGGACCGGCCAGGGCGGGCGCCGCTGGAACTGCTCGACGAGATCAACGAGCGGATCGGACTCACCCCCACCCCGCTGTTCCTTCCGGTCGGCATCGCGGGGGACTTCCGCGGCCTGCTGCGCCGCGGCCCGGACGGCGTCCCGCTCGAATACATCCACTTCACGCGCACGGCGGGCGGCGCGACCATCGCGCCCGAGGAGTCGATCACCCCGGAGGCCGCGGAGGCGCGCGAAGGCGAGCCGTGGAGCACCGCCGCGGAGGAGAGCGAACTGCTCTCGGCCACCGGCCAGGACCACGACCAGGAACTCTTCCTCGCCGGGCAGACCTCGCCGGTCATCTACGCCTCGGCGATGTTGAACTTCGGCGTGCGGCAACTGCTGGAGACCTTGGTCGCGCTCGCGCCTGCGCCCGGTTCGCGTCGTGACGTCGACGGCAAGCCGCGCGAGACCGGCGACCCGTTCAGCGCGGTGGTGTTCAAGGTGCAGGCGGGCATGGACGCCGCCCACCGCGATCGCCTCGCGTTCATGCGGATCGTGTCCGGCGAATTCGAACGCGGCATGGTGGTCACCCACGCGCAGACCGGTCGGCCGTTCGCCACCAAGTACGCGCTGACCGTGTTCGGCCGCGAGCGCGCCACCGTCGACACCGCGTACCCGGGTGACGTCGTCGGCCTGGTCAACGCGACGGCGCTGGCACCGGGGCACACGCTGTTCGTGGACAAGAAGGTGGAGTTCCCGCCGATCCCCTCGTTCGCACCGGAACATTTCGCGGTGCTGCGGGCGCGCAGCGCGGGCAAATACAAGCAGTTCCGCAAGGCCGTGGACCAGCTCGATTCCGAGGGCGTCGTGCAGGTGCTGCGCAACGACATCCGCGGCGACGCGTCTCCCGTGCTGGCCGCGGTCGGCCCGATGCAGTTCGAAGTGGTGACCGCGCGCATGCTCGCGGAGTTCAACGTCGAGACCACGATGGAACACCTCGCATACACGCTGGCCCGGCGCACCGACGCCGCGTCGGCGGACGAACTCGGGCGGCAGCGCGGGGTGGAGGTGTTCACCCGCTCAGACGGTGCGCTGCTCGCGTTGTTCAGCGACAAGTGGCGGCTGCAATACATCGAGAAGGAGCACCCGGCGCTCACCCTGGAGCCCCTGGTCGCTACGGCCGACTGAGTCAGCCGGCCTCGGACTCCGGCCGCAGCGGCGCGGCGCCGGGGTCGCGTTCGATCGATGAGATGCCGTCCTCCTTGGCGATCAGGCCCCAGCGGCTGGAGGTCAGGCGCAGGCTGGGCAGGTCGCTGAGGGAGAGCACCACTTCGTAGGTGCGTTCGTAGCCGGTGTGCGAGATCCGCCACCGCCCGTCGTCGCAGCGCACGTAGCGATCGGTGTAGAAGGCCGCGCCGCGCAGCAGCATGTTGTGGCCCGGAATGAGCACCGTGTCGGCGAGGTACCAGGTGCCGGTGGCGGTGTCGCCTTCGACATCGATCTCGGGGTGGTCACAGCGGTGTTCGGTGATCACGTGCGGCCCGAGCGTGTTGCGCATGAACGCGATGAAAGCCTCGCGCGATTCGAACTGGAGATATTCGCTGTAGGTCGCGGTCGCCTCGGGGATCATGGTGTCGGCAAAATCATCCCACGACTTGGTGTCGAGAGTACGCAGGTACCGGTATTTCAACCGCGAGATCGCCGACACGTCGTCCGGCTCCCGCTCCTCGCCGCGAGTCAGGCGTGGGTCGTCGCGCACCCGCCCGAAGTCGATCGGCCCCGCGTCGAAGGGCAGCCGCTCGTCGGCGCGCAGGTCGCCGGGATCTCGTTCGCCGGTGCTCGCCGCCCGCTGACCACGGCTCGGCGCGGGACCGGCCGTGCCGATATCTCGCTCCTCGGGCTCCGGTCCGCTCGAATCTATGTCCACCCCGCCGCGCTCCTGCCGGCCCGGGGGAAAACCCGGGTCGTCGCGCTGCTGATTACCGGGACCCTTGCCCCGGTCGTTACGCGTTTGCCCAGCGATGCCCAAACCTGGGTCGCCGCGCCCCTGCCCGCCGGTTCGCTGATCCATACCCTCAACAATCCCATCCCGAGTGCCGGATTGGGAGAGTTGTATCAGATTGCTATCGCGACGAGAGAGAACATTCCGACGAAGATCAACTTCGGGGTGTCAGCTTCCGATCGTGAAGCAGGTGCGGCAGAAGTCCTCACCGAACTCGGTCAGCCGGAGACTCTTGCGGACGATCTTCGGCGCCCGGCCCGCCTTCTTCAGCGCCGCCTCCACCACGGGCTGCACCTCCAGCACCATGTAGCGGCTCAGGACCACCGGATCGTCCGAGGTCAGCGTCAGCCCGAGGCGGTTGAGGTTGATCAGGTAGGACCGCGACCGGTCCGGGTAGCGCACCCCGGCCTGCTCGGGCACCGAGGTGAGGTCGCCCTGCACCAGTTCCGAGCCGATCCCCAGCGGACGGTTGGTGCGCACGTCGACCGACGGCTGCGGGCCGTTGAGCGCCATGAAGCGCAGGATGCGCGCCTCGTCGGGAGCGAGCTCGTCGAGGATGCGGTCGTAGGCCGGGTGCACGTCCTCGGTGAAGTAGACGTCGGCGGACCTGGCCAGCAGCGCGTCGCCGCGGCGGCGCAACTCCTCCGTGCTCGCCGAGCGCAGGTACGGCCCGACGGCCAGCGCTTGCTGCGAGGTGGGTCCGTTGGAGGTCGGGACATAGCTGACGATCTCCCGGACCGACCCCTCGGTGACGCCGAGCGCGCTGCGAGCGATGGAGCGCAACGCGTTTCCGGTCCGCTCGGCGATCTCGGCCGAGGACTCCCCGTCCAGCGCGGCCTGGGTGATCTCCCTGGTGACCTCGTAGGTCGTGCCGACCGCCCATTGGCTTCCGCGCACGACGGTGCCCGCGGCCACTCCGGCCGCGCGGAACACACCGCGGATCAGCCGTGCCTCATTGCTGATCTGCCGCTGTTCGACATCCGAACTGCGCTCGACGGCGCGGGGACCTGGCCTTACCACGTCCTGTCCGGTCCTGTCGTCTGCCACGTTTTCTCCGATATCGCCGGGGGGAACGAATCCGTCCCACAGATTACTTCCCCTTGTGTCGCGGGGCATTCGCACCGCCTGACTCGGACAGTGCGACCGGCGCGCGGCGCGCAATAAGGTTTCTTCGCCGAGGGGGTGCTAGTTTTGGTTGCCGGTGAGGCGGCGATCACCGGTGTATCGGCAGGAGGGTGTCGTGTTAGAGAGCGTTTTCGGAATCCACCCGACGATCCTCCTCGAGCTCGTGACCATACCGCTTTTCACCGGCGTGATCGGCTACATCACCAACTGGACCGGCGTGCTCATGCTGTTCAAGCCGGTCGCCTTCCACGGCATCCGAGTTCCCGGCCTGCGCGCGCTGTATCCGTTCCTTCCCAAGCGAATTCAAGTTCTCCCGCTACTGAGCTACGACGGCCGGTTCGGCTGGCAGGGCATCGTCCCGTCGCGCGCGGACAAGATGGCCAGCATCGCGGTCGACAAGGGCCTGGCCAAACTCGGCAGCGTCGCGGACTTCTATCGGGAACTCGAGCCGGACAAGCTGGCCGAGCACCTCGCGAGCATCGCCGACGCGCAGATCAAGGACATCGTCGAGGACATCCTGCGCCGCGAGCATCCGCAGCTCTGGTACAACCTGCCCGCCCAGGTGCGCGACATGGTGCACGCCAGGGTGCGCCAGCAACTGCCGGAGATTCTGCGCGAGCTGACCGAGGAATTGGGCGCGAATATCGATCAGCTGCTCGATGTGAAGCAGATGGTGATCCGCTACTTCCAGGCCCGGCCGCATCTGCTCAACACGCTGTTCCAGGTGCTCGGCGCGAAGGAACTGCGTTTCATGCAGAACTTCGGTTTCTACTTCGGCGCGCCGATGGGTGTGCTGCTGGTCGCCATCCTGCATCTGACCGGCTGGTCCAGCCTGGTCGTGCTGCCGATCGGCGGCGTGATCATCGGCTGGGTGGTCAACTGGATCGGCATCAATATGATCTTCGCGCCCGCGTATCCGAAGTGGTGGGTTCCGTGGCGGCAGGGCCTGCTGATCAAACGCAAGTCCGAAATCACCGACGGATACGCGGAATTGGTTTCCAGCCAGGTGATCACGGTGGCGAATATCGGCGACGAGTTGCTCAACGGCCCCCGCTCGGACCGCACCATGCAGATGCTGGAGGACACGCTGCGCCCGGCCGCCGACCGCGCGCTCGGTCCCGCGCGTCCCGCGGTCAAGTTCGTGCTCGGCAGCCGCGAATACGACTCGCTGCAATCGACGTTCACCAGCGAAGCCATGGCCATCGCGCCGATCGCGTTCGCCGACCCGGAATTCAACGTCCGCCAGGGCAGGCAGATCAACGAATACATCGCGAGGCAGATGGCGATGTTGTCGCCGCCGGACTTCGTGGACATGCTGCGCGCGGCCATCAAGCAGGATGAATGGCTCCTTTTCGTCCATGGCGGCGTGTTGGGGCTGTTCGCCGGATACGCTCATATCCTGATCTTCGGAACGGGAGTGGCGACATCATGGCTGTAGCGGGTCCGGACGACGGCGATATCCAGGCCGTCGAGCACCTCGACGCGACGGCGGCGAATGCCGAGCCATCGCAGGAGATCGCCCGGCGGCCGGCTTCGGACATCGCGCACACCGACGAATTACCCAGACGGGTAACGGTTCCCCTCGCCACCGTGCGTGCGGCGACAGGCGTCGCGCGGGTCGCGTGGACCGCGGTCACCGGGGTGACGTCCTGGAGCGTCGGCACCGCGGTCGGCGTCACCTCGACCGTCGTACGGCGCAGCATCGAGGGAGCGCCGCCGCGAGAAGTGCTGGCCGAGGCGGAGTCCGAGGTCCGTGACGCGATGCGCAAGGCGCTCGGGATGCCCGCCGCCACGGAACCGTCCACGCAGGAAGCGGTGCCGACGCTGCGTGAGCAGGGAGCCGCGCTGTTGCGGTTGTCGGCCAGCCCGCACGGCGAGGACGACAACCATCCGGCCTTCGCGGGCATGCTCGCCGAGTTGACCCCGGACGAAGCGCGCATCCTGCGCTTCCTGCATCTGGACGGGCCACAGCCCTCGATCGACATCCGCACCGGCCGCCCGCGCGCGCTCGGCTCCGAACGCCTGGGCTCGATGCTCACGCTGATCGGCGAACACGCGGGCCTGCGCTTTCCGAACCGGATCCAGCAGTACCTGACCAACCTGCGCAGGCTCGGTTTGATCGAGCACGCGCGCGAGCCGGTCGGCAATCCGAACCGGTACCAGCTGCTGGAGGCGCAGTCACCGGTGCGGGAGATGCTGAAGCGCTCCGGCTTCGGCACCAAGGTGATCTACCGCAGCGTGGTGCTCACCGACTTCGGCGCGGACTTCGTGCGCACCTGCCTGCCGGTGGTCGTGCAGGACGGACGCGCCTCGGGCCACTAGGGCCCCCAGCCGCGCAGCGCCATCTCGGCCACCCGCTCCAATTCGGCCCGGCCTGCTCCGTCGCGCGCCGCCTGGGACATGCCCTGCATCACCGTGCCGACGTAGCGGGCCAGCGTGCGCGCGTCGAGGTGGCTCGGCAGGACGCCCGCGTCGATGTCGGCCTGGATGCGCGCGGCGAACGTGTCGATGTTCCGATTGCGCATATCGCGCAGGAGATCGGCGATCTCGGCGCTGGTGGTGTTGACGCCCGCGCTGATCACCAGACAGCCGTGCGGGCATTCCGGCCGGGTGTATTCCGTCGCCGCCTCGCGCAGAATCCGCCGTACCGCCGCCTCCGCGGTGTCCTCCTCGGCCAGCGCCCTCGCGACGAATCCGCCGTAGCGGTCGCCGAATTTCGCGACGACCTCGCCGAACAACGTCTTCTTGTCCCCGAACGCCGCGTACAGGCTGGGTGCGCCGATGCCCATGGCCGCGGTCAGGTCCCCGATCGAGGTGGCCTCGTACCCCCGGGCCCAGAACAGCCGCATGGCCTTGTCCAGCGCCGCGTCCCGATCGAAGGATCGCGGCCGCCCTCGGGTCGTCGTGCTCATGGCGCAATTTTATAGCGATCACTAGAGAATGTGCTACCTTTCTTTCTGTAGCGGTCGCTAGAGAAAGGGGCGCGCCATGGGCGCACTGACGGGCAAGACGGCACTGGTCACCGGGAGCAGCCGGGGCATCGGGCGAGCGATCGCCGAACGACTGGCGCGTGACGGCGCACGCGTCGCGGTCCACTACAACCGCGACGAACAGGCGGCGAAGGCGACCGTGGCCGCGATCGAGGCTTCGGGCGGCGCGGCGTTCGCGATCCGCGCCGAACTGGGCGTGCCAGGCGACGCCGAGACGCTGTGGGCGGCCTTCGACGCGCACGCCGACGGGCTGGACATCCTGGTGAACAACGCGGGCACCGACGGGATCAGGGAGCCGATCGCCGGAACCGACGAGGCGGCGTTCGACCGGGTCTTCGCGATCAACGCCAAGGCTCCCTTCTTCATCACCCGTCTCGGCTTGCACCGGTTGCGCACAGGCGGGCGGATCGTCAACATCTCCACCGGACTGACCCACGGCGCGTACATGCCGCAACTGATCGCCTACACCATGACCAAGGCCGCGCTCGACAGTTTCACCAGCGTGCTCGCGAAGGAGGTCGGCGCGCGCGGCATCACCGTGAACGCGGTCGGGCCGGGGATCATCGACACCGACATGAACGCGAACTGGCTGCGCAACGCCGAAGCCCAGGCGTCGGTGGCGACGATGTCCCCCCTCCACCGCGTGGCGCAGGCCGACGACGTCGCCGACGTCGTCGGGTTCCTCGCCTCCGACGACGCCCGGTGGGTGACCGGGCAGTGGATCGATGCCACCGGCGGCGCGCTGCTGTAAGCGCCTTTCTCGCGCGCGAGCTGCGGACCCGCATGGCCCGGCCGCTCCCATCAGGCGTACCTTCGCCTTCGCTGCGGCCATGCGCGAACTGAGGACGGACTCCGCCCGACTGCACCTATCAGGCGTACCTCCGCCTTCGCTGCGGCCATGCGCAGGCTGAGGACGGACTCCGTCCGGCTGCAGCTATTAGGCGTACCTTCGCCTTCGCTGCGGCCATGCGCGAACTGAGGACGGACTCCGCCCGACTGCACCTATTAGGCTTTAGCACCGTGCTGTCAGTTGTGCCGAGTCCCGTCACCGTGCGGGCGCCGTCGAAGGTGAACCTCCATCTCGGAGTGGGCGACCTGCGGGCCGATGGCTACCACGACCTGACCACGGTGTTCCAAGCACTGTCCCTGAGCGACGATCTGGAGATCGCGCCGTCGGCTTCGCTGGCCGTCCGGGTCACGGGTGAGGGCGCCGCGGAGGTGCCGACCGACCGGACGAATCTGGTATGGAAAGCCGCCGTCCGGCTGGCGCACCTCGGCGGCCGCGCTCCCCTGGTGGAAATCGCCATCACCAAAGGCATTCCGGTGGCAGGGGGCATGGCGGGCGGCAGCGCCGACGCCGCCGCCGCGCTGGTCGGGCTGAACGAACTGTGGGACCTGGGACTGTCCAGGGAGGAACTCACCGCGGTGGCGGCCGAACTCGGCAGCGACGTGCCGTTCGCCCTGCACGGCGGCACCGCGCTGGGCACCGGCCGCGGCGAGCGCCTGTTGCCGGTGCTGTCCCGCAACACGTTTCACTGGGTGCTCGCGTTCGCCAAAGGCGGCTTGTCCACTCCCGCGGTGTTCGCCGAACTCGACCGGTTGCGCGAGCACGGCGAACCGCCCCGGCTCGGCGAGCCGCAGCAACTGATGCAGGCGTTGGCCTCCGGCGATGCGCGGCAGCTCGCACCCCTGCTCGGCAACGATCTCCAGGCGGCGGCGGTGTCGCTGAAGCCGGAACTGCGCCGCACGTTGCGCGCGGGCATCACCGCGGGCGCACTGGCCGGATTGGTCTCCGGTTCCGGGCCCACCTGCGCGTTCCTCTGCGAGAGCGAGGAGTCGGCGATCTCGGTGGCCGCCGAACTCGCGGGCGCGGGCGTCTGCCGCAGCGTGCGGACCGCCAGCGGACCCGTGCCGGGCGCGCGCGTCCTCAGCGGCGACGCACCCGGTAAGCACTGACCGCCATTGGCCGCGAACGGGCGCGGCGGCTTGCGGCCGACGCCGCAAGCCGCCGAGCGGGCACTTCAGGCACGGTTCCTGCCGAACCGTCCGTAGCTCCGGCGGGGTGTCCACTGCGAGGTGGTGATGCCGACGACACTGCGGCGAGCACGAAACCCTATGTGGCCTGCCGTACGTGCGGGAACGCTCAGCATGACGGCCCTGCGCGCGACCGTTGCGGTACGCAGGTCGGCGAGCCGATCGAGTGGGAACGCTCGACATCGCCGCATCCCGTGCGACCGATGCGCGGCCTCGCTCAGGGCAGCAGGTCGGCGAGCCGATCGACCTGAGCGGCGTCGCGGCCGTAGCAATAGAACATCACCTCGTCCGCGCCGAGATCGCCGAATTGCGCCATGGCGGTGCGGATCCGCGCGGGCGTGGTGAGCATGCCTTCGAGCATGCCTTCGGCGCGGCCGGTGAACGCGTAGTAGGCGCCCATCGACGCGCGTGCGTCTTCGATGACGTCGTCCGGACCGAGGGCGACGTTGACCTGGGCGACGATCCGCGGCGCGCCCGGTCGGCCGTGGTCGGTCCAGGAGCGGCGCACGGTGTCGAACAGCCCGCCCGCCCACGACGGCGGTGCGGCGGCGAGAAAGCCACCGCCCCAACGGCCGACGCGCTCGAGTGCGGCGGGCTGGAAACCGCCGAACAGGATCTCGGGCCCTTCCGGGCGCAGTGGCGCGGGGCCGATCGGCCCGCACTCCTCGCCGTAGGGCTCACCGGCCCACAGGCGGCGCATGAGCGCGACTTGCTCGTCGAGGCGGCGGCCCCGGGTGCGCAGGTCGGTGCCCGAGGCGAGGTGGTCGTCAGCGCGGCCGCCGACGCCGAGGCCGAGCACCAGCCGCCCGCCGGACATCCGGTCCAGCGTGGCGGCCTGTTTGGCGAGCAGCACCGGGTCGCGCAACGGCGCGAGCAGCACTTCGGTTTGCACTCGGACGCGGCTGGTCGCGCCGGCGATCGCGGCCAGCGCGATCAGCGGTTCGGGATTGTCGTAGACCAGCCGGTCGAGCAGGCCGAGCGTGCGGAACGGGCCCGCGTCGGCGCGCCGAGCCCAGTCGAGCAACGCGGCGGGATCGGAGATGGGCAGGCCGAGGCCGACGTGCATGAGAATCCTCCAGAGAGCATGCGGAATGGGAATAGTGCCGCCCGCCGACGCCTTCGGATAGGAGGCGGGCGTCCCACTCTGCGGCTGTACTTCTGGGGAGCGCCGATTCGGTTGCATGAGAACGAACAGCGTTCGTTCGCGATCAATCTAAACGAACATTGTTCGTACCGCAAGCTCGCCGCCGTTCGCCGGGACGACAGGCGGTCCGCCCACATCGGTACGCTGGCCCGGGGCCCCAGGGCCGCGACAGGTAGGTCTCATCGGACCGCCCCCGCAAGACACGGAAGGATCCATGTCCAACCTGATCAATCTCGAACAGGTCCACAAGAGCTTCGGGATCAAGCCGCTGCTGGACAACGTCTCGCTCGGCGTGCACGCGGGCGAACGGATCGGAGTCGTCGGCCTCAACGGCGGCGGCAAGACCACCCTGCTCGAGGTGCTCACCGGCATCGAGGAACCCGACAGCGGCCGGGTCAGCAGACTCGGCGGCCTGCGCATGGCTGTGGTGACGCAGCGCGGTGTGCTGCCCGCGGGCGCGACGGTCGGATCGGTGGTGCTGGCCGGGCTGGCCGACGACGCCATGACCGACGAGGTCGCCGAACACGAATGGGCCGCCGACCCGCGCATCCGCTCGGTGATGGACGGCATCGGCATCGCCGGCCTCGGCATGGACACCCCGGTGGACAACCTCTCCGGCGGCGAGCGCCGCCGGGTCGCGCTCGCCGCAGCGCTGGTGCGCGAACTCGACCTGCTCGTGCTCGACGAGCCGACCAACCACCTGGATGTCGAGGGTGTGCAGTGGCTGGCCGCGCACCTGCTCGGCCGCCGCAGCGCGCTGGTCGTGGTGACCCACGATCGCTGGTTCCTCGACACCGTCGCCACCAACACCTGGGAAGTGGTCGGCGGCAAGGTCGAAAGCTACGAGGGCGGTTACGGCGACTGGATCTTCGCCCGCGCCGAGCGCGCCCGCCAGGCCGATGCCTCCGAGGCCCGGCGGCGCAATCTGGCCCGCAAGGAACTGGCGTGGCTGCGGCGCGGCCCGCAGGCGCGCACGTCCAAGCCGCGCTACCGGGTCGAGGCCGCCGAAGCCCTGATTGCCGACGTGCCGCCGCCGCGCGACAGCGTCTCGCTGGCCGCCTTCGCGCGCAAACGCCTCGGCCGCGTGGTCGTCGAGCTGGAGGACGTCACGCTCACCACGCCGGACGACCGGGAATTGGTGCGCGACCTGACCTGGCGGCTGGCGCCGGGCGAGCGCGTCGGCCTGGTCGGCGTCAACGGCTCGGGCAAGACGACGCTGCTGCGCGCCCTTGCGGGCGACACCGACGCGACCTTGGCCGCGGGCAAGCGCATCCAAGGCCAGACCGTCCAGATCGGCTGGCTGCGCCAGGAACTCGACGACCTGCCCACCGACCTACGCGTGCTGGAGGCGGTGCAGCAGGTGGCGCAGCGAATCATGCTGGGCGACAAGGAGATCTCGGCGGGACAGCTGGCCGAGCGACTCGGTTTCACCCCCGCCCGCCAGCGCACGCCGGTCGGCGACCTGTCCGGCGGCGAGCGGCGACGCCTGCAGCTGACCCGCATCCTCATGTCCGAACCGAACGTGCTGCTGCTCGACGAGCCGACCAACGACCTGGACATCGACACCCTGCAACAGCTGGAGGACCTGCTCGACAACTGGGCCGGCACGCTGGTCGTGATCAGCCACGACCGGTACCTCATCGAACGGATCTGCGACTCGACCTGGGCGTTGTTCGGCGACGGAAAGCTCACCAACCTTCCGGGCGGCATCGAGGAGTACCTGACCAAGCGCGCGGCCCTCGCGGCGAACCAGACCCGCACCGCCGCACCCGATGCCAAGCCCGCCGACGCCCCGGCCACCGATTCCGCGGCCTACCGCGCGGCCCGCAAGGAGCTGACCCGGTTGGAACGCGCCATCGACAAGCTGTCCGAGCGCGAGCAGCGCTTGCACGTCGCGCTGGCCGACGCCGCCACCGACCCGGACAAGCTGGTCAACCTGGGCGCGGAGCTCAAGCAGGTGCTCGCGGAGAAGGAAACGGCCGAAGAGCGCTGGATGGAACTGGCCGAAGGCGTGTGAGGCCCGGCCGCCTCTTGCGGACATATACCCAGAGGGGGTATTTTTCTGATGTCGGGGTACCCCCCGCCCGTATGAATGATATGGATGCGAAGGAGTCGGACATGCCCACCACCACCTACACCGTCACCGGGATGACCTGCGGGCACTGCGTCAGCTCCGTCAAGACCGAGATCGGCAAGATCGACGGCGTGACCGGCGTCGATGTGGATCTCGCCAGCGGCGCCGTCCGCGTCGACAGCACCGCGCAGATCGCCGACGCCGACATTGTCGCCGCCGTGGACGAAGCAGGCTACGAAGTCGCCGTCTGACCGGTCGCCACCAGTGGTTCCGCGCACCGGCCGACGCCGGTAGCGGAGCCACTGTTCTGTGCGACGCGCTACGCCTGGGCCGCCAGCCGGACGAAGGCGGCGGTGTCGAGGGTTTCGCCGCGAGCGGTGGGAGCGATGCCCGCGGCGAGCAGACGGCGCTCGGCTTCGGCAGGCGAACCGGCCCAGGCGGCGAGGGCGGCGCGCAGCGTTTTGCGCCGCTGCGCGAATGCGGCGTCGACGACTTCGAAGACGCGGCGGCGGTGCTCGTCGTCCATCGGCCACGGCGGCTCGGCGAAGCGGTCGATCCGGACCAGGCCCGACTCGACCCGCGGCACCGGCCAGAACACTTGCGTGCCCACCGCCCCCGCACGCCGGACGGTCCCGAAGAAGCCCGCTTTCACGCTGGGCACGCCATAGATGCGGCCGCCGGGCTCGGCGGCCAAGCGATCGGCCACCTCGGCCTGCACCATCACCAGAGCGACCGCGATGCCGGGCAGTTCGGCGAGCAGATGCAACAGCACCGGGACGGCCACGTTGTACGGGAGATTGGCTACCAGCGCGGTCGGCGCGGCGGGCAGGTCCGCCGCGGTGACGCGCAGCGCGTCCGCCTCCACCACCGACAGGCGCTCCGCGAGTTCCGGAGCCCGGTCCGCGACGGTCACCGGAAGATGGCGCGCCAGCACGGGATCGATTTCGACGG
Organism: Nocardia sichangensis; assembly: GCF_047200615.1. Lineage (NCBI taxonomy): Bacteria > Bacillati > Actinomycetota > Actinomycetes > Mycobacteriales > Nocardiaceae > Nocardia > Nocardia sichangensis. The sequence continues at coordinate 64,696 of NZ_JBJZOK010000025.1, forward strand.
CGACCACCGAGTCCACCACGTCCAGCAGTGCGAGGGTCAGCGAACCGAGACCGGGCCCGACCTCGAGCACCACGTCCCCGCGCCCCACCCCGGCGGCCGCGACGATCCGCCGCACCGTGTTCGCGTCGTGCACGAAGTTCTGCCCGAGCTGCTTGGTCGGCCGGACCCCGAACCGCTCGGCGAGCACCCGCACTTCGGCGGGCCCGAGCAGCGCCGCACTCCCGCGGGCGGAAATATCAGGTTCGGACACCTCGAGAATCTATCAACCGGCATACCCGGCCTGCCGCGACGTCTCCCCCGCGTCAGCTGATGCCGAGGCGACCGGTGCAAGCGGGCCAGGCGCCCCAACCCTGCCGCTGCCGGGTGATCTCCGCGATGGCGATCTGTTCTTCCCTGGTGGCCAGGTCCGCGCGGGGGGCGTACCGCAGCCCGCCCTGCCGCTCCCAAGTGCCTTGGTCGAACTGCACACCGCCGAAGTAGCCGTTGCCGGTGTTGATCGACCAGTTGCCGGTCGACTCACAGCGGGCCAGCGCGTCCCAGATCGCGCCGTCGCGCACCGGGGGCACCTCGGTGCCAGGCTTGGCGCCCTTGCGGACGGTCTTCGGCTTCGCCGCCACGGTGACGGTCGAAGCGACCGGTTTACGGTCCACTTCCTGGCCGTTGACCATGGTGACCGCGAAGGTGACGTTCTGCACGCCGGGAGCGCCGGGCGACTCAACCACCGTGCGGCTCATGTTCATCTCCGGGTCTTCGATGACGTTCTCCGGCGGGTCCAGCGGCATCGTCTCGGTCTGCTGTTCGACCCGCTTGCGCGTCACGGTGACGTGCAAGCCGTTCGTCAGGGGCGTGGCCGCGGCCGGTTCGACGGAGTCCTGCTCGAGCAGCGGGATGCCGGTGACCTCGAGGAATTTGCCGACGGTGGGCGCGGCGGCGCGCACGTCCACCGGATTGCCGATGCCGTCGACCAGCGAGACCACGCGCGGAGTCGCGATGGTCAGCGTCCCGCCCTGCAGCGGGAGCCGCTCGTCGCGGGCGGGCGAGACGTACACCTCTTTCGGGATCTTCAGCTGTTCGAGCGCCTCCCCCGCGGTCACCCCGGTGGTCCAGACCTTCTGCGTCATACCGTCGACCGACAGGTCGACCTCTTTCGCGCGGTTGAGCGTGATGGTCGCGCCGTCGGCGATGTGCGCGGCCAGTGCGGGCGCCACCTTGTCCCGGTCGGTCACCGCGAAGCCCGCGGCCTTCAACACGCCGCGCACGTCACGCGACATCGTGGTCTGGAAGAGCTTCTCGCCGTCCACGACGACGGTCACCGTCTTGCGATTCACGATCGCGAGACCGGCGCCGACGATCAGCGTCAGCAGCAGTGCGCCGACCGCGATGTACAGCAGCGGCGAACGCGACTGGTTGATCCGCATGAAGGGGGACATGGTCACAGCACGATAACGAGGGGGCAGGGCGCCGACAACAGCAAGCTCCGGAACAGGGCCTTTTCAATATCACGATCGAATATCGACCCCGCAGGTAAATCACAAAACGGAACGCCGAAAGTGACATAGGACACATTTCGCATACAGCGATGCATTCCGGGCATCCGTGACGCCCTCGAGTACGCGCCCCTTGGCGGGCGCCCCCGCTCAGATCCGGTAGACGCGACGCGCGTTGGCGGTGGTGATCTCGGCCAGTTCCAGCGGATCCTCCTCGCGCACCTCGGCCAGTGCCCGCACGGTGTACGGCAGGCAATACGGCTCGTTCGGCGCTCCACGGAACGGATGCGGGGTCAGATACGGCGCGTCCGTCTCGACCAAAATCTGGTCGTCGGGCACCACCTTGGCCGCCTCGCGCAGTTCGTGCGCGTTCTTGAAGCTCACCGTCCCGGAGAAGCTCAGGATGTAGCCCTCGGCCACGCACGACAGGGCCATGTTCGTGTCCGAGGAGAAGCAGTGGAAGATCACCCGCTCCGGCGGACCCTCGTCCAGCAGCACGGTCAGCAGGTCGTGGTCGGCCTCGCGGTTGTGGATCATCAGCGGCTTGCGCACCCGCTTGGCCAGGTCGATGTGCCAGCGGAAGCCCTCGATCTGGGTCTCGACGTCGGCGCAGCCGTCCAGCTTGCCCGGCCAGTAGTAGTCCAGACCGGTCTCGCCGACAGCGACCACCCTCGGGTCGTCGGCCAAGCGCTCCAGCTCGGCCTTCGCCTCGTCGTCGAGCGCGTTCGCCCTGGTCGGATGCAGCGCGACGGCGGCGAACACCCGATCGTCCCAGTGCGCGGCCCGCACCGCCCACCGCGCGGCGTCCAGATCGTCGGCGACGGTGACCACCCGGCCGACCCCGACCGAGGCGGCCCGGTCGACGATCGCGACGGTCGACGCCGCGTCGGTCGCGCCGCAGGCGTCCAGGTGGGTGTGCGCGTCCACGATCGGCGCCAGCGGCTCGGGCAGCTCCGGCGCGGAACGCTTCGCGCTCATCGGCGGCCAGCCCGCGGCGCGGACGCGGGGACCCGCGAATCGGCGAGGGGCATATTCACGCGAGCGGAAGAATGCACGCGCATTACAGTAGACACACCATGAGCGAAGTCGACCGCCCCGCCTTCTACATCACCACGGCCATCGCCTATCCGAACGGTGCGCCGCATATCGGGCATGCGTACGAGTACATCTCGGCCGACGCCATCGCCCGCTTCAAGCGCCTCGACGGCTACGACGTCTTCTTCATGACCGGCACCGACGAGCACGGCCAGAAGATGCAGCAGGCCGCGGCCGCCGAGGGCATCCCGGTGGAAGAGCTCGCGGCCCGCAACTCCGACGTGTTCGAGGCGCTGGACAAGACGCTCGACATCTCCTTCGACCGGTTCATCCGCACCACCGACGCCGACCACCAGGCCGCAAGCGTCGCCATCTGGGAGCGGATGCTGGCCAACGGCGACATCTACCTCGGCAACTACTCCGGTTGGTACTCGGTGCGGGACGAGGCGTTCTACACCGACGAGGAGACCACGGTGCTGGAGGACGGCACCCGCATCTCCACCGACTCCAAGACGCCGGTCACCTGGACCGAGGAGTCGAACTACTTCTTCCGGCTGTCGGCCTACCAGGACAAGTTGCTGGCGCTCTACGACGAGCATCCGGAATTCATCGCGCCGGCGACCCGGCGCAACGAGATCGTCAGCTACGTCAAGGCGGGTCTGAAGGACCTGTCCATCTCGCGCACCACCTTCGACTGGGGCGTGCCGGTGCCCGACCATCCCGACCACGTCATGTACGTGTGGGTAGACGCGCTCACCAACTACCTCACCGGCGTCGGCTTCCCGGACACCTCCTCCGCCGCCTTCGGCAAGTATTGGCCCGCCGACGTGCACATCATCGGCAAGGACATCACACGCTTCCACACGGTGTACTGGCCCGCGTTCCTGCTCTCGGCCGGAGTGGAGCTGCCGAAACGCGTATTCGTGCACGGATTCCTGTACAACAAGGGCGAGAAGATGTCCAAGTCGGTCGGCAACGTGGTCGACCCGCTGGAGCTGGTCGACGACTACGGCTTGGACGCGGTGCGGTTCTTCCTGCTGCGTGAGATCTCCTACGGCCAAGACGGCAGCTACAGCCACGAGGCCATCGTGAGCCGGATCAACAGCGACCTGGCCAACGAGTTCGGCAACCTGGTGCAGCGCAGCACCAAGCTGGTCGCGCGCGACTGCGGCGGCGTGGTGCCGACACCCGGCGAGTTCACCGACGACGACCGCGCCCTGCTGGATCTGGCGGGCGGTCTGCTGGAGCGCTGCCGGGCCGAATTCGACGCCCAGCAGATGCATTTGGCGCTGGAGGCGATCTGGCTGACCCTGGGCGAGACGAACCGGTACTTCTCCGCGCAGGCGCCGTGGGCGCTGGCGAAGTCGGGCACCCCGGAGGACCTCGCTCGCGAGGCCACCGTGCTGTACGTGACGCTGGAGGTGCTGCGCATCGTCGCGATCCTGGTGCAGCCGGTGCTGCCGGGGTCGGCGGGCCGCATCCTCGACCAGCTGGGGCAGCGGAGCCGGACGTTCGCGGACATCGCGACGCCGATCGAGCCCGGGTTGGCGTTGCCCGCGCCGGAACCGGTGTTCCCGAAGTACGTCGAACCGAAGGACTGACCGCCTCCGGCCTGCCGTAACGGTAAGGCGCACAACACTTTTGCGGTGTTCCACGGCGACATGCCCACGAGTGGATCCACCTGCCTTCCCGCCGTGGAATGTGTTGTCGGATAATGAAACACCGGTTCGCGGCCTGGCGACGCCCCGGACCGTGTGCGATCGGTACGACGACGTTCCGTTCGGAATCGGTTCCGGCACAGAGAGGGCACACATGGGCCAGCAGCACGCGACGGCATCCGTTCACCGGTCCGGTTTCGCCGAGCGGCATCGGGCGGCACGCGAAGCCGTGCTCACGTCGCAGCGCGGCAGGCTGGTCGAGGCGATGGTGGAGTCCGTCGACAACAAGGGATACCCGGCCACCACCCTCACCGACATCGTTGCCAGGGCGAGGGTTTCGCGGACGACCTTCTACGACCACTTCGCGAACAAAGAGGAGTGCTTCGCCGAGGCGGTGCACACCGGCGTCGACATCATGGCGACCCGGATCGTGGACGAACTCGCCCAGCTGCCGCCGGACGCCGACGCCTACGCGAAGATCGAGTCCATCGTGGTCACCTTCTGCCAGACCGTCGCCACCGAGCCCGATTTCGCCCGATTGGTGCTCGTGGAGTCGTTCAAGGTGAACCAGGAGGCCGTCGGCTACCGCGACTTGGCCGTCGACCGGTTCGCCCAGCTGTACCGGGTGTTCTACGACCAGGCGCGGGCGGCGGACCCGACGCTCCCCGAACTGTCCGACGGGCTGATCGCCCTGATCCCGGACGCGATCGGCGAGCGCACGCGGCGGGTCATCGTCTCGGACGGACCCGCGCGCGTGCCGGATCTGGCGCCGCTGTTCGTCCAGTTCGTCATGAGCGCGCTGGGGCTTCCCGTTCCCTCCTGAAGGCACGGCGACCGTCACCGGGATGGCATCTTCGCGCTACCCGACGCACCGCCGCCCCACCGGTCACCCGGTGGGGCTCGGGCGCCGTCGTCGCGGCGACCGGATACCGCTCACACAGCTGTTCCGCGATGTCACTTCCAGGGGTCGAGCAGGGTATTGATCTCCTTGGTCAGCGCGGCCTGCAGGAACGGACCGAAGGTGATCCGCGCGACGCCCTGGTCGGCGAGGGCGGCCTTGTCGGCCTGATCCGGGAGGACGGTCGCGCTGATCGGCAGCGGCAGCTCGCCGGTCAGGCGGCGCATGTCGGCGTCGGCGTGGCGGCCCACCGGGAACAGCACGTCCGCACCCGCCTCGGCGGCCAGCCGCAGCCGCTCGATGGCGCGGTCCACCCGGTCGGCCTCGTCTCCGTCCTGGCGCAGGAGCAGGTCGGTGCGCGCGTTGATCACCAGGTGCACACCCGTCGCGTCGGCGGCCTTGCGCAGTCCGTGCACGAGGTCGGCGTGTTCCTGGCCCGTGCGCAGGCGCTTGCCCTCGCTGTGCACGGTGTCCTCGATGTTCAGTCCGATCGCCCCTGCCTCGAGCAGGCCCTCGACCAGCCGCGCGGGCTCCTGTCCGTAGCCGGACTCGATGTCGACCGACACCGGGACGTCCACCGCCGCCGTGATCTGCCGTACCCGGGTCAGCGACTCGTCGAACGTCATCCCTTCCCCGTCCGAGCGGCCGATCGAATCGGCCAGCGGATGACTGCCCACCGTCAAGGCCGGAAAGCCCGCCGCCACGGCGACTTTCGCGGACCAGGCATCCCACACCGTCGGGAAGACGCCCGGATCACCCGGCACGTGCAACCCGAGAAACGTCGTGGCCTTGCTCTCCAGAGAAGTCATACCGATGATCATGCCCGCCACCCAGCTTCGGGGCGACCACCCGCGCGGAACGAACCGCACAGCCGAAGTCGCGGTCGGCTAGGAAGTGCGGCGCGCGGCGAGAACCGCGTCGTAGAGCTCGCGACGCGACACGGCGTGGGCGGCGGCGACCTCGGCGCAGGCGTCTTTGAGGCGCAGGCCCGCCGCGGTTCGGGATTCCACGGCGTCCACCAGGTCCGCTGGATCGGCGGTGGCGGGCTGGGCGCCCGCGAGCACCACGGTGATCTCGCCGCGTGCGCCATCGACGGCCCACTCGGCCAGTTCGGCCAGGGTCCCCCGGAGCACTTCCTCGTAGGTCTTGGTCAGCTCCCGGCAGACGGCGGCGCGGCGGTCCGGGCCGAGGATCTCGACCGCGTCGGCCAGGCAGTCGGCGAGCCGATGCGGCGCCTCGAAGAAGACGCAGGCGCGTGGTTCGGTGGCCAAGGTACGCAACCATTCCCGGCGCTGGCCGGATTTGCGCGGCGGGAATCCGTCGAAGCAGAACCGCTCCACCGGCAGGGCCGACAGTGCCAGCGCCGTGGTCACCGCCGAGGGTCCGGGCAGGCAGGTCACCGGCAGATCCCGCTCGACGCACGCCGCCACCATGCGGTAGCCGGGATCGCTCACCGACGGCATGCCCGCGTCGGTCACCAGCAGCACCGTACGGCCGTCGGCGATCTCGTCGAGCAGCATCGGAATCCGGGCGGTCTCGACGTGATCGTAGAAACTGACCACCCGGCCGGAGATCTCGACGCCGAGCGCCTTGGCCAGCGCCCTGGTGCGGCGGGTGTCTTCGGCGGCGACGACATCGGCCGTCGCCAGCGCTTCGCGCAGGCGCTGCGAGGCATCGCCGACATCACCCATCGGCGTCGCCGCGAGCACCAGCCCGCCCGCCGTCTCGTAAGCCACCGCACTCCTGTCCGCATCACGTATCCGGCGACAACCGCCAACCCGCAGCCTATCCACCGACGCCACCGGCCCCAGCAGATACCGGCGGCAACGAGGTTCGGCCGCACCGGCGGAAGCAATCCCGCATGAATTCGAGACGAATCTCACTCACGCCGGCAGCCGACCGCGAATCCGCCGGGCTCGTTCTCGACACGTACAACCGATCTCGTGAGCACATGGGTAACTCACCGGGTACGCCCAAAACTACAGCGGCACTCACGCAGGACCTGAACGCGAATCCCGAACCACCCAACTAGTACGGCCTGAAGACCCGGAGAGGCGGAGGAGCATACGATCGGGGCGTGACCCAGGTGACCGACCAGCGCGCGACCGCACGGTTCGGAACCGTGCCATCCTGGTCGAGCCCGGGGCCGCTGCGGCCGCCACGCGACTTCGGGCCGACCGACCGCGCGCGCGGCTGGCTGGTGACCGCGTTCCTCACCGCGATCGCGGCGGTGACGCGCTTCACCATGCTCAACTACCCGACCGACGCGGGCACCCCCGTATTCGACGAGAAGCACTACGCTCCGCAGGCTTGGCAGATGCTCACCGGCGGCTGGGTGGAGGACAACCCCGGCTACGGGCTGGTGGTGCATCCCCCGGTCGGCAAGCAGTTCATCGCGATCGGCGAGGCGATGTTCGGCTACAACGGCTGGGGCTGGCGTTTCACCGCCGCGCTCGCCGGAACGGTGCTGGTGCTGCTGGTGATCCGGATCACCCGGCGGATGACACGCTCCACCCTGATCGGCGCGATCGCGGGCATCCTGCTGATCGCCGACGGGCTGACCTTCGTCTCCTCGCGCATCGGCATGCTCGACATCTTCATGGCGTTGTTCGTCACCGCCGCCTTCGGCTGCCTGATCGTCGACCGCGACGAGGTGCGTGCTCGGTGCGCGCGCGCCGACGCGGAGGGCCGGATCGGCGTGACCGACTGGGGACCGCGCCTCGGGGTGCGCTGGTGGCGCTTCGGCGCGGGCCTGCTGCTCGGGCTGGCCTGCGGAACCAAATGGTCCGGAATCTATTTCATCGCCGCCTTCGGCTTGATGAGCGTCTACTTCGACCTCTCGGCGCGGCGGCTCTACGGGGTACGCCGTCCGTGGCTCGGGGTCGCGCTGCGGGACATCGGGCCCGCGCTGTACGCGCTGGTGCTCGTGCCGCTCGGCATCTATCTGGCCAGCTACTGGGCCTGGTTCGCGAGCGAGACCGGCGTGTACCGGTACATGCCCGGCAATCCGTCCGCGCCGACGGACCCGATCGGCACCGGAGGATTCTGGTCGCATGTGGTGCCGGGCGCGCTGCGTTCGCTCTGGTATTTCAACGCCAGGTCGCTGGAATTCCACACCGAACTGACCAATTCGGCGGGCAACCATCACCCTTGGGAATCCAAGCCGTGGACCTGGCCCATGGGCCTGCGCCCGATGCTGTACTACTACGCAGACAGCGGTGTCACCGGTTGCGGGCAGACCCAGTGCGTGAAGGCCGTGATGCTGATCGGCACGCCCGCCATTTGGTGGGTGGCTTTCCCGGTGCTGGCCTGGATGCTGTGGCGCGCGGTGGTCCGTCGCGACTGGCGCCACGGCGCGGTGCTGGTGGGCTACGGCGCCGCGCTGCTGCCCTGGTTCGCCACCCTCGACCGGCAGATGTACTACTTCTACGCCGTCCCGATGGCTCCGTTCCTGGTGATGGGCGTGGCGCTGGTGCTCGGCGACGTGCTGGGCCCCGCGCACCCCAGCACCATCCCGCGCAGCCCCGCCGGGATCTACCTGCCCACCCCGCCGAACGAACGGCGCAGCCTCGGACTACTCGCGGTCTGCCTCTACCTGGGCCTGGTGATCGCCAACTTCATCTGGCTGTGGCCGATTCTCACCGCGCTACCGATCACCCCGGGCAACTGGCACGACCACCTCTGGCTCCCCAGCTGGAGATAAGAGGTCAGGCCTCGAGTGCCGCCTGCACATAGCGCAGGGCGGTGGCGTCGTCCAAGCCCAATCTGCGCACCGTCGCGACGTAGGCGGTGGCCGCGCGGCCTGCCACGTCGCGGGTCGGGTCTCCCGAGGAGGCGATGAACGAGCCCTGCCTGCCCCGGGTTTCGACCACGCCGTCCGCCTCCAGCTCGCGGTAGGCGCGTGCCACCGTGTTGGGGGCGAGGCCGAGTTGAGCCGCAAGGGCGCGGACGGTCGGGATCTTGGTTCCGGCGGTCAGTTCGCCGGAACGCACCTGGGCGATGATGCCGAGGCGTAGCTGCTCGTAGGGCGGCACAGTCGAGTCGTGCGAGACGGTGATGGTGAACATGCCCGCGCTCACAACTCGTCGCGGGACAGCGGGCAGGACAGGCAACGCGGGCCGCCCCGGCCGGAGCCGAGTTCGGAGCCGGGGATGCGCAGCACCTCGATGCCTTCGTCCTCCAGCCTGGCGTTGGTCATCTCGTTGCGCTCGTAGGCGACCACCACGCCGGGCGCGAGCGCGAGGGTGTTGTTGCCGTCGTCCCACTGTTCCCGTTCGGCGGTGACGCCGTCCAGTCCCGTGTCGATCACCCGCAGTTTGCCGATGCCCATCGCCTCGGCGGCCGCGGGCAGGAACGGGTCGGGACCGCTGATGCCGACCCGGCCGCTGCCGAGCCGTCCGCCGTAGTCGTCGGCCTTGCGGATGGTGAAGGCGCACAGCGATTCGCGCACCGCCGGATACATCACGACGGCGTCCGCGTCGACCATGGTGCACACCGTGTCCAGGTGCATCGTCGCGCGGGTTTGCGCGATCGGCACGACGAGCACGGTGTGCGCGAGGTCATCGTCGAACAGGCTGCGCGCCAAGGCTTCCGCGCCGGCGGGCGAGGTGCGCTCGCCGACGCCCACCGCGACCACGCCCTCCGAAAGCAGCAGCACGTCGCCCCCTTCGATCGGCGCGGTGTGCGATTCGTACGCCCGGCGCACCCCGAGGAAACGCGGATGGAACGCGTAGATGAGATCGGTCAGCGAGGTCTCCCGGCTGCGGGCGGGCAGCGCGAGGGAGGTGATCGCCACGCGCGGACCGACCCAGAACGAGGAATCCCTGGTGAACAGCAGATTGGGCAGCGGATCGATGACGAAGTCGCCGCCGTGGTGCATGCGGCGCACCAGCGAGGTGGCGTCGGGCCCGAACGGCAACTCGTCGAAGGTCATCCCCGCCATGAGGATGTCGGCCAGTTCCCCTGCGGGCACGCCGCGCAGGAAGGCGGCCAGTTCGTCGGCCAGCGTGTGTCCGAGCCTGCGCGCGTCGACGGCGGCCGAGATGCCCTGGATCCGGGCGGCGCCGCTGACCTGGATGGTCTCGGCGAGCAGGTCCGACAGCAGCAGCACCTCGGTGCCGCGACCACGCAGGACTTCGGCGAACGCGTCGTGCTCCTGCTGCGCGCGCTCCACCCACGGGATGCCGTCGAACAACAGCTGATCGTTGTTGCGCGGGGTCAGCCTGCGCAGCTCGTTGCCCGGCCGGTGCAGCAGCACCGTACGCAGCGTGCCGACTTCGGACGTCACGGCCAAACGCGCACCCTCCCGCGCGGACACAGCATCTGCTCCCATGATCGAACCGTAGTGCGCCGCGGCCGGAAGAGCACGGAAATCCCGGCTTCGGCGTGCGGATCGGTGCGCGATCGCCGAATCCGGTCCCAGCACACCCTAACCTCAAGTATTGTTGAGGTGATTGGGAGGAGCGTGCATGTCGACAGCAGCCGATTGGCGGGCGAAGGAGCTGACCCCCGGGCAGCTCTCCGAGCGTAGTGGAGTCGCGGTCTCCGCGTTGCACTTCTACGAACGCGAAGGGCTCATCACGAGCAGACGCACCAGCGGGAATCAGCGCAGATATGCCCGCGAGACCTTGCGCCGCGTCGCGTTCATCCGCATCTCCCAGCGCGTCGGCATACCGCTGAGCGAGATCAGGGCGGCCCTCGATCAACTACCGGAAGGCCGCACGCCCACCCGGCGCGATTGGGAGACCTTGTCCACCACGTGGCGCGCCGACCTGGACGACCGGATCACCCAGCTGATCCGATTGCGCGACAGCCTCACCGGCTGCATCGGCTGCGGCTGCCTGTCCCTCGGCACCTGCCGCTTGGTCAACGAGCACGACCGGCTCGGCGCCGAAGGTCCCGGCGCGCGCGTGCTCGACGTGCAGCTCAATTGCCCGTCGAAGCCAGCAGCCTGCTGAACCGGGCGCTGGTGCGCCGCATCGCGAACTCGTAGGGAAAGGCGAACTTGCGCTTCCACCAGTAACCGAAGCGGATGTCGAACGAGCTGTAGATCAGGAACCGGTTGCGTTCGATCCCGCGCAGGATCGCCGTCGCCACCCGCTCCGGCGGCACCGCGTGCTCGGTGAACGCGGCGGTGAGCCGCTTGATCTTCGGGTCCTCTTTGTTCACTCCGACCAGCTCGACGCTGCGCACCAGCGGCGTGTTCACCGCGCCGGGCGCCACCAGATGCACCGTGATGCCGTGTTGCGCCAGATCCACCCGCAATACCTCGGATACGCCGCGGATGCCGAATTTGCCCGCGCTGTAAGCCGCGTGCCAGGGCAGCGCGAGCAGGCCCGCCGCCGACGACACGTTCACCAGCGCACCGCCCTTGCCCGCGCGCACCATGGGCGGCACGAAGGTCTCGATGACGTGGATCGGCCCCATCAGGTTGACCTCCACCATGCGCCGCCAGTGCTGGTGCTCCAGGTTCTCCACGGTCCCCCAGACCGACGTGCCCGCGATGTTCATGACGACGTCCAGGCTGCCGAGTTCGGCGTGCGCCCGGTCGGCGAAGGCGCGCACCGCGTCGTAGTCGGTGATGTCCAGCGCTTGCGCCAGAGCCACACGTCCGCCCGCGGCTCGGATGTCCGTCACCGTGGCGTCCAGGCCCTCGGCATTGACATCGGTGAGCACCAGTTCGGCGCCGTCCGCGGCGGCGGCCAGCGCGGTGGACCGGCCGATGCCGCTCGCCGCGCCCGTGACCAGAACCTTCGCATCGCGCACCGTCGTTCGACCCGCTCGCCCGCGACCTCTACCCAGCACTGCGCATCCCATCTCGAATCGCCGAATCGGTTCCCCGCAGGGTAGTCCAGTCGGCGGCCGCCGACCGGGACGCCGCTAACGACCCAGAACCGCGAGCATGCCCGCGACGGCTCGCGGCCAGGTGAATTGCTCGGCCCGGCTGCGCGCGGCGCTGCGCCTGCGGGCCTGCGGCATGGCCAGCACGTCGCTGACCGCCCGCGCGAACGCGGACGGATGGTCGGCGGCCACCGCGCCGCAGTCGGCGGTCACGATGTCGGCCAGCGCGGAGGATCGGCTCGCCACCACGGGCGTGCCCGCCGCGAGCGCTTCCAGCGCCGCGAGGCCGAAAGTCTCGTGCGGACCGGGCGCCAGCGAGACATCCGCCGTGGCGAGCAGTTTGGCGACCATCGCGCGCTCGGCGATGAAGCCGGTGAAGTGCACGGCGGGCACCCCGCCGGGCAGCGGGGCCAGCGTGCGGGCCCGCCGCTGCAACGCGTCGCGGCGCGGGCCGTCCCCGGCGACGACCAAGCGCGCCTCGATACCCGCCGCCCGCAACGCGCCGACCGCCTCGATGCTGCGATCCACCCGCTTCTCGACCGACAACCGGCCGCAGTGCACCAGCAGCGGATGACCCGGCACCCCCAGATCGGCGCGCAGCCTGCGATCGCGCCGGTGCGGGTTGAACAGATCGAGATCGACGCCGAGCGGGACCAGCTCCACGTTCCGCGCGTCGATGCGCAGGAACTCCTCGCGAGCGAAGCTGGTGGTGCACACGACGATGTCGTAGTCGGTGGCGGTGTGCCGGTTGGCCACATCGGCGCAGCGCCGCGCCACCGGGCCGGGCAGCACCTGCCCCAGCAGCCGGTCGAGCCGCTCGTGCGAGATCATCACGCCTGCCACGTCGCGCCGCCGCGCCCAGCGGCCGAATCCGCGCAGCGTCAGCCGGTCGGAGACCTCGAGCACGTCGGGCCGCAATCCGTCCAGGACGTCGGCCACCCGGCGTGGATCCGCGGCACGGTAACCCCCGGTCCACGGAATGGCCAACGCGGGCAGTGTGATCCGTACGACGCCGGTGGGCAGGATCTCCTCGGACCGGCGCGGGCCCGGCACGATCAGCACCACGTCGTGTCCCGCGGCGACGTAACCCTCGCCCAGATGGTGCAGCGCCGTGCGCAGCCCACCCGACCGCGGGCCGTAGAAGTTCGCAAGCTGAACTATGCGCACGTGGCCGATCGTGCAGCGGATCGGGTTACCCGCGCCCAACGGTGCGTGAACGGCCGTGAAAGAACCGGATAACCGGCGGCTGTCGCGGTGATCTCAGTGCGCGGGCAGCCCGCGCCCGGCCCGCGGAAGATCGAGATCAAGCGGGATCCGGCCCGCGGTGAGGTGCGTCTCGACCTGCTCGGCGGGCATCGGCTTCGCGATCAGAAAGCCTTGCGCGCGGTAGCAGCCGAGGCCGACCAAGGTGCGCGCGGCGACCGCCGTCTCGACGCCTTCCCCGACGACGCCCAGCCCGAACGAGCCGGCCAGGCCGATGATGGATTTCACGATGGCCAGATCGTCGGTGCTGGCGCCGAGGCGCTGCACGAAACCCCGATCGATCTTCACCGCGTCCACCGGCAGCGCCTTCAGATGCGACAGCGAGCTGTAGCCGGTGCCGAAATCGTCGATGGCGATCTGCACGCCCATCCGCTTGAGTCCGCGCAGCGTGACCTGGGTCCGGGCCAGGTCCTGGACCACGACGTGCTCGGTGATCTCCAGGCACACCGAGCTGCCGTCGATGCCGAACAGGCGCAGGATGTCCTCGATGCGCTCGACGAAATCGAGGCTGACCAACTGCACCGGCGACACGTTGATCCGCATCACGACGTTGCCCGCCAGACCGCGCCTGCGCCATTCGGCGAATTGCGCGCACGCCGACCGGATCACCCAGCGGCCAAGTTCGCCGGCCAGGTTGGTGGCCTCGGCGACGGTGACGAACGCGGCGGGCGGCAGCAATCCCCTGGTCGGGTGCAGCCAGCGAACCAGCGCCTCCAACGCGACGATGCGGCCCGTGCGCAGATCCACCTCGGGTTGGTAGTGCAGCAGCAGCGAGCCGTCCGACACCGCGCCGCGCAGGTTGAGCTCCACGTCGTCTTGGAGTTCGAATTGCGCGCGCATGGTGTCGGTGAACACCGCGACGCCGTTGCCGCCGCCCGATTTCGCCGACAACAACGCGTGATCGGCGCGGCGCAGCACGTCGGCGACCGTCGTCTCACCGGGGAAGCCGAGCGCGACGCCGACGCTGGCGCCCCGGCTGACCGACTCGCCGCCGACGGTGACGCGCCGCGCGATCAACTGCTGGATGCGGTTCGCCTCGTACTCGGCGGCCACCGCGTCCATCGGCTTGGCGGGAACTATGACGAATTCGTCGCCGCCCAGTCGGGCGATCATGTCGTTCGGGTCCAGGTTCTCCCGCAGGCGCGTCGACAAGGTACGGATGAAGTTGTCCCCTGCGGTGTGACCGAGGAAATCGTTGAGTGCTTTCAAGCGGTCCAGGTCGAGGAAGAAAGCGGCCACCGGGCCGGGGCTTCCCGCGCGTAATCGCTCCTCCATGTGCTCGAGCAGCGCGCGCCGGTTGGCCAGGCCGGTCAAGTCGTCGTGCAGCGCGATGTATCGGAGACGTTCCTCCGCGACCACCCGCGCTTGCAGTTGCGCGAACAGCGCCGCGATGGCTTTGAGCACGTTGAGTTCGCGATTGCTCCACTCCCGATCGCCCGACTTGACGAACCCGAGCACACCGGTCGGCTCGCCACGCGACATCAGCGGTACCGCCGCCGAGGTCACCCCGACGATGCCGGAACCACGGCGCACGGTCTCCTGGTAGTCGGCGAATTCCGGCGTCGGGCGCGCGACCATCGGCTCGGTCGCGTTCTCCAGGGCGCGGAACACCGGGTCGGCGCCGTCGAAGTAGATCACGCCGAGCGGATCGGGATCCGGAATGTTCTGCCGGTGCGGCCACTCGGCGATGAGCACGGTTGCCCGGCGTTCGCGGTCGGTGTGCCGCACGTAGCTGAAATCCACGTCGAAGTACTCGACCAGTTGCGCGAGCACGCGTTCGGTGGCGGCGACCATGGTCGTGGCGTCCACACCCATGAGCTCAGAGGCGACCTGGGTCACCAACGAGTCGAGTGTCCGCCGTGGCACATTGTCTCCGATCGCGCTAACTACTGGTGTCCACACCGAGCACCGGACGCCGCCTGCTGCGTACGGTGGCGGCGGAGGCGTAGCTCAGGCGAAGCACCAACGCCATGGTCTCATGCTCGGGCACTTCCAGCAGGTCCAGGAAACGGCCCTGAAGTGACGTTAGTGTATCCGTGAAGTCGGGGGAAATCGCTGCAAGTTCCGCATGGCGTCGGGCGTAGAGGTATACCGGGGAAATCGGCTGCACGCACAATCCGAGGCGCTCGGCCCGCACCCAAACCCGCGCGACCGCCGCGCCCGCCGCCGCGTAGTCGGTCAATCGAGGGTCGGCCGCGTCGAATGTCACGGCCAGAATGGCGGAGCTGGACCGCACCCGGTCACCGGTGTATTTCCCCAGCGCCGCTCCACCCGACCAGGACCGCAACTGCGCCATGACGTCGGCGCGGGTGGTGATCTGGAATGCCGCCCATTCGTCGTCGGTCAGTTCCAGGCTGCGCGCATCGATTCCGGTCTCCGGCGTGTCGTCCGCCCAACGGACTTCGGCGAGCATTTCCTCGTATAAGCGGGGCGTGAGATAGCGGACCCGATCGGAATCCCCCAGCAATCTCGCAGCTTCCTCAATGTCCTCCCGTTCCACGACGGCGCGCACATGCGCACCGGCCGATTCGGCGGCCGCCGTGAGCGCGTCGAGTACGCCGTCTGCCAGCGGGGCCCCGGTGCCGACCCTGCGGTTGGTCTCGCGTCGCAGGACGGCGGGATAGTCGGCCGCCAGCTCGGCACTGCGATCGTTCCCCAGCCGCAAGCTGGCGACGAGACGACCGGACCCCGGCGCTCCTTCGACGAACTCGTGCGGGCCGAGGATTCCGTGCGCGGCCGCGGCGACCCGCGCGTTGTAGACGGCCGCGCCGAGTGCGACGGCGCTGCCGCGATAGCCGATGTCCATCGCCGTGCTGCACTCGGGCGCCAGCTCGATGGCGATGTGCTCCGTGCCGGCCCGCAACGACCAAGGCTGCATGTTTCCCCCGGATGGAGCCCGTTGCGCGCAGGCGAGGACGCTTGCGATGGGCCCGGTGACGGGCTCGGGCGGCGCATCGGCCCACACCGGCTCGTCGTTCGGCGGCGGGTCGGCCAGCTCGTCGAGATGCCGTTCCACATCGATCCGGACGCGACCGGAATCCAGCTTCAGCCCCAGTCCGATGCGCCGCACGGCGGCGGCCACGCTCGCGGCGCCGAGGCCGACGTCACCGGCCAGCTGCGGCCAGCTGTTCACCGTCTCGCCGACTTCGACCAGGCTCGCGCCCAGCCGCGGCGACAGCCCGGAGGCGCCGAGCAGCTTCACCACGTACGGCGCCTTCTCCCGCGAGGTCAGCCCCCGCAAATCCCGGGCGCTGACCTCGCCGAGTAATCCGTGGAACGCGGGACGGCGGGCTTCGAGATCGAAACGCTCGACGTCCAGCAAACCACGGTCACTGGTTTCCATCAGTACGGGAATGCGATGCCGGGCCGCCGCCTCGCGAATCACGAGTTTCATATCGAGCGAATCGCATTCCTCGACCACGATCGCGAGTCCGTCCAGGAATTCGCCCACCGAATTCTCGTCGACCCCGGTCGCGAAGATCTGCACCGGGAGATAAGGGTCCAACTCGGCGATACGGCGTGCGGTTACCACCGCTTTGTTGACGCCGATGTCGAACAGCGTCCCGGCCACCCGGTTGAGATTCGACAACTCGATATCGTCCAGGTCCGCCAAGCGCAATCCGCCGCAAACGCCCTCCATGGCGAGCAGATGCGCGATCGCGTGCCCGGCGCTTTGTCCCACGATCCCGATCGTGCGTTCGGCCAGAAGGTCCTGTTCGGCTCTGGTCAGTTTGTTCCGATTACGATCCAGCCGGATCATCCGGAAAGTACGCGGCCCCGGCAATCCGACCACCGCGGCGCGCCACGGATAGTAGATCCAGCGATCCGCTTCGGGCCCTTCCGGAATATCGGGCGCGGCAACCATTCTGCTGTATTCGGCGCGCAACGACGCACGCAGATCGAGGATTTCGATGCGCGGGTCGGCGCGCAGCGCGGCGAGTATCCGCGCGTCCTCCGGATCGGCGGGGTCGATGATCAGCGGCCGGTGGTCCGCCGCTCGGCTCCGGTCATCGCCCATGTCCGCGCCGGCCCTCCGTCGGCCGCCCGATCCCGCATCGCACATCGGGCGTACGCGCGGTCGACAGGCCGAGCGCGTCCTGTTCGCGCTGGGTCAGGGATCGCTGCGCTTCCTCGGCCGAGGCGGCATAGCTCCGGGTATCCCACCACAGCGGAACGGTTCGGTAGCGCTCGTCCGGATACGGCACCGCGGGAATGCGCTCGGCCGCAACCGCACCGCACGCCTCGTGGCGGGCCACGGTGAAGGAGGCCACCGTCGCGAAGCCGTAGCGGGCGCCGAGCAGGCGCGCGCCGTGCAGCACGGTGCGCGAGATCGCCGCGCTGAGTTCGCCCCGGTTGGCGGCATCGCGAGCGACCCACGCGCCTTTGGCCTCGATCACGCCCTGCGGTATCCGGTCGGCGATCATCTGCCGCAAGTCGTCCGCGCCCGGCTGACCGGCCCATTCGACCAGCGCGTGCGCCTGCCGCGCGTCGGTGTACGGACCTTGCATCCGCACCCCGGCGACCATGTCGCCGTCGGCGTCGAGCGCGGCGAAGAACAGCGCCGATGACGCACCGTCGGCGACCGTTTCGTATTCGAGCGCGTGTTCGACTCCGAAATGCCGGTAAACGGCACACGCCCCGTGCAGATACCGGTCCCAGAGTTCCGGCTGCACGCCCGGTTCGGAGACAAAGAACGCACACTCGGATTGCGCGTCGTAATACCGTCGCACTCCCCGCCCACGGGAGTTCCTCGGCACGACTGCAATCAGATCCACAGTCATGTTGTTCCTACTCCATCGCCGCGCTGCCATGCGCGATAGTCCAGCCCGATGCAGCCCTCCGCGGCCCCGAGCCGAGACGAAGTTGCCCAGGGCAGTATCCGTCATCGGACAGGAATTGACCAGCCGTCCGGTTAATCTTCCGAAAACTCTGTGGTACACGCCATATTTTCGCAGGTCAGAACCGGCGTATTCGAAATCGGAAATAACATGGAGACCAGTCGGTCCGAGGTCAGTTACCGATTAGCAATTTAAACGAGGATTGAAATGAACAACTCGACCGATTCCGGGGCGTGCCAGATCTCGATCTCTTCACGGTAGGCCCGGGTGATCTCGGCGGACGCCGTCGCGTCGTCGACCTGCGCCCAGACGTCCTCTACCGGATCGTGATAGTCGCCGTTCGGCGCGAACCGGGCATAGACGCCTTTCGGGACACGCACCAAGACGTCACCCACCGGCACCGCGTCCGGCGCGGGGTACTCGAAACAGACCACAGCGTTGTAGTTCCCGGCCGGATCCGGCACGTACACCGTGTACATCGGACGGTCCACGCCGTCCCCCCGGTCCCGCAGGCGGTCCTTGAGGAACTCGATGAGGTCGCTGTTGCTGACCTTGAAGCTCGGGCGCACGCGCGGGACGACCAGCCCGCCGTAGACCGCCTCGGCACGCACCACGATCGCATAACTCATCGCGCGTCGACCGCCAGGTACAGATCGATCTTGTAGGCGTGCGGGTAGCACTCGAAATCGCCGGTGTAGGTCCGCTTGATCTGGTTGTGTTCCTCGGCGTAGGCGATCTGCGTCCACAGGTCGGTCATCACCTGCGGGAAGTTACCGACCGAGGAGAACCGTGCGTAGGCGCCGCGCGGCAGCCGGGCGACCAGGTGACCGCGGGTGACGTCGGCGAAGGACGCGCACTGATAGCCGACGATCTGGGTGTTGTACGTGCCCAGCTCACCGGTGTAGTCGGTGTAGGCGCTGGCCAACGGGCCGCCGAGTTCCTGGTGCAACACCGCCGCCCAGGCGGCCTCCAGATCCCGGTCACGCAGTTCCCCGAGCGCACGTTTGGGGCTGCGTACCGGCAGCCCGGCAACCCACGTCTCGTCCCGCTCGACGATCTCAAACTGCATGGAAAGACTCTTTCGAAAGAAGCCGGAGGTGAACCACCGCATCCGGTCGGTCGGAACCGCCATGCTACCAACCCCGACCGGGTGGTACCGATCACATATCGCGCCCGGCGGCCGCTCGATCACCCCGCTGAACTGGACAGATGTCCGAAGCGGTACCGTCCGGACGGGACCGATCAACGATCGACGGCACCGGCCGGTCGCGTCGGCGCACCGTGGGCACGATCGCCCGGTTCGTCCCTCCCCTGGGACCACCGAAGGGAGTTCTGATGCACGAGACACCGATCTCCGACCGACGCTGCCACGCCCTCGGGCGCCGCACGGTATGGGCGGTCTACGCCACCGCCTCGTACGGCCGGTGCTGACGTGTGCCGGACCATCGCCGAACTCGACGCGGCGGTCGCCGACTGCTTCGCCTGCCCGCGTCTGGTCGCCTGGCGCGAGCTCGTCGCGCGACAGAAACGCGCCGCCTTCCGCGACCAGACGTATTGGGGCCGTCCCGTGCCCGGCTTCGGTCCGGCGGACGCGCGGATGCTGCTCGTCGGACTCGCGCCCGCGGCGCACGGCGGCAACCGGACCGGCCGCATGTTCACCGGCGACCGCAGCGGCGACGTGCTCTTCGCGGCGCTGCACGCGGTCGGTCTGGCCAACCAGCCGACCGCGGTCAGCGTCGACGACGGCCTGCGGCTGCACGGCGTGCGGGTCACCGCTCCCGTGCACTGCGCACCGCCGGACAACAAGCCGACGCCGGAGGAGCGAGATCGCTGCGGACACTGGCTGGCGACCGAACTGCGACTGCTGACGCCCACCGTCCGCTCGGTGGTGGTGCTCGGCGCGTTCGGCTGGCAGGCACTGCTTCCGGTGCTGGCCGAAGCGGGCTGGGCCGTGCCGCGCCCGCGACCGAGATTCGGCCACGGCACGCACCGAGGCGGGCCGCGGTCCGCTGCACTTGTTCGGCTGCTACCACGTCAGCCAGCAGAACACCTTCACCGGACGACTCACTCCGGCGATGCTCGAAGCGGTGCTGGCCGAAGCGGCGCGGGTCGCGGGGCTCGAGGTGCGGCGAAGCCACGCGCCGCGCGGATGATCGGTCGCGCATCGCCGCTCGGCAGCGGGTTCAGACGTGATCGACCAGGGCCGGATGACCCGCTTCGTGGGCGCAATGCGCGCAGCAGAAGTAGTCTCCACGCGCCTCCACACCGTGCCCGACGATCCGGCAGGAACAGTGCGTGCAGGTCGGGGCCATGGCGGTGATCGCGCATTCGAAGCTGTCGAAGGTGGCGGACTGGCCGTCGCGGGTGATGGTGAACGTCTTGTCGTACTCGTTTCCGCACGTATCGCAGGTGGCCATGAGATGCGGTCCTCTCGCGTCGATGGGCTCGAATATCGCAGTTCGCGGTACCCAGCGCCGAGGACGCGAAACGAGCCGGGAGACCTCAGCTCAGCCGCAGCGCCGCGACCGGGCAGCTGTCGACGACGAGCTCGAGCAGCTCCCGATCGCTCGTGACGGTGTCGGGCGGCACGACGATCCCGTCCGCGCCCACCCGGAACAGATCCGGCGCCAGCGCTTCGCACATGCCGTGCCCCGCGCAGACGATTCGGTCGGCGATGATCCTCATCGGACGATCCGCTCCAGCCGGATGGGCAAACCATCGGCGGGCACCGGTCCGGTTCCGGCGACCAGGGGCAGCTGGTAGCCGTCCGGCACGCTCCAGCGATACCGCAACAGCATTTGATGCACTACGGCTTTCACGGTCATGCCGCCGAAGTAGAGGCCTATGCACTTGTGCGCCCCGCCACCGAAAGGCGCCCAGGCGAAGCGGTGCGATCTGTCCTCACGACGGTGCTCGGCGAAACGTTCCGGGTCGAAGGTATCGGGATCGTGCCAGTACTCCTCGTTGCGCATCAGCCCGTACGTGCCACAGAGGATGAACGTCCCCTTCGGCAGGTAGTAGCCGAGGATGTCGGCGTCGGCGATGGTTTCGCGGACCTGCTGGGCCACCGGCGAGTAGACCCGCAGCGCTTCCTTGAACGCGAGATCGAGCGAGGGCAGGCGGTCGAGATCGTCGTAGTCCAGCGCCGGCTTGCCCAGCGCGACGGATTCGGCGCGCAGCCGCTCCTGCCATTCGGGGTGCCTGCCGAGTTCGTAGACCAGCATGGACGCGGCGATGGTGCTGGTGTCGTGGGCCGCCATCATCACGAAGATCATGTGCTCGATCACCTCGGCGTCGGTGAAGGTCTCGCCGTCGGCGGTGCGGGCCCGGCACAGCACGCTGAACAGATCGCTGCCGCCGCCCGCGCGCTTCGCGGGCAACTCGCGGCGGAAGTGCTCCTCGAGCACCCGGCGGCCGCGCACGCCGCGGGCCCACACACCGCCCGGCACGTTCGCCCGGATCAAGGCGGCCCCGCCGCGCACCGCGTCCTCGAAGGCGCGCTCCAATCGTGCCGAGCCCGCGCCGGGTTCGGCGCCCGCGAAGACTTCGGTGGCCTGCTGGAGCAGCAGTTTCTTGATCGACCGGTAGACCGGGAAATCGTCGGCGGGCTCCCACTGCGCGATGCCGCGGGTGATCCGAGGCGTGGTCAGGTCGAGGTACCCGATCAACCGCGGCCGCGTGAAGGCCTGCTGCATCACGCGCCGATGGAAGAGGTGGTCGTCGAAATCGCGCAGTAGCAGACCTCCGCGGAAGAACGGGCCGATCAGCCACTCCCAGCCGCGCTGCGCCGACAACACCTTGTCGCGGTCCAGCATCACCGCCTCGTAGCCCTCCGGACTGCCGAAGGTGACCATGCGCCGACCGAGCATGCCGAACCACTGCACCGGGCCGAAGCGGTCGAAACGCTTCCGCGCGAATTGGATCGGGTCGGCCAACGCGTGCAAGGTGTATCCGATGCCGGGGAGCCCGAAGTCACCGAGCACCGGTTTCAGTCCGCTGCCCGGCGGCGGATCGGCCAGCGGCCGCACCTGCGCCGGGTAATGCGCGACCGCGCGCGCGGCCGCGCGCTGCGCGTGCCACGCCCAGGTGGTCCGCGCCTGGCGGATCGTGCCGGAGATCTCATCGAACGACTGGGGCACAAGCAGACTCATGACCGTCTTCCCTTCGCGACACTGCGATAGTCCGACGATAGAGGAAACCATCGTTTCCGTAAACGGTTGTTTCCCAATTTTGGCTGTGCCAAGCTGGCGGGGTGACCCGTACCGTCAGCGGCACCTACCGCGGAGCCTCCACGGCCGAGCGCCGCGAGGACCGGCGCAGGCGGTTGCTCGACGCCGCCCTCGACATCATCGGCACACAGGGACTGTCGGCGTTGACCGTGCGCGGGGTGTGCGAACAGGCCAAGGT
Source organism: Nocardia sichangensis (assembly GCF_047200615.1). Taxonomy (NCBI): domain Bacteria; kingdom Bacillati; phylum Actinomycetota; class Actinomycetes; order Mycobacteriales; family Nocardiaceae; genus Nocardia; species Nocardia sichangensis. Next base: position 87,122 of record NZ_JBJZOK010000025.1, read on the forward strand.
CGGCCCGCGCTTCTTCTACGAGGCGTTCCCCGACCGCGATGCGCTGGCCTCCGGGGTGCTGGTGGAGATCCAGCAGGCGGCGCTGGACCGGGCGAAGGCCGCCGTCGCCGAGACCACGGGCACGCCCGCCGACCGGATCCGCGCCGGAGTGGCGGCCCTCATCGTCGAACTCACCGACGATCCGCGACGCGCGAAAGTGGCGTTCGCCCAGACCTACGGCGACGAGGCGCTCATGCGCAGCCGGTTCGCGGGCATGCGCCAGGTCGCCGACGTCATCATCGAGCAGACCCGCCTGGTGCTCGAGCTGCCCGAAGGGCAGGACACCGCGATCGCCGCGACTTCCCAGCTGATCACCGGCGGCGCGGCGGAACTGGTTCTCGTCTGGCTGGACGGGGGGCTCGACGTCGACCGCGACGGGCTGATCACGCTGCTGGCCGATTTCACCGTGGCGATGCTGGATCGGCTGCCCGCGGTCGCCGGACGACTGTCCGGCCTCACACCAGATTCCTGATCAGCGACGACATCAGCGGCTCGCGCAACCCGGCCAGCGCGGCGAAGTCCCCTGCGACGACGCGGTTGGTCGCCAGCGAGACGACCGCGCCGATCACCGCCTCGCCCGCCAGCTGCTGATGCGGGCGCGTCGCGCCGAGCGCCTCGGCGAAACCGTCCACCAAAGCCGCCTGGGTCGCCAACCGCCGCTCCAGCACCGGCCTTCCCGCCGCGTACACCTCCACCAAGAAGACCTTCGCCACCTGTGGTTCTTGCGCGAGGGTGGAGAAGTAGGCGTCGAGTGCCCGATCGATCCGCTCGAGCGGCGTGCCGTCAGCGGCGAGCGCGCCCGTGATCCTGGTCATCACGATCTCCACGGCCATGTCGTAGGCGGCGAGGAAGCACGCCTCCTTGTTCGCGAAGTGCTGGTAGAAGGTCATCCTGGACACCTCGGCCCGCTTCAGCACGTCCGCCACCGTCGCCGCCGCGTAGCCCTTGTCCGCAGCCGCTTCGATCATCGCCACCAGCATGCGGGCCCGCTGCGCGGCCACCACCTCTTCCGGCGCGATCCCGTGATTGCCGCCGTGCAGTTTCCCGCCGGCCCGAGCCTTCAGCAACGATCCTCGCTCCACACTCCGATGCTATGCGTGCGTGCACGGCTCGCGTGCCGGGTCGACACGCGACGACGTGGCGCGCGATCGAACCGCGAACGCCGACTAACGGGGCACAATGACCGTCCGAGAGTGCTCGATTCGACGAAGAAGGAGCGTGATCGGCAGTGCGAAACAGGCAGTTGGTCGGACGAAGCGCCCTGATCGCGGCGCTGTGCGTCGGCGGGTTCGCGGCGTCGGCGGGTCCCGCGACCGCGGACGAACCCGCATTCGTGAACATCGGAGTCATCCGCACCTTCGGCGACACCTGCTACGGCGAAGGCCGAGCGGGCGTCTCCTCGCCCGCCGGAATGCCCGGGGCGGCCCGTTTCGGCATCAGCTTCGTCAGCGACACGCCGATGGGCATGCCGTGCACCTTCACGGCGTTCGCCAATTGGCGCAACCTCGACACCGGCGCGGCAGGCACGGTGGCCGTGCCCGTCAGCGACAAGACCGCTCGGAACCAGCCGGCCGCGACCGTGTTCGCCGCCCTGCCCACCGGCCCGGGTCGAGTGCGGGTCGACGTGACCACCGACTATCCGCATGTAGCGGCTCCGCCGGTCGAGATACGGATCAGCTGAGCGGCGGTTGCGCCCGCCACGCCCCCGCTTCACCGCCGCGTCCGATATCGCGACAAGATCAGCCTCGGAGCCCTGCGCAGCAAGACCCTCGGACTCTGCCGTCTGCCCGGCTGATCATCACCCTGCGCCTGCTTTTCCTGCCTCCATGTTCCGTGAACCGAGGCGGAAGATGCCGATGCGCGGGCGGTGCCCGGCTCCTAGACTGGGGAACTGCGGCACGGTCGACCGTAGAAGCGCCAGGGCGATTCCGCGATCGGCACACCACGAAGTCCCGATCCAGCAAAGGGCCGTCTACTCACGGCCCGTCCCGATGGAGGAGGGCCGCATGCCCGATTCGTTCCACATGCGTGTCTGTCTGCTCGGCCAGGGCTGCGTCTGCCCGACGGTCACCCTGTTCCTCGCCCCGGAGCCACTGATTCCCGGCGGCAACATGCTGCACCTGCTCGAACAAACCCCGATCGCCGAGGACACCGGAACACCGAGCGTCGATCCCGAACTGATCGACGTGGTCGAGAGCGAGCCCGCCGGTCCAGCGCTGCGCGCCGAAGTCCACCGATTCCGCTCCGGCCGCCCCGACCCGCACCGGATCCACGACATCCTGCACGACCACCACATCACCGACGCCGCACCGATGGGCCTGGAAGTCACCGATCCCACCGAACTCACCCGCTTGGAGCTGCTGCCCGAGCACCCGATCGGGTACCGCCGCATCGACGACTTCCAGCAGGAAGCGACCGCCCGCGCCATGCTCGCGGTCTATCGCCTCTTCGAAGTCGATCAGCGAGTGCGCCTGATGTACCACGGTTACGCCGACCCCGGCACAGGTTGGTTCGCACTGCGAACCGCCACCGCCTGAGAGGGCAGGCAGGCGCGGGATTCCTCGGCGCCTTCGCCTACGCGAGCGGGCTGCCCGGTATCAGAACCACCTCGACCATGAGCGCGCCTTCTTGGGCGCTTCCCTCGGCCGACTCACGGCGGAAGGTCGTTCGCGCGGCGGGCGGCGGGTCACCAACTGGTCCAAGTCGGCGCTGATCGAGTCGCAGAAGCCGCCGGGCGCGACCGGGTCATACCCGCGATGACCCCGTTCCATCGCCACCACCTGATCGACGGACTCGACTCTGTTGCACGAGGTCAGCATGCCTTCGTTCCACACCGTGAATTCCCAGCTGCGTGCGGAAGCGGCAGGTAGATCCGCGGTGTATTTGCGCTGCTCCACTACACCCCGGTAGACCGCACCGGATTCGTCGAGCAAACTGACGATCAACTCGCTGACGATGTGGCGATACCGCCCGCCACCGTCCTCCCAATCGTTGCCACGATAGGTCCGCAGCTTCCATCCGGTGAACACGGCCGACGGGTTGACCGGATTCCACTCGCGCAGCTTCCAGATCTCCGGCGCGCAGTTGCTCGCCCGCAAGCTTTTCGCGGCCCCTTCCGCCTTGCGCAACATAACGGTGAGGCGGTCGGCGCCGATCGTGGCGGAGTAATCGTCCTCGGACAAGTAATCCATCGTCATCCCTCACGGTTCCCCGTGCCACGACGCCGCTCGTATGCTCCCCGCAGCCCCGCACCAGCCCGCTTGGCCACACGCTGCGCCTGCTGACCTCGTTCCGATGCGATCGCCCGCCGAGCCGACTCCGCGGTCCGACGACCGACGTCTTGCCCGAGTTCGCGCAGTTGCGCGGCCCGTTCGGAATCGCGCAGCTGACGCATCTGCTCGGGGGTGGCAAGCTGCGCTATCTGCCGTGTCGCCGTTTGGATGTGCTCGATCCCCTCCTGCGCGCCCTGAATTCCGCGCTGCACAACCACGTGGTCCCTGGCTGTTTCCAATGACTTCCGCAACAGTCCGGCCTGCACGACAACAGTTCCCGCGACGCGATCGACCAGGGAGCGGCGACTCGAACCGAAGACGCACACCGCGTTGATCACCAAGACGACGATCGCGATCAGCCACAGCACGAAGGACAGAAGGAACTGGCCCGCCAATAGCGCGATGCACGCGCACGAGTACAGCCCGACGTCGGTCATCGTGCCCACGAAAGCGCGCCGCGCCGCCTGCCCTCGCCCCAGTCCGTCCTCGCCGCCGCGCACCGACCCCACTCGGAGATCGAGCAGGACTTTGCCCAAAGTCCTTCCTTGCCAAGCCAATCCAGCGAACTGATAGGCGAACGTCGCCGCGATCAACGCGCCGAATGCTTCGATGATGAAGACGAGCACCGTATGCACGACGTCCATACCGAACGTCTTGCCCGCCCCACCCCAGTTCCCATTCGACTGAATCACATCCCACACGCCGGTCCCAGCGAGATCCGCCCAGCCCGAAAGGTAATCGGCGATCCGATAGTGCGTCACCGTCCCCAACAACACCGCCAACCCCAGCACGAGACCGAAATCCACCCCCCAAGCCGCCGCCCGCCGCCCTGCCGGAACCAGGTCCCCAGCCCCCTGCCCGTCGGCCATCCCGAGCACCTCCATCCCGAATCGACACGGCACCCGCTCCGGGGCGACTCCGGCACGAATCGTCGCAGCTCACAACGTTGTTCCGGTATCCATCGTTCGACCGACGGTCAGCGAGCCGCCCCGGTTCGATCGCGTTTCGACCTGCCGCCCATGGGCCCGACGGCGGCTCCCGACGCACTGCGCATCTCCGAGAACGACAAGCGCCGAACGTTATTCGTGCGCAGACTGTCGGCCGACCTCGGTGAGTGATCTCGACTCCGACGCCGGTGAGACCTGCGGACGGCACTTTGTGGAGCGGATCACCAAGGCCCGTCTCGAGTGGTACCCCGACGTACCCCTTGGTAGGTTTCGGCTTGTTCGCGCAGCGTCGCGCACCACCTCCAGCCTTTGACTCGCGGAACCTTCCTTCGATCCACAGTTCGCACGCCTCTTCCGTCATGGAAGGAGGCGGGAATCGTCATCCCCACGGCATCCCGTCATGCCTGCCACCCTGCCCCGCAGGCGTGGCCGTCCGTCCCATCAAGCCTTGGAGCACCGGTGATTACTGCCCTACCGCACCAGTCCGTGGAACTCGACGCGGTCATCTTCGACTACAACGGCGTCATCGGCCTGCAGCCCACTGTTCCCATGTGGAGCGAGCTCGCCGAACTCGCCGGATGGCACGCAGACCAGCTCGAGCTCTTCCAAAATGTCTTCTGGAGCGCCCGCGAACCCTACGATTCCGGCGACTTCGACGACGCGGACTTCTGGACCACCGTGCTCGGCCATCGCCCGGACCCGGAACTGCTCACCCAGTTGCGCGCCGTCGACACCGCGCTGTGGACCCGGACCGACGACCGCGTCGTAGCCCTCCTCCACCATGCCCGCCGGGCAGATCTCCCGATGGTGCTGCTCTCCAACGCACCCCACCCGGTCGGCGATGCCCTCGACGCCTCCGACTGGCGCACCCTGATGACCGACGCCCTCTACTCGGCCCGCCTCGGCATGAACAAACCCCACCCCGACACCTACCGAAACGCCCTCGCCGCGACCGGAGTTCACGACCCCAGTCGCGTCCTGTTCGTCGACGACCGCGCCGACAACTGCCAAGCCGCCGCAAGCCTCGGCCTACGCACCCTCCACTACACCGGCTCCCCCACCGATATCGCGGCGCACCTCCGCGTCACCACCATCGCCGCGTAGGTCCTGCTGGTTCGCGCAGCATCGCCGGGATCGGCACAACACCGCTGCCGCTCGGTGGTGGACACGAGCCCGGCCAGACGCCACACAGAAACAAAAAGGCGAGTGCTCTACCCGAGCACTCGCCTTTGGTGGGCCTAATGCTGCACAACCCGAACCTGCTGACGGTCGCAGGGCCGGCTATTCGAATCACACCGGTAGGTACTCGGCGAATGTGAGCGGTCGTGTGCCAGGGGCGCGCCGCGGGCCAGGTCGTAGGCGGCAAGAAAGCACGCCATCGACCCATCAGACCTTCACCAACCGCATTCGACGCACGATACCTCGCATCGGCTGCTGCCGATGCGGCGCGGAACGAGTGGCACGAAATCCCCTTGGAAAGTACGCTTCTCGAAGTTGCAGCAATGGTTCGGCGACCGAAAACAGGGATGCGCCGAAGACCGCGTCCCCAAAACAGCACACACGAACATCTGGAGCACCATTCTTGAGTACGCCACGGTCCCGACTGGAAACCCCGGCCTGTCCAGTCGTCCACGGCTCGCCGATGGCTACCGAAGGTCCGAGGGTGTCGCTGTACTCGTCGGAATTCGCCGCGGATCCGCACCGTGTTTACGACGAAATGCGAGCACAATACGGCTCTTTGGCTCCGGTTGAGCTGGCGCCGGGCGTGCCGGCCACGTTGGTGGTCGGGTATGACACCGCGCTGCGGATCCTCAACGATCCCGAGCACTTCCCTGTCGATCCGCGCACCTGGCAGCAGAACATCCCGGCCGACTGCCCCGTCCTGCCGCTTATGGAGTGGCGCCCCACCGGGAGTCGAAGCGACGGAGCGGCCCTACAGCGCTACCGGCAGGCAATCACCACGAGTATCAACGCGGTGGATCTGTACGCTCTCGATGCCACGGTGGAGAAGATCGCCCTCCCGCTGATCAACACCTTTTGCCAGGCCGGTACAGCCGATCTGATCAGTCAGTACGCGTTGCCGCTCGCATTCGCGGTCACCGATGCTCTGCTGGGCTGCCCGCCGGAAATCGGACAGCGGGTCGCCGCAGGCATGGCCGCGATGTTCGAGGGGATCGATGCCGAGGACGGCAACAAGATGATCATCGAGGCGCTGCTGGAACTGCTGGCCCTCAAACGGACCCATCCTGGCAACGACATCACCTCGCTACTACTGCGGCATCCGGCCGAACTCGATGAACTGGAGATGATCCACCAACTGAACAGCGTCTACGGCGCCGGGATCGAACTGCAACAGAACCTGATCGGCAACACCCTGCTGCTGATCCTTACCGACGAACGCTTCGGCGGAAGTGTCGTCGGCGGGAACCTGTCCACCCGAGACGCCTTGGACGAAGTCTTGTTCAAGAACCCGCCGCTGGCGAACCTCCTCACCACCTACCCCCGTCAGCCGATCCTCATCGACGACGTCTGGCTGCCCGCGCACCAGCCGATCCTCATCAGCATGGCCGGCTGCAACAACGACCCCAAGATCCGGACCGAGACTCACACAGGCAATCGCTCGCATCTGGCGTGGGGCATCGGCCCACATGCCTGCCCCGCGCAGTCGGTGGCCTACCTGCTCGCTCAAAACGCCATCGATCAGCTTCTCGATGCGCTGCCCGAGATCCAGCTGGCCATACCGGCCGACGCACCGACCTGGCGGCCTGGCCCCTTCCACCGGTCCTTGGCGGCTCTACCGGTCACCTTTCCCCCCTCTGCTCCGTTGAACGAGTACTGAGAATCTCGCAATCTCCCACGCGCGTCGGAAGCGACTGAGCGACCGTCTCGATGGCCCGCAGTGATACCCGCCGCCAGGCCAGCGACCTGAATTCCGTGGAGCGCAGTTGGAAACGACTCGTCCTGCCGCGGCTCGGTGCGGTGATCCACCACTGATCCGTGTGGAGGACGGCCGATGACTGAACCGCCGCAGGGCGTTCGCACAATGCCGAACAACAGCGAAGCCACAGGCCAATGACCTGCGGCTTCGCCATTCAGTGGACTTCATCGGAGGCTATTCGAGGAAGGACTACCTCAGAGACCGGCTCGCCGGTCTGAAGGATCGGCTTGCCTCCACCCCACCGCGTGAACCCGAGCCGGTCGCGTCGAAGCCTCACAGGTTGGCCGGTCGACTGACTGAGGCGATGCGAGAGGAGATCGTCGCCAAGTACGAAGCAGGCGTACCTTCGACCAAGCTCGTGCGTGAGTACGGCATCGGCAAGGGGACGGTCCTAAAGATCCTCCGCGAGGGTGGAGCCGCGATGCGCAACCAAGGGCTGAGCGACGAACAAGTCGGTGAGGCCGCCCGGCTATACGAGTCAGGGCTGTCGCTGGCCCGGATCGGCGAGCGGTTCGGCGTCGACTCCACTACGGTTCACCGGGTCTTGGTCGGCCGGGACGTGCGGATGCGGGATACACATGGGCGGGAGCGGTAATCAGCCAAGAGGCGGGAGCCGCATCGCTTCTAGCATCATCTTGTTCGCCAGCTCCCGTCAACTGGACGTTCAGGCATCATCCCAGGCATCTGCAACCCACCGTTAGATGCCTGGGCGAGCCAGTTCGCCCATCGGCCGATCAGTTCATCGAGATCCCCTGTATCGAGCAGTGTGAACGGCCACGCAACTTGATACTTTGCCATGCCTACGCCGACCGCCCCACCAGATTCTTCGCCCAGGTCAAGGCTGAAAGGATTTTGTCGGCCACGCATGGGGATGTAGGGCGCAACCATGAATGCACACTCAAACCAGCCGTAGCGCCCAGCCTCCTGAATGTCGCCGAACCAGAGCGAGTGAGAGCGGCCCTCGTAATCCCACTTCGGCGGGATACGGAGGTTGATTGTCGCAGTGGCTATTACATCAATAGCAGGACGCCTGCCACCCCAACTGGTATCTGGACGCTGATTTATTCCTGAAAACGTCAGGTTTGCATCACCAAGTCGCACTGCCCAACCGCCATCCCGAGACGAAAGCACGGCAGACGGAGCTGCACTTACGATGGCGTCGCGGAACGTTGCAGACATCCTGTTAAAACTCCGCTGCGCGGTAGCCAGTAATTCTGCGCGACGTTCCTGCTCGGTCATAGCTTCAGATCTTTTCCGAGACTCTTCGGAACGACGTCGAACCTCTGCTTGGTTCGCCTCCTCCAGTTGCGCCAGGCCACCGCCACTGTTGGCTTTATCCCTGACGCGGTCAAGTCGCACTCTGAAGTTGGCTGGCGTCGGCCGCGCCGCAGCAGCCTTGTACATGCATTCGTCGACAAGGGCCGCTAGGCCAGCCGGAGCCGCTGAGAGTTCGGGGACATCACCGTGGAGGTGCTGCTGCCGAAAATCTTCGTTTGTGGGACCGGGGAAGGGTCTATGTCCGGCGAGCATCTCGAAAGCCATGACACCCAACGCATAGATGTCAGCTGCGATGGTCGCGCGCTCATGCCGCCACTGTTCTGGTGCAGCGTAATGCGCAGTCATGGAATATTTTCGTGTATCCGAAGCTGTCGACGCCTCAGCGTAGCGCGAAATCCCAAAGTCACTCAGGCACCACTTGCCGTCAAGCAATAGAACGTTATCCGGCTTCAGGTCTCGATGGACAACTTTGCCATCGAGGTCGCTCAACGCATCGCAAACATCCCCGATAATCTCAATTGCGTCGGCAAGGGAAAGGATCGGTTCCTCTACGAGCTGATCCCGCAATGAGCGCTTCGCCCGAGGCATCACAAGCACCCAGTTATTGCCGTGCTCGCCGGAGTCGATGATCGGCACCACGTTGCGCACACCCTTGGGGTTGGCGAAGAGCAACTCACGGTCAGCGCCGGGCTCCTTGGGTACGAACTTCGCCACGGCCTCCCGCCCGCCACCCGTTACGTGATAGACGTGGCCGAAACCGCCCTTCCCAATCGAATCGCCTACAAGCCAACTCTCGGACAGCTGTACACGCTGACCCTTCACCACAGTCTCCCAGGACTCGTTGTCGGACAACAGATCAACTGACAGCATCGACCAAGGCTCCGTCGTCGCCGTCGCAAGAGAAGGCTAGCGGACACGACCGACAGGCCCGCGCGCCCTTCCGCCCGTCCGGCTTGCACGCGCACTGCGGCCAAGGGAGACACTGTCGGTTCTCCACCAACACACTGAGATTGTTTGCGAGATCAGTGCCAGCGTCGGGGACATTGCAATGCCATAGTCTAAATCGAATTTCACTCACTTATCGTTTTCCAGCTTATCTTATTTAAGTATTGTAATCTTGCCCACCTTCAATGCGCAAGTTCCTGTCACGCAGTTCACTGCACGATTTCTATGAATAGCTTCAAGGCGGATGCTCACTGAACGCGAGAGACGCATAGCCGCCGGATTTTCACTGGGGAGAAGTCTCTAATTATGTTATTATTGCTTCCATAATATGACGCGAGAGGAAATACTAGCCGAGATCAGGCGCACCGCTGAAGCCAACGGAGGCAAGCCGCTTGGCAGAGAACAACTCGAAAGAGTTACGGGTATCAAAGAATACGACTGGCAAAAATTTTGGCCTAGAATATCCGAGGCTCAACGCGAAGCCGGGTTTGAGCCAAATAGATTCATACTTGAAGGGCATGACAGAACTTTTTTGATGGAAAGTGCGATTGCTCTTATTCGAGAATTGAAACGGTTTCCGACACGAGCCGAGATGCGTATCAAGAGACGAGCCGACCCCAGCTTTCCAAACGACAGCGCTTACACGCGGAGATTCGGAACTAGAGATAACTTTATTGCCCAAATTTCTCAATACTGCGATGGCAAGAAAGGGTACGATGATGTAGTTGAGATACTAGAGGCGACCCCCCGAAAAGTAGAGGTCGATGCCATACGTGATGACAGGGATATTAGCGCGGCGATTGGAGAGGTTTATCTTTTCAAGTCGGGCAAGTATTTCAAGATTGGAATGACCAACAACATGGTGCGCCGAGGAAACGAGTTGCGGATACAGCTGCCGGAGCGGATTGACTTGGTACATTCCATCAAGACGGATGACCCCAGTGGAATTGAGAATTACTGGCACCGGCGATTCAACGAAAAGCGCCTTAATGGCGAGTGGTTCAATTTGAATCCAGCGGATGTGCGCGCATTCAAACGTTGGCGAAAAATTTACTAACGAGGACGGCAGTTAAGTCAGTACACGCCAATCCTTCCATGGCCTATTGCCTAGTTGCCGACGTATGCACGCCAACCGATGAGTCGCTTGCTCTCGCCACTTCACGTCAGCCGCCACCATCTGCACGGCCATTGTCGTCATCCGGAACTCCCGGACGTCCCGTAGTAGTTCGAAGCCCTCCCAGGTTGTGACGTCATACCCATAGACATCGCAGAACTCGCCGTACTGTTTCGCGCTGATCCAGCCGAAGGACGACCACTTGATGGACGTATGCACCAAGTCCCACTCGGGCGGCCCGATCGACGTTCGTTCCAGATCGAGCAGGATCACGCGGCCGTCGTCGGTGGCCACGACGTTCCCCACCCAGGCGTCCCCGTGAATGACGCACCACGGCAGGCCCGGCGGAAGTTTGGCCCAGCGGTCGCGTAGCTCCGCTAAGTGATCCCGCATCCATCGCCGATCGTCGTCTGCCAGGAAGCTCGCGCCGTCGATCCGTTCTTCCAGCCGAACGAACGGCGCCACCGCGCCCAGCTCGAACGCGGTGGGCGGTACCGAGCCGTGAAGCCTTTTCAGCGCTTCAGCCACCTGTGCGGGTGTGCCGTGATGATGGGGCGGCAGCTCCCGCCAAAAGGTCACGGCTCGCCCGTCAATCTCGATGGCCTGTTCAACATCTGGCGCGGCCTGGACAGCATCGACGCTCGCGGCTTCCAACCACCGGGCAACTGCCACCTCCCGCGCAGCGGCGGCCTGTTGCCCTGGTCGACTGATCCGAACCACCATGCCACCAGGTAGCCGGTAGATGGCATTTTCACCCCGACGCAGCAGTTCAGCATCAGCCGAATCAACCCCGGCTGCCTGGCAGGCTTCTCGAAGAACCGCAGGCGTTTCATCCTCGGGCGTCTCGCTCATACCCCCGCCACGACAGCGTCGATCTGGGTACGAAGTTCGTCGACCTCCGGGGCGCTCGGGTGCCGCTTCGCGAAGCCTGCCAGTTCGCGCAGATCGTCGGCAGCCCGCCGCGACCGGACATGGCCGACATCGACCAAGGCGGCCGTTCCGAGTCCAGCCGCTTCGAGCGGATCGCCACTGGCCATCGTGAGCGACGCCAGTTTGATGCCCGAAATCGCGCGGGACCGAACGTAAGTGTCGGTGTGTCCGGCGACGGCAGTGCGAAGCCGTTGCTTGGCTTCGGTGACGAACCGCCCCTGCACGGCGAGATCGAACAGAGCGTGGCCAGTGTCGCCGGAATGCTGCGCCGCATCGTAGTAGGACATCCACGGCGGATCGTTCTCGGGCGACGCATCAGAAAATGACTCGTCAGCCTCGCCGATTGCCCGCATCGCGTCTTCGACGCGCTGGAGTTTGGCCAGCGCCCGCGCCCTGGCCGACTGAAGCATTGCGCGCTCGGTGGCTGTCAGCCGATCCGAACGCACCATTGCCAGTTCGATGTAGGTCAGGCCATCATCGGGGTTGCCGCACCAGATCGCCTGGCGGGCCATCGAGGAGAGCACCTTGCTGCGGAGGTGCCAGTCCCCCGCCTCCTCTGCACAGGTCAAGGCCAACTGGAACATGTTTCGGGCATCAGCGTGGGCGTAGGCGTCGAACGCCATGAACCCGGCAGTGTGGCCGAGGAAACCCACTGAACTGTGCAGGTCGGCGCGGTGTCGTTCGAGACACCGGGCATTGAGCAAGCCGACGGCATAGCGAAGTTGCGCGCCGACGGCTTCACGAACCAGGCCGCCGCCGTAGGCGTGGTCCCAAGTGCTGAACTCGCGGGCAGTTTGGCGGATCTGCTCGATCTCAGTCACACCCACTAGCGAAGGCACAGGGGTGGGCTGGATGGTGTTGAGGAGGTCCATCAGCGGCGCGGCAGCGCTGGTCGCCGTCACCCCGAGCGCGGCCCGGAGAAAGTCTTGGCGCTTCACGTCATCGAGGGTAGCGGCGGAAGCGCCGGGCAGCTTGAACCACAACAAGTCTGCGGGAATGCCGAGGACCTGGGCCCAGCGAATGAGCTTCGACAGGAACTCCGGGGCGGAGCCCTTCTCCATGCGACTGAGCTGGGCTTGGGTCAGGCCGAGCCAGTTGGCCACGAGTTCTTGCGGCAGCGTCCGGCCGTGGTACGGATGCGCCCGATACGCACTCACGACCAGGCCCATGTGCCAGGTAGCGAGCGCGTCGCGCATCTGATCCGTCTGCCAGAATCCGAGCGGCACTTGTGGCGGCTGCGCCATCTCATGGCGGAAAGCAGCCTCGCAGGACGCGCAGAACGGTTGCCCGTTGTAGCTGTTCAGGCGATTGCCGCAGCGTGTGCAGTACCGCTGCGTTTTGGATGCCCGCGCCATCAATGCCCCTGATCCGGTCGGTCACGCACGGTTTGCCCTGGTCGGCGGGACATTACCACCGGCGGACGCCCATCACCATACGCCGAACGTATATCGCGAAACCGCTGGTCACATGGGTGTTCTGGGCGGCAGAACGCCCATTGGACATCACAGAAACACCCCGAACGCATACCGGCCGCGCAGATTTCGACATAACGGCACACCTCGGTAATCGGCGACGGTGATTACGGCACCCGGCACCAAGGCGACGCCGCTCCTCTCGGACGGCGCACCTGTTCCGATGAGTCGGCGCGGGTGGCGAAAGCCCTTGGTGCCGAGTGCCGTTAGGGCATTTGTTCACGTAGCGGGAAGGTCGCCTCCGATGCCACTCACGACGTTGGCCATGCATCGGCTCGTCGCGATGACCAAGCCGGAAACTCACCGAGCGCCGACCTCGCCGTTCACGGTGGCCGAAGCCCACAAGGTCATGCAGTACCACGTGGCGTGCCAGGCCACACGCTGCCCGAGGAAGGCTGCGGCGCTTCAGACTCTGGTCACAGCCGGCCGCGTGGTGCCTTCGAGTAGTCCCCGGTGATCACGATGTCGCCCCTCCGTCACATCCACATCGAATCGGGTGTCTTGAGCCTCGATTACCAGGCAAGTGCAGAACAGGCGCAGAACGTCGCCGACGAACTGGGACGACGGTTTTCGGACCTGGAGCTTCGAGTGACGGTCGATGACGAGGTTCACCCCGATCTCCCGCCGCTGCCCTGCGCGGAACTCTGGGACTGACTGCCAAAGCACCACTGCCGCAATTAAGTTCAATCCTCGACAAAGAACGGACTATCTCACTATGTCGCAGGCAATGCCAGACAGGACGTTCGTTCAGGCTGACGGCAAATTGGCGGAGTTCATGTGTCAGGTGCATCTGATAGAGCTGACCCCGGAACGGGCGGAGGAGCTGCGGCACATCCATCGGGCTCATCACCCGGATGAGTGCATCGTTCACTTGGAGGCAGCGTACTTATTGCTGATCGAGGACGACTGCTGAGTGATGGGACTCCTCATCTGGATTCTCTGGCCAGGATCGGTGATCTTCACAGCAGTGCTGTGTTACCGGATCGGGGCATATTGGGGTCCAGGCACTCAGCCAGGTCGACACCGGACGGGAATGATGCCGAGTCAGAATCCATCGAACGAGGAGTTCGTGACGGATACAGACATTCGTCCATTGCCACCACAGCCGGTGCGTTGGTGGAGTGATGAGGATGATACGGAGGAGCTGCCAAGGCTCAAGGGGGACCTAATTCAGGCGGAGGGCAGTGACGCAGCTGACCGATGAAGTTTGCAAATCACTACTGCGCAGAGATAACGAAGAGGCCGTGCTGTACAGCACGGCCATTGCCCTTCGTCCGAACTTGTCACTCATTGACGGGAGGACTGTTCGAACTGTTCCAGTTCATCCGTCGCCTGGTCCCAGGCCTTCTCGATATCGCTGATGTACTCGGCAAGCGTCGTCGCTTTTTCGCGAAAGGCGACGATGTTGGCGTACGAGCCGAATGTCGTCAGCGCCAGTCCCAGAAGGCCACACGCCAATCCAACGAAGTCGAGGGTTGAGTGATTGCTTGAGAGCGCTCCGAGCAGATTACTGAAAACTGTCATCAGAAAGAATATGAAAAACGCTGCGCAGAGATGCGCTCGAAAAAAGAGCGTCTTCATGCTGAGCAATTCGGTGGAAGGGCTAATCGCCGCCATAATCGAAACCTCCGACACAGTGACCTATAAACCATAGATCGGTGGAGTCGCGACAGAATGTCGGCGACCGCCGGTTACATAAGAGTACTTATGCAACTAGCGGCTATTTATATATAACACATTTTATGTATTTAGTCAATGTTGCACAGTGAAATTCCTAAGCGCAAAATTTAGGTGCTCGGCGGTAATAGATGGACTATGGCACACGAAGCCGAGCGCCAACTCGGCTCCGATTTGATCACCCAGGACTATTTAGTTTTGGGCGGCGTGAATGGCTTCTTTACATATTTATCCATACCGAACCTTTCCTCGGGTTAAACGATATAAACTCCCCGATGAGATCCAATGTATGAATTACCGCGCGATTGTCAATAGCGAAAGGATACCGCCGCATGTAGGTGCGCGTCAGAACGCTACCGTCGCAATATGAACCCGCTCGTACGGAGTTCCTTCTCCTGGCGAAAACATGCCATACCAGGAGTCACCTTCGTATGATAGGTTGCGAATTTTAGGCTCCTTGGAGTCCACAACCTCGTGATCTTCTATCCATTTCACGGTGCGCAACACATGAGTGTCCGGATTGCCGTCCCATTCGGTCGCGAATGTTGGACCGTAGAAATTTCCGCAATAGTAGGACATTGAATCGTCCAGGTTCGGAGGATCGTCCGGGAGCCCCAGCTCAATGATGTTGCCTTGGACGATTGCAACCCCAGTAACCGTCCGACAAATAATTCCACTGTCTAGTGCGAGTTGGTAGGGTCGCGCTTGAACACCCGGCGGTACTGCACTGGAAACAGCTGGTTTGCTCGAACGAAAACGAAATCTACGAAAATTGTTTGGCCACAGAAGGTCATAGCATACGACAGATTGAGTGTCCACGGCGAAGCAAGGGTCGAGCTTTATCCTTCCGCGTTGCGAATCAGGCGGGAGTACGCAGAAGTATGCATCAATGCGATTAGAAGCGGGTGAGCGGCCACAGTAAGCCGATCCCTGATCCTCATACTCTTTATTCACGAAACGCCCTCCGCTAATAACTATCTCATTAGTCTTAGATGGCGTTCTGGGCGTCGCTTGGCCACTGGGAGCCAGCTGAGATGATACCGGTGGTGAACTCTTTTCGGGAGAATCTTGACGCTTAACTATGGCTACTACGAGCGCAGCAATTGCCACTACCACCGTACATATCGCAACAAAAGCTTTCCACAGCTGTGAGGTATTCAGTCGATAGGACGCATCTTCTAAAGTCCTTGTAATTTTTTTTCGCTGGCTTGGGCGCGAGGGCTCGTCGCATGCTTTGTCTTGATACTTCAACCCCTCTGCTGATGTCTCCGCATGCTGCGTTCTACGATCGTGATCAAGGGCTGCTTCGCAAAAGTCCTCGATAGCCTGAGCAAGCTTCTGAAGTAGAGGCCTTTCCTTATGCTTTCGCAGGGTCTCATACGAGACGAAAAGCAGATTGGCAGCCTCTTGACGACGAGCCGTTAAAGTAGCCGAGCGCAGCTGGGATGTCATGCCCAGAATACATTTAAGGGCCTCTTGATCAGTTTCAAGTTCGACCTCATCGAGGCTCGATCTGAGGAGTGCCTCAATCTCCCGAATTGTCGCCTTTGCACTCTTTGTCGTTCCGGCAGACACGGCGCACCGCTGAAGTGCTGGCAGGTTCAGCTGGCCGAGTGCGACCACGCCCTTCTTCCTGATCTTGATCAGGTCGGTGTCGATCTCAGCGGTTGTAGGCAGCGTCTGCGGGTCGGCCACGGCTAGATCATGCCCTAGCCGTCCCCTGACTCCACAAGCGTGGGCCGGATATGGGAAACACCCAGTCACGCCCAGTTTCTTGCTCCAGGCTCAAGGTGTCGCATCCGAACACTCCTGAAGGAGCCTCAATGCCCCCTCCCGTACCTCGTCCCGCAGGCCGTTCCGCATCCATCGCGGCGGTTCCGGATGGCTTCAGCCGCTCGGAAGGCAAGGAGCTGTCCCGATTTCAGAACAAGGAGATCGCCCGCGGCTTGGTGAGCAGTACCCGCGTGCAGGCAGCGGGCATGGTGGCGGCCGTCGGGCTCCAGACGACAGCCATGCTCAGCCGAGAGGCGCTGTTTCAGGCGGACGGTGATCCGGCGACGGCCGCCCGACTGAACCACATCGTCGACCAGTACGCCGCCTACGTCGGCAACGAAGTGGCTCGCTTCCAGTACTGAGCAGTGCGGTAGCCCCGACCCACGAGGTCGGGGCTACCGGCTGAATTGCCCAATCCCATCGCAATCAAGGAGGTTTCATGCCGAGTTCCAACGCGAACCCCTCGGGGGAATCGCAAGACGGCTTCGAGCGGCAGGCTCGTGAACTGGCCGAACTGCTGAAAGTCACGCCGCCAGGCGATCATCCGATCGTGGCAGAACACCTGGGCAACGGTGTCGTGCTGTACATCGCGGGCGCGCTCAGCGACATCCGTCAGACGGTGGAGATCCACCACGACATGGCTCCCGTCGCGGCACACCGGGTCATGGAGTACACGCAGCAAACCGCCGATCTGACGCTCAAGTGGCTCAGGACGTGGGCCGGGTGAGCGTGGTGGAGTTTGCGGGCAACGCAGTCCTCTTGGTGCTTGTCTTCGGCGGATGGCCGCTGCTCGCTTACGTCATCTATCGCACCGCGCTGTTTGTCCAGGATGTGCTTAAGCGGTGGAAAGAGTCTCGCCGCCGTGCCATTCAACTTGAGAAGGCCATGCGCAAGGAGCTTGGGCGGATCGACCGCGAGGCCGCCTACAGCGTGTTGCGGATGCAGGCGGCTTTTCAACACGCGCAGAAGCTAATTCGAGAGGAGGTGCAGAGGGGTGGCAGCGAACGGCAGCGACCCTAAAGGATGGGCCGACAAGTTCTTGGCCTGCTGTCTGGCCTTGATGGGCGGCAGTATCGCTTTGTCGATCGCGGTGGCGGTGCTGCAATCCATCTGGCCGTGGGTGGTCGGCACGGTTTGCCTGGTGGCGGTGGTATGGCTTGGCGTTGTTGTATATCGCGCTACGCGAGACCGCTGGTAATTATGCGTCATCTCCACCCCGAGGCGAGATGTTCACTTCGCTGTTGTAAAAACAGCGGATCGGCCTAAAAGTTCGTTGACGAGGCAATTGTTGCCCCGCATAGTAAATGCAGACGACGCGGTAACAATTACCCCGCTCTACGCTGAGTCATCCCACTGACCAGCGGGTTCGTCCCAATCTAACCCCCACCGCCCGAACCGGGGCGTGGTTTTCTGCGCCCAAAAAAACGGCTCGGGGGTGGGGTGGAAATAGCAAACCACCCATGAAGGAGGAGCGTGTATGGCAAAGACTAATCGACCCAATTACCGCCGCCAAGCCCAAGGCAAACAGCGGAGGACTCGCCGCCACGGTGAAATCACCGTGCGCAGCGTCAAGCGCACCCCGCCGGATCTGCGCAAGCTGAGCCGGGCGGTTATCGCCCTGGCGATGGCCGAAGCGAGAGCCCACGAGGAGGCGACCGAACTGTCGGTCGCCGAACAGTCGCCGGCGTCGAACGAAGCCGCCAGTCCGGAGGTCAGTCATGACGACTGACCAACCCGCTCTGCCGCTGACTGCGGATTCGCTGGTGTGGCAAGAGGTGTTCTGGCCGTCGCCGTTTCCCGACGCTGCCGCCTTCGCCATCCTGCGACACTGGAGCGCACAGGTACACGCTCCACAGCTGATCCTCGAAACCCGTGGCGACGACAGCGGCGTGACCTACCTCATCGGCTGCCGCTTGCGGCATGCCCAACAGGTGCGACGCGCGATCGAACAGCTCGTGACGGGCAGCGTCGTCGTGAGCTACCTGGAAGTCCGCGAGCCGACGACCGTAGCGCGCAAGCTGGCGCTGTCATCAGTGCGTCCGATCGAGCCTGCCGACGCGGTGGCTTCGACGCGGTCAATCCTCCACGCGCTGACGGCCGTTCATCGTGGTGAACGGCTCGTGCTTCAGCAGGTGCTCGGGCCGCGCTGGCATCCGCGCCCGCTGCCCGCTGAACTGCCCCAGTACGACCAGTCCATCGCCTCCCGAGTGCTGCATGGCATCCGGGAGGAGAAGCGATCCGACGCGCGGCAAGCGATCGCCCACAAGCTCGGTCAACACGGGTTCATGACCACGCTGCGCGTCGGTGTCCACGCCCGCAAGCCCGAACGGCGGCGGTCGTTACTGCTCGGCCTGGTGGCAGCGATGAACACGGTGGCCGCGCCAGGTGTACAGATCCGGGTACGGCCGGAACAGGCGGACAGACTGAACTCGCCGAAGAGCGGCTGGTCGTTCTTCACCCGCGCCCAACAGTTGACGGTCATCGAGACGGCACGACTGAGCGGCTGGCCCGTTAGCGACCGTGAGCAGGAGTTCTCCGGCCAGCCACCCCGGCATCCCAGGCCGGTACGCCCAGCGGCGGCGCTGCTGTCGGGCGAGCGGGTCATCGCCACGGCCAACGCGCCGGGAGTGTCGGGAACGATCGGCTACAACGTCACTGACGCCCTCAAACACACCTGGACTATGGGGCCTTCAGGAGTGGGCAAGTCGACGCTGCTGCTCAACCTGATCGTTCAGGACATGGAAGCGGGTCGGCCGGTCGTCGTCATCGAGCCCAAAGACCTTGTGACGGACATCCTGGCGCGTATCCCGAAGAAGCGGCGCGCCGATGTGGTGCTCCTCGATCCCCTGGACAGCGCGCCCGTCGGCATCTCGCCGCTGAATCGGTCGCACCGAGGCCGATCGTCCAACACCCCGCCGGATGTATTGGCAGACAGCCTGTTCGGCACTTTCCGCGCACTCTATGGCGACAGCCTCGGCCCCCGTTCCAGTGACATCCTGCGTCACTGTCTGTCGGTGCTCGCGCGGCGTGACGACGCCAGCTTGGTCATGCTGCCGCTGCTGCTGGGCAATCCCGGCTTCCGGCGGTCGCTGACCCAGCACGCCATGCGGGACGACCCGTTCGACGCAGGCCCGTTCTGGGGATGGTTCGACAGTCTGTCACCGGAAGCCGCCGCCAACGTTGTGGCACCACTCAGTAACAAAATCCGGCCGCTGCTGACTCCCCACCTGCGGAACGTCCTGGCGCAGCGGCGGCCGAGATTCGATGTACGACAGGTATTGCACAACCGCAAGATCCTGCTAGTGCCGCTGCAAAAGGGCGTTCTCGGCCCGGAAGCGGCGCAACTACTGGCGGCGCTGGTGCTGGCGGAACTGTGGCAGGCCATCCGCGAGCGCGCCAGCATGCCGGAGAGCAGCCGGGAGCCTCTCATGGTCTACGTCGATGAGGTGCAAGAGTTCCTTAGCCTGCCTACGGATCTAGACGACGCTTTGGCAACCGCCCGCAGTCTCGGAGCGGGATTCCATTTGGCGCATCAGTTCGAGGGCCAGTTACCGAAGCGCATGCTCGAAGCCTTCCGCAACAATGCTCGCTCGCGGATCTGCTTCCAGCTCGCCGCCGACGATGCCAAGTCGGCGGCCAGCGGCCAATCCGTGCTCAGCCCAGAAGACTTCAGCGCACTGCCCGCGCACGCGGTGTATGCCCGTCTGATCCGGGACAACACTCCCGAACCGTGGACATCCGGCGTCACCTTGCCGCCGCCACCCGTCACCAGCGATCCCGAGGAGATCCGCCGCCTCAGCCGCGAACAGTACGGCCAGCCGCTAAACGACATTGAGGCCGGATTCGCCGAACTGCTGAACGAGATGAACGGGGCGGGCAAGCAAGCGCAAAGCAGTGTCGGCCGGAAAGCGCGGCGAGCATGACTGGCGAGCTACCGGGGGTGCGGCCAGACAACGACGGCCATCTCGCTAGCCGTCTCCCCTCACGCTCCATCTTACTATTTCCGCAGGTCAACTCTCCAACTTCCACGTCTACGCCCGCTAATGATGGTGGCCATTCGGCCACCACACCGCCGCCGTTTATCCGAGTGGGCAAGCGGCAACTGTGGCGGCTGGCCGAACAACTTGGAGAGCGAGATTGGGCCATCCTCCGGTCGGTGGCCGAACACCGCTTCCTGACGGTCAGCCAGATTTCGGCGTTGCATTTCTTCGATCTCAGTCCGTCATCCGGACTCCGCCGAACCCAGCGCGTGCTCGGCAGACTGCGCGGCGTTGGGGTTCTCGGCACGCTCACTCGGCGGGTCGGTGGAACCCATGCGGGCAGCCAGGGACTGGTGCACTACGTCGCCGCTGCCGGTGAACGGCTACTTCGGTTGGAGTCTGGTGATCGGGTGCGGCAGCGCTGGCACGAGCCGTCTGCCCGGTTCGCCGCGCACCATATGGCAGTTGCCGCCCTACGTATCGAGCTAGAACAGGCACACCGCAGGCAAGTCCTTGAACTGGTGCGGCGCGAAGTCGAACCGGCTGCCTGGCGACGGTACGCGGGGATGGGCGGCGCGGTGGTCACCGTCAAACCGGACGCCTACTTCGAAACCGCGTCAGCACCTGGCAACGAATTTGTCGACGCCTGGTTCATCGAAATCGACCTCGGCCACGAGGGCATCCCGACGCTGCTCAAGAAGTGCCACGAGTACGAGCGCTACCGACGCCAAGGGATCGAGCAGGAGGACGGCGGGTTCCCGCTGGTCATCTGGAGCATGACGCACACCGACCCGGCCAAGGCCGTACGGCGACGCACCGCACTGCACGAGGCAATCGAGGGCGACCGACAGCTCGACCAGGGCATATTCCGCATTTGCTCACCAGAGCACGTACTACCACTGATTCAGAAAGGAGTGACTGCTTGACAAAACCACACCTGCGCCTCATTCACGGAGGCCACACGACCCGCAACCGGATCATGATCGGCGACGCACTGGAACAGCTGCGCCGTCTGCCAGACGGCTCGATCGACCAGATTCTGACCAGCCCGCCGTACTTCCGATTGCGCAACTACAACGCCGATGGCCAAATCGGACTCGAACGCCACGTCGAGCAATGGGTGGAGCGGCTGGCTACAGTCAGCGCCGAAATCCACCGCGCGCTTGTCCCGACCGGCACTTACTGGCTCAATCTGGGCGACACCTACTCACAGCATCCGTCCGACGGCGCCGCCCGCAAGAACCTGCTCATGGCACCGGAACGCCTGGCGCTGCGGTTACAGCATGACGGCTGGATCGTACGCAACAAGATCGTCTGGGCGAAGACCAACCCGATGCCGATCAGCGTGCGCGATCGACTGAGCTGCACCTACGAAGTCGTCTATGTGCTGGCCAAACAGCCCGCGTACTTCTTCGACCTCGACGCCATCCGACAGACGCACAAGACCCGTCGCGCGAAACCCCGACCGAAGAGGCGGGCCAAGGACGAGGGCTGGCGCGGCCCCAATAGCGACACCAGCACTGGCCTCGACAGCCTCAAGGCGGCGGGCCTGGCCGGACATCCGCTCGGCAAGAACCCTGGGGACGTCTGGCCGCTCGCCACAGCCAACCACCGCGGCGAGCACCACGCCATGTTCCCGCTGTCCCTGGCGACGCGGGCGGTCCAAGCCGGATGTCCAGAGGCACGCTGCACCCACTGCCGGCAGCCGTGGCGGCGACAGGTGATCCGAGCCCTTGGCGGCCTCGCAACGCGCACGGCTCTTGGGCCGATCTGTGAATGCGGAGCGCCGAGTGAGCCCGGCCTGGTGGTCGACCCGTTCATGGGTAGCGGTACAACCGCCGTTGCCGCCGAGGACTTGTCTCGGGACTGGCTGGGAATCGAACTCAATCCGTCGTTCGCCGCACTTGCCAACGCCCGGATCGCCGACGAGCGAGCCAAGCGCCGGGATGAGCGCGGCACTGACCCGGCCGCATAGACAAGGTTCGGTGCCTCGTCGGTGCCGTGCGGCTGGGGAATCGAAACGGCACCCCGCCGTTCACCAGTCGCACCAACACCGAGGAGGACCACTATGTCCACACCGGATCAGCAGAGCCGCAGCGTGAAAACGCTGGGGGTCAAGCTGGAACCTGACGTCCATGCCCAATTGAGTTTCATTGCTCAGCTTCGGGAGGGGACGATCACCGACGAAATCCTGATCGCCATCCGCGCCCACATCGAGCGCGCGAAGGACGACCCGGAACTCCGCTCCCGCGCCGAAGAGGTACAGGCGGAGATCGAGCGCGAGGCTGCCGCCAGGCGGCAGGCCATCTCGACTCTGTTCGCCGCTCCTGGCGGTACGCCGGACGAGACGAACAGCAGTACGACTCGATCGCGCCAGCGGAGCAAGGAAGCACCGTCGGAAAGCTGAGCGCAACTGCACTCAACTAAAAGCCGGAAGGGTGCAGATCGAGCGAAATTCGCTCTCTGCACCCGACCGGCCCTACCAACCCCACCATTACGGCGAACTGACCTTTCGGGCAAAAAACCGTAGCACAGAATTAGCACAATTAATCCGCCAATCCAATGAAAACAAGATAAGGAGGAAATATGAACGAAAGAATCAATTCCGAGAAACAATCGGACGCCATAGCCGAAGCTGATACAGAAATCGGCCACGAGCAACCCGTCAAACCCGAGCCGAAAATTTACGTGGCCGATCTTGCCGCCTACAACAACGGAAACCTGCACGGCGTCTGGCTCGATGCCGCCCGCGACCCGGCCGACATTTACGACGACATTCATGCCATGCTGGCCGCCTCACCGATGAACGCTACTGGCGAAAACCCTCCTGAAGAGTTCACCATCCACGATTTCGAGCAGTTCGGCAACTGCTGCATCCACGAATACGACAGCATCGAACTAGTTAGCAAAATAGCGCGCGGTATCGCCGAACACGGTTACGCATTCGCCGCCTGGGCAGATGTGCAGGAGGGCAACCCAGAACTGTTCGGCCACTTTGCCAAAGCCTATATCGGACGGTACGAGTCGCTGGACGCCTACGTGCAGCAAGGACTGGAGGCGCGGGGAGCCGACACCAAACTGACCCGCCTGCTCACCGGATCAGACCTGGCCGACCTCATCGACTACATCAAGGTCGACGCCCAGGCAATGGCCAGGGACTTATACCTCAGTGGCGATATCTATGTGTACCGGGTATCGGCCGAACAAGGTGGCGGAGTCTGGCTCTTCAGCGAAAGAGAGTGACGCACATTTCATCGTTGTTTATTCCACACGGGGCAGCTCTTGCCTCGAAATGACAGATGTAAGAAAATGAAATAAAGGAGCACGAAGCAGATGAGCAATAATTCAGACGACAAGCAGGGATCGGAATCGACCCCGCTCGGAGAATTGCTCAAGATGCTACGCGAAGAGCGTGGGCTGACCCACTATGCTTTGCAAGAACGCTCCGGCATCGACCGTTCCAACCTCAGGCGGATCGAATCGGGCATCCTCGCGCACGTTAAACCGGCTACGCTGGACAAACTCGCGGATGCGCTCGACGTCGATGTCGAAGATTTCTACGAAGCCCACTGGGAGACAACAGGCCAGCCACTCCCGAGTATACCGACGTACTTTCGCACCAAACACCGATACCTGACCGATGGCGACATTGCCAAGATCGAAGACTTCGTGCAACGCACCGAAGAGGAGCGGATCAGGACCAGTGGAACATCCCAGTAGCGCACGGTAGCAGGCTATCCCGAGCCCACCGAACACCTTCTTTCTTACATTCTCATATTTTCTCACTGCCGCCACCGGAAAGGAGGTAATTATGAACCGTACCCATGTTCCACCAACCCTTGCATCGCTCAGGCGTCTGCTGCCACGGCGTGACATCACCTACGACGAAGCGATCACGGTCGCCGAACAACAGGCCAATCGCTTGGCGGCGGCCTGGAACAATCATCCTGTCCAAGAAAGCGACATCCTCAATCTGACACGCCTCGACATAGTTCGCGCGAATATCGGCAACCGATCGAAACGTGGAGAAGCGCTCCACTCTGGAGCCAGTCGCTACCACAACGGCCGCTGGATCATCTGGCTCGACGCCTCCGAATCCGAAGCCCGCCAGCGCTTTACCATCTGCCACGAACTCAAACACATACTCGACTGGCCACACCAATCGGCCTATCGAAACCTGACACAGCGGGAAATCGAACGAGTCTGTGACCACTTCGCCGGATGTCTGCTGATGAGCAAAGTATCCATATATCGACTGTGGGGTGATGGCCTACGGAAGCCTGAAGTGCTGGCTGCTGTATTTCGGGTTTCCCTGGCCGCTATGAAAGTCCGGCTAAGGATTTTGCGTCTGCCAATCAACAATGGTTCAGACCACACTTACGTCTGCCGAGGCAGTCATCAACCGTGCGACTTTCGATCATCAGCATTTACCCAAACGGAGGTAGCCGTATGAGTACCAACCACACCACTGCCGACCTGCTGCGCGGCCTGTCGCCGCACACCGACGACGCAGACCCCAACCGCCGCCGAAAGGCGATTTCGCTCCTGCGTGTCTCCACTGCGCGCCAAATGGGTACCGCCACCGACATCGACGAGGACGGCCTGTCCATCGCCACCCAGCGCGACCACAACATCGCCAAGGCCGAACTCCTCGACGCCGATATCGTGGAGGAGTTCATCGAGCCGGGCTATTCCGGCAAGACCATCGACAAGCGTCCCGTCATCCGGGAGATCATGGAGTACCTCCAGGATCACCCGGACATCGACTATCTAATCGTCTACATGCGCTCGCGTGCCTTCCGCAACCACTTCGACGCCGCCGTGCTGCAGATTCAGCTCCAGAAGATCGGCGTTCGTCTGGTGTCCGCCAAGGAGGACTTCGGCGAGGGCCCGCACGCCGTAGCGATGGAGGGCATGCTCGACATCATGAACGGCCTACAGAACACACTGCAAGGCCTCGACATCTCGACCAAGATGCGCCAAAAGGCCATCAGCGGAGGCACACTCGGACAGGCACGGCTCGGCTACCTCAATGTCCGCGTCGAGCACGAAGGCAAGCAGATCAACACGGTCGACATCGACGAGAAGCGCGCGCCGCTCGTCCGCAAGGCGTTCGAGCTGTACGCCAGCGGCGAGTACACCCTGGAGCGTCTGGAGGCCGTCATGGCCGACCTCGGCCTGACCGCCAGAGCCAACAGACGGTGGCCGGAACGCCCCGTCACGTTCAAATGGCTGCACCGCATGCTCAAAGACCCGTACTACATCGGGTGTGTCACGTACAAGGGCGAGATCTACCGTGGTCGGCATGAGCCGCTGATCGAGCCAGAACTGTTCACCCGCGTCCAAGAAGTCATGGCCTCGCGCAGCGGCAGCGGACAGCGAGACCGCGTCTACTACCACTACCTCAAAGGCGGTCTGTTCTGCGACCGCTGCGCCCGCAACGAGCGCATTACTCGGCTCATCTACACCGAAGCTAAGGGGCATGGCGGCACCTACGCCTACTACTTCTGCCGGATGCGTAAGGAGGGGTTATGCGATCTGCCGTTCCTGCCGGTCGAGCGGGTGGAGGAAGCCGTGGCGGCGCACTACCGCGTCCTCGCCCTGCCACCCGACTTCGTTGCCGACATCACCCGTCTGCTTGACGAGGCCGTCTCCGACCGCCAAGCCAGCGTCCGCACTATGCACAGCACTCTGAACAAGCGACTCAAGGAGCTGGACGTCAAGGAGGAGCGGCTGCTCGATCTGGCAGCCGACGGAGCCTTGCCACAGAGCAAGATCAAGGCACGACTCCGCAAGATCGAGATGGAGCGCGAGACGGCACGCTCGCGGATGCTCGGAACCACGGACGAGCTGGCGGCAGGCGTGGAGGTGGTGCGGACAGCACTGGAACTGGCGACCAATCCGCACGGACTGTACGAGCGGGCTGACGACGAGACCCGGCGCTATCTAAACCAGACGTTCTTTGAGGCGCTGTATGTGGACGACGAGGGCGTGCAGGTCGACACTCTGCATGCGCCGTTTGACGACTTCCAGGAAGCGGCGCGGGTGCATAGCACCCTGCGCCGCGATGCAAGCACCGACAGGACGGCTGGGACCGTTCCAACGCCAGATATGCCGAAAATGCCAAAAAGAAGAGGCTCCCGCGCTGCGGGAGCCTCTTCTTCAGGTTCTGGTTCTGACGAATCAACCCTGGTCGGTGTTGTTTCGGTCAGTGGTTTGAATAAGAACTCTATGGTGGAGCTAAGGGGAATCGAACCCCTGACCTTCTCGATGCGAACGAGACGCGCTACCAACTGCGCTATAGCCCCGTGCGGTTCCGGGGAACCGCGCTGTGACACTGTATCAGGCCAGCCCCCTAGACTCCGAATCGGTAGTCTGACCTGCGGAAATGCGGTACCCTACGCGCCCGCCGCGCGGCGGATGTCGCCGCTGGTGCGGGTGCGCAGGGCGCGGGCGGTGGCCGGGTCGAAGGGGTCGAGGTGGGCGAACATGGGGTCTTCGTCGTCGGGCTCGATCAGGGTGGAGCGGCGACGGATCGCGCGGGCGGTGTCGCGGTCCATGGTGCCGCGCCCGGCGCGGCCCCGGCGCGCGCGTGGATCGGCTTCGTCTTGGTGGCCGCGGTTGAGGCGGGCCGCCCGGTTACGGCGGATCTCCTCCTCCATCCGCACCTGCTTGCGAAGGTAGGCCAGATAGGTCGCCAACACCGTGAGGGCGAGTCCGCAACCCCACCACAGCATGGGGGTGAACACGAACGCGAGGGCGCCGAAGAGGATGGCGGTGAGCAGCAGGCCGAGCACGGCGCGCTGCCGGAAGGTGTAGCGGGCCGCGCGGGCGATGGCGTCGGCCTCGGGATCGTAGCCGCCACGACCACGGCGGCTGGGGACGAAATCCGGCTCGTCCGGGCCCGCGTCGTCGTAGTCGTCGTACTCGTCGTAGTCCACGATGGCGGGCGCGGTGGAGCGCGCAGGCGGGATTCTGGCCGCGACCGGCTCGGGGTGGTGTGCGCCCACGCGGTCATCATCGGTCCCCGCGTCGATCTTCGCAGCGACTTCGGCGGCTTCGTCGTCGTCCGGCTCGTCGTAACGCGTCTCGCGGTCCTCCGCTTCGTCCTCCTCCGGTGTGGCGGAGGCGAAGTCGTCGATCTCGATGTCGTCCGTTTCGGCGGCAGCGATGTCGGATGCCACGGCGTCGTCGGCCGCGGGTGTGTTCTCCTCGTCGGTCTCGGTGACGGGCTCGTCGGCCGGTGTCGTCATCCGGTCCTCCGCATCATCGCTGTGGGGATACTCTCTCGGTACGCGGCGTCCATCGTGTCGCCCACGGGGCCGCCAGTTCGGATCGGTTTCGTGCCCGGCGGCCGGGCCTTTCTTCAGACGTCGTTTGCCGCCGCCGCGGTGCAGGACCCTGGTTGCCAGCGCGGCGTCGGTGGTCCGGCGGATTCTGGGGTGACGGTCGGCGAGGATCGGGAACAGGACGAAGACCCAGAGCACGACCAGACCGATCCACAGGATCGAATTCGGCATCGCGTCAACACCTCCGTCCCGCCTGGATTTCCTCCGGCTCGGCCCGCCAGCGGCGCGTCACACGCCCCGCGCTCGGCCGGCCCCCGTCCGACGCGACGGCGCGGACGCCGATCCCCTCGCAGGCTCACTGCCGATGGCACAAGACGCACCATCGACGTCCGTAGGCTAATTCCGGGTAGCACCAAGTTCCGGCAGGCGCGCCGTGCACATCCGCCA
Source organism: Nocardia sichangensis (assembly GCF_047200615.1). Taxonomy (NCBI): domain Bacteria; kingdom Bacillati; phylum Actinomycetota; class Actinomycetes; order Mycobacteriales; family Nocardiaceae; genus Nocardia; species Nocardia sichangensis. Next base: position 115,223 of record NZ_JBJZOK010000025.1, read on the forward strand.
CACCTGTCACATTCCCACCAATGTCACCGCGATCCGGTGGCCGGTTCTACAGCAGGGTGACGCGCCCCTCTCGCACCAGCCGGTCCAGGACCGTTCCGGCGAGTTCCTCGACGGTCATGCCGACCAGCAGGTGATCCCGCCAGGCGCCGTCCACGTCGAGGTAGCGCCGCAGCAGCCCCTCTTCCCGGAAACCGACATTGCGCAACACCGCCTGGCTGGCCAGATTCTCGGGTCGAACGGTCGCCTCCACCCGATGCAGGCCGACCGGCCCGAAGCAGTGGTCGAGACCGAGCGCCAGCGCCGCCGTCGCGACGCCTTGCCCACTGAGATCCTTGGCCACCCAATAGCCGATCCAGGCCGAGCGCAGTGCGCCGCGCACGATATTGCCAACGGTCAGCTGCCCGCCGAACGCGCCGTCGACTTCGATCACCAACGGGATCATCGCGCCGCGCCTGGCCTCCGCCTTCAGGCTCGACCACAGCGACGGCCAGTTGGAGGCGTGGTTGCGCGCCTCCCACGCCCCGCGGCCGGTGGGCTCCCACGGCTCGAGATGCGCTCTGTCCCGCAACCGGATCCGGCTCCAGGCCGCCGCGTCGCGCAGCCGCACCGGACGCAAGGTCACCTGCCCCGCCGCCACCCGAACCGGGCCGAGTCGTGCGGGCCAACCCGGATGCTGCGTGGCCCGGAAAACGTTCATAGCTTCCACGTCTCAGCCGCGCTGTGCGAGAAAGGCGACCTGGACTTCGTCACCGGTGCGGATGTCGGTGTCGTCCGGGTCTATCACGATCAGGCTGTTCGCTTCGGCGAGCGTGGCGAGCAGGTGCGAGGACGAGTTCCCGTTGCCGAGCGGCTGCACGAGGTATTCGCCGGTGGCTTCGTCCCGCATGAGCTGCGCGCGCAGGTACCCCTTGCGCCCCTCCATGGAACTGATCGGCGTGATGGTTCGCGCGCTGATGATCCGGCGCATGGGATGCCTGCGCCCCAACGCGATTCGGATCAAAGGCCGTACCATCACCTCGAACACCACCAGCGCACCCACCGGGTTGGAGGGCAGCAGGAACGTCGGCACCTCGTCGCGGCCGAGCCGCCCGAAGCCCTGCACCGAGCCGGGATGCATGGCCACGCGGGTGATTTCGAGCTCGCCGAGGCCTTCCAGCGCCTCTCGGACCTGTTCGGAAGCCCAGCCGCCGACCGCGCCCGCGATGACGACCACCTCGGAGCGCACCAGCTGCCCCTCGACCACGTCGCGCAGCCTGCGCGGATCGGAACTCACGATGCCCACACGGTTGACGTCCGCGCCCGCATCCCGCGCGGCCGCCGCCAGCGCGTAGGAGTTCACGTCGTAGACCTGGCCGGGGCCCGGGGTGCGGTCGATATCGATCAGCTCGCCGCCCACGGAGAGCACCGATAGTCGCGGACGCGGGTGCACCAGCACTTTGTCTTGACCGACCGCGGCGAGCAGCCCGACCTGCGCTGCGCCGATGATGGTTCCCGCACGCACCGCCACATCGCCCGGCTGGACGTCGTCACCGATCCGCCGCACGTAGTCGCCGGAGCGCACCGGCTCGTACACCTTGATCCTGGCCCGCCCGCCATCGGTGAAATCCAGCGGGAGCACGGCGTCGGCGAGCGTCGGCATCGGCGCGCCGGTGTCCACCCGGACGGTCTGGCGAGGCTGCAAGCGGATCGGCTGACGTGAACCGGCGACCACCTCGCCGACCACCGGAAGGGTCAGGTCGACGAGTTCGCCTTGTTCGTCCCGAATGTCGGCCCCCGCGGAGGCCACGTCCACACTGCGCACGGCATAACCGTCGATGGCCGCCTGGTCGAAGCCCGGCAACGGCCGTTCGGTGACGACGTCCTCGGCACACAGCAGGCCCTGGGCCTCGGAGATCGCGACCCGGACCGGCCGGGGCGCGACCGCCGCGGCGGTCACCTTGATCTGCTGATCCTCAACCGAGCGCATCCAGCCCTTCCTGATCCTCTCCGCACTCCATCCGATCTCGCCCGCACGCGCGATCCCGCCGCGGCGCAAGCGCATTCGCGCGCACCGCGGTGACCATCATTCGTACCCGACGGTCCACTCTCGGCGAAACCCCCGGCCGGGTCCGTCAGTCGTCGGTCGTCAGCTGCGGATCCCAGTCCGGACCGAGGCGGTGCTGCAGCCACTCCCGCAGAGCGGGGCCGTATTCCTCTCGTTCCAGTGCGAAATCGACCGCAGCACGAAGATAACCGCCCGGGTTGCCCAAATCGTGGCGCGACCCACGGTGCACCACCACATGAACCGGATGCCCCTCGGCGATCAACAGTGCGATGGCGTCGGTGAGTTGCAGTTCGCCGCCAGCGCCGGGCTCGATGCGGCGCAGCGCGTCGAAGATCGCGCGATCGAGCAGGTACCGGCCCGCGGCGGCGAACGTCGACGGCGCGTCGGCGAGCGCGGGCTTCTCCACCATGCCCTTGACGCGCAGCACATTCGGGTTCACCGCGTCGGGCACGGGCGCGACGTCGAAGACACCGTAGGCGCTGACCTCGTCCTTGGGGACGTCGATGGCGCACAGCACCGTTCCACCGCGCTTGCGGCGCACCCGGCACATCACATCCAGCACGCCGCGGGGCAGCACGAGGTCGTCGGGCAGCAGGACGGCGATGACGTCCTCGTCGGCGTCGAGGGCCCGCTCGGCCTGGGCCACGGCGTGCCCGAGCCCGAGCGGCTCCTCCTGCACCACCGAGGTGACATCGAGCAGTCCCGGCGCTTTGCGGACCTTCTCCAGCAGCTTGAACTTGCCGCGCTCCTCCAGCGTGCTCTCCAGCACCAGGTCCTCGACGAAGTGCGCGACGACGCCGTCCTTGCCCGGAGACGTGACGATCACCAGCCGCTCCGCGCCGGAACCGGCCGCCTCGGCGGCGACCAACTCGATGCCGGGTGTGTCCACCACAGGAAGAAGTTCCTTGGGCACCGTCTTGGTCGCGGGCAGGAACCGCGTTCCGAGCCCGGCAGCGGGCACCACGGCCGTGCGGAAGCACGACACCACTGCGGCGTCACCGGGCTGTCCGGCCTTTGCTGTCATACGCATACCCTATCCATCCATCACGCCGCCGGATCGGCGTCGCGCCGACCGGTCCCGGGGTGAGCCTATGGTGATCACTGTGAAGATGCCCGGCGAGCGCGACAAACATGCATGGCGCACCGAACTCCTCGCCCGCCGAGCTGTGATACCTGCCACGGAACGCGAAAAGGAAGCGTTCGCCCTGGCCGCAGCGGTCGAAGCGGTCAGCGCTCGCGGGTGGGTCTGCGCGTATGTACCGGTGGCGGGCGAACCGGGATCGACCGCGATGCTGGACGCGCTGCTGGCCGGTGGTGCGCGGGTACTGCTGCCGGTCACCGGGCCGCCGGGACCGCTGAGCTGGGCCGAATACACCGGAGCGAGCGCCATGCGCCGGGCCCGCTACGGATTGCTGGAACCCACCGGCGCCGTGCTGCCGCCGGAGACCGTCACCCGCGCCGAACTGATCCTCGTCCCCGCTCTCGCCGTGGACCTGCGCGGCGTGCGGCTCGGCCGCGGCGCCGGTTACTACGACCGCACGCTACCCGCCGCACGGCCGGACGCGCGCCTGGTCGCGGTGGTCCGGGACGACGAACTGGTCGACCGATTGCCGGAGGAACCGCACGACCTGCGCATGGGCTGGGCGCTCACGCCGCGCGGTGGCCTGCGCCGGCTGGGCGACGATTACCCTGGGGAATGAAACACCGATTGGCGGTGTTGGCACTGTCGGCTGTAGAGTGCCAGATCGACGAACACCGCGGAGGATCCTGTGCCTACTTACTCGTATGCGTGCACCCAGTGTGACAACCGCTTCGACATCGTTCAGTCGTTCACGGACGAAGCGCTGACCGTGTGCTCGGAGTGCTCCGGGAAGCTGCGCAAGCTGTTCAACTCGGTCGGCATCGTCTTCAAGGGCAGCGGCTTCTACCGCACCGACAGCCGCGGTGGCTCCTCCACCGCCAGCGAGCCCGCCAAATCCGACAGCAGCTCGAGTTCGTCTTCCACTTCTTCCGACTCCGGCTCGTCGAGCGGGTCGACCGCGTCCACCAGCACGGCCGTAGCCAGCTGATTCGACGGTTTTCCACAGCCGGTCACCTATCCACAGCCCACCTTGATCCTGGCCGGGCGAGCGCATGTCCGGCCATAGGATCCGGCCATGACTCGCGCACTCGCCGATCTCGGCCGCGGCTGGAATGTCTCCGGGTGGCAGCGCCCGCCCTGGGCCGACGCCGTCCTCGCCCGACGATTGCTGGCCGCCGTTCTCGCCGCGCTCGCGGCGTTCCTCTTCCTTCGTGGTGATCCCGGCGCCGAACGCACCACGGTGCTCATCGCGGGCCGGGACCTCGCGCCAGGACGACTTCTCGAGGCAGATGACCTGCGCGCCGTCCCGCGCGAGGCGGGCACGCTACCGGCGGGCGCGGTCACCGATCCCGGCGCGCTCGTCGGCGCGACGCTGACCGGCGCCATGCGCCGAGGCGAGGTATTCACCGACCTGCGCGTCGTCGGCCCGCGCTTGGCCGCGGCGGCGGCCGGTTCCCGCGAGGCGCGGATCGTGCCCGTCCGCCTCGCCGATACGGCGGTCGCCGACATCTTGCGCGCGGGCGATCGCGTCGACGTGATCGGCGCCGAAGACGCGGGTGGGCCCGGCGCCCGTCCCGCCCGCACGCTCGCCACCGATGCCGCCGTAGTGCTCGTCTCAGGCGCAGGCGCGGGGAGGGGAGCCGCCGAACGCGTGGTCTTGGTCGCGATGGACGCCGAGCACGCCACCGCCGTCGCGGGCGCGTCCCTGCGCACCGCACTCACCGTCGTCTTTCACTGACCCGCCGATCATGCTTCGCCGAATATTCGCCGATGGCTCATTAGCATCGGGCCTACCGGCGCGCGGGTACCGCCGAGCAGGACTGCCCAGCTCCACGGAAAAGAGGAGACACCGGCCATGCTCAAAGAGTTCAGAGATTTTCTGTTCCGCGGGAATGTGATCGACCTGGCGGTCGCCGTGGTCATCGGTACGGCGTTCGTCGCGATCATCACCGCGATCAGCAACGGAATCATCAATCCACTGCTCGCCGTCATCGGCGGGCCCGGCGATATCGGCCTGGGTTTCCGGTTGGTGGCCGACAAGCCGGCGACCTTTGTCCAGGTCGGTCCCATCATCACGGCCGTGATCAATTTCCTGCTCATCGCCGCAGTGCTGTTCTTCGTGCTGGTGCTGCCCGCCGCGCGATTGAAGAAGCGCTTCCGGCCCGACGACACCACACTCACCGATTCGGAGGTGCTGATCCAGATCCGCGACCTGCTCGCCGAGGGCCAGACCAGCTCGGGCGGGCGGCACGAATTCTGAGTTCGACTGTGCCGCATGCGAAACGGGCCCGTCGGCGACGGGCCCGTTCGCGTGAGTATCCCGCGCTCAGCCGAGGCTGAAAGGCTGACCCCACAACGTCACCCACGTGATGACATTGTCGGTCTCGACCTCGACGCTGACAAAGGCCCGCGCCTGGGCATAGCCG
>NZ_JBJZOK010000026.1:0-119159 GCF_047200615.1 Nocardia sichangensis
ACAGAATTACTTTCCATGCCGACCGGTGGTGAGCGCGTTCGTCAATTCGGCTGCCGCGCTGCGGGTCGCATCGACGAATTCATCGCGTTCCACGCGCGTCGTCGCCACCTGCAATGGCCCCAGCTGAACTTCGTAGGCCGCGGTGCCGCTCGCATCGAAAACCGGGGCCGCGAGATAACTCAGCGGCAATATCTCATCCGAATCCAGCTCCGTCCGCGTGAAAGGCCGGGACGTGAGCGCGGCGAGCTGGCGTAGCGCGCGAGTACGCAGATGCGGTCGCAGCAATTCGGATCCGACCGCGCCGAGTAGATCGGCGAGCAGGTCGACCAGGCCCGCATCGTCGGCGCGCGGCCGGAACACCGCGACCCCGCGTTCACGCACCAGCGCCAGCAGCGCGCCGACGATGCGTTGATCCGCCTCGTCGGCGGTGTTCAGCCACGTATCCTGCTCCTTTGCCGGACGCCACGGCATCACACTCGCGCCGGCCGGGAATTGGAGCGGAATACGATGTCCCACCGGGATTCCCGGCACCACCCGGTCGACGCCGTGCCGGACGTCGAGCACGGTGAGCCGGTCCGGCTCGATGCGGCTGAACGTGGCGCCATAGCCGGTCCGGGCAGCGAGACCGGCGAGGAGCTCGCCCACGTCCTGTGGAAGCGCGGCGCCGTGCAATCCCACCAGCGCCGGGCCGATGCCGTAACCATGAGCCGGGTCGCGCACGACCCAACCGGCCGCGTCCAACTCGACCAGGATCGCGGTCGCGGTCGCGCGCGCGATGCCCAGCCGTTCGGCGATGCCCGCGACGCTGATCGGCTCCCCGGAGGTCGCCAGTAGCGACACGATGTCGACGACGCGCCGCGTGGGCGGCGACGCAGATCGGTCCGGCATGATGGCAATCCCTTGTCCCGGCTCGATGAGCGACTTACGATGACGAATATTAGATCACATGCTGTCGAATATTCGTCAGTCGCCGCTTAGGAGCGTGAATGATTCTGGAACGGTTCCGAATCGATGATCAGGTCGCGATAGTCACCGGCGCAGGTCGTGGCCTGGGCGCGGCTATAGCGGTCGCGTTCGCGGAGGCGGGTGCGAATGTCGTCATCGCCGCACGAACCAAAAGCCAGCTCGACGAGGTAGCCGAGCGGGTTTCCGCCACCGGGCGACAGGCCCACGTTGTACCCGCGGATCTGAGCGACGCCGAGGCCACAGCGGCACTCGCCGAGACGGCGGTCGAACGCTTCGGGCGATTGGACATCGTGGTGAACAACGTGGGCGGCGCACTGCCGTGCCCGCTGCTGGACACGACGCCGCAGGCACTGCGGGACGCGTTCGACTTCAACGTCTCGAACGCGCACGCCTTGGTCCGCGCCGCGGTGCCGCGCATGCTCGAAACGGCGGGCGGCGGCTCGATTCTCAACATCACGTCCACGATGGGGCGGCTCCCCGGACGTGCGTTCGCGGCATACGGCACCGCCAAGGCGGCTCTGGCCCATTACACCAAGCTCGCCGCTCTCGACCTCAATCCGCGTATCCGGGTCAATGCCATCGCGCCGGGCTCGATCCTGACCTCCGCACTGGAGGTCGTCGCCGGAAACGACGCCATGCGTACCGAATTGGAGTCGAAGACACCGCTGCATCGCATCGGCGAACCGGAGGACATCGCAGCGGCCGCGCTCTATCTGGTGTCCCCCGCGGGGAAGTATCTCACCGGCAAGATTCTCGAGCCCGACGGCGGTTTGATCGTTCCCAACCTCGACCTTCCGATCCCGGACCTGTGACATGACATATCGCGTAGTGCAATGGGGCACCGGCAATGTGGGCAAGCATGCCTTGGCCGGCGTAATCGCCCATCCTGAGCTGGAATTGACCGGGGTGTGGGTGTCCGGTTCCAAGAGCGGAGCGGACGCGGGGACGCTCGGGGGGCTCGATCAGCCCGTCGGCGTCGCCGCGACGACCGACGCGGAGGCATTGCTCGCGTCGCGTCCGGACTGCGTCGTCTACTGCTGCATGACCGACAACCGGCTGTTCGAAGCCGTACAGGATCTGCAACGCATCCTGGCCGCCGGGATCAATGTCGTCGCGTGCGCACCCGTATTCTTCCAGTACCCCTACGGCGTGCTGCCCGACGAGTTGCTGAAGCCGGTGCAGGAGGCGGCCGCGCAGGGCGATTCGTCGCTGTGGGTGAACGGCATCGACCCCGGTTTCGCCAACGACCTGCTGCCGCTCGCGCTCGCGGGGACCTGTCTGCGCATCGATCAGCTGCGCTGTCTGGAGATCGTGGACTACGCCAGCTACGACAACCGCGCGGTCATGTTCGACATCATGGGCTTCGGCAAGCCACTCGACGAGATCCCCATGCTGTTGCAGCCCGGCGTGCTGTCGCTCGCCTGGGGCGGCACGGTTCGCCAGCTCGCGGCCGGGATCGGGGTCACCCTCGACGCCGTCACGCAATCTTACGAGCGGATCGCGGCGCCGGAGTCGTTCGATATCGCGACCGGGCACATCGCCGAAGGTACGGCGGCGGCACTGCGTTTCGAAGTGCGGGGCATGGTCGGAGACGTGCCCGTCACGGTGCTCGAGCACGTGACCAGGCTGCGTCCCGACCTGTGCCCGGACTGGCCCCAACCGGCGGACCCGGAGGGCTCCTACCGGGTCGAGATCACCGGCGAGCCCAATTACGCGTTGGACTTGGTGACCTCGAGCCGCAACGGGGATCACAACTACGCGACCGTGCTGGCGACCGGCCTGCGCATCGTCAACGCGATTCCAGCCGTGGTCGCGGCGCCCGCCGGAATTCTCACCGCGCTCGATCTCCCGCTGATCACCGCTCCCGCGCAGCGTCCCGGTCGCTGACCCACCACCCGGCCCACGCGGTACGCGGAGGTAGGAGGTAGAAGGCCTGCGGAGCTACTGGCCCATCACACGGCGGCCCCGGCCGAGGCTATTCGGCGTACCGCGCGGACTGTGCGCGGTCGATGTCATCGATGAGCTGCGGCTTGCCGACCGACCGGGCGACCGGCCTACCGACCGACCGGCTGCACGGCGTGCCGGTCGGCCGGCGACAGCGTGTCACGCTATTGGCCCCGCCCGGTCGTGTGACCGGCTCGGCAGCACGCGGAGCCACCCGGCCCGCAGGCGACAGTGCCCCGTCGTCGCGAACTCGGACGCAAACAGCCGACCGGAAGTGTTGGCGCTGTTGCTCGGCCACGCTTCGGGCTCGCCCGTTTCGACTGGCCGCGCAAGTAGGCGGCCCGCGGCGGGGACTACCGGGCTCGCGCCGCGGACAGTGCCCGCTCGATGTCGTCGGCGCGGTTGCTCGGCCAACACTTCGGGCTCGCCCGTTTCGATTGGCCGCGCAAGTAGGCGGCCCGCGGCGGGGACTACCCGGCTCGCAGCGCGGACAGTGCCCGCTCGATGTCGTCGGCGCTGTTGTAGAGGTGGAAGGCGAATCGCAAGCCGCCGCCTCGCGCTGAGGCGACCACCTCGGCCTGCTCGAGCCGGGCCGCGAGGTCGCCCGCGCCAGGGACGGAGACGATCGGCGAGGGCGCCTCGACGGGCTCGAAACCCAGTTCGCGCAGTCCGGCACGGAAATGGCCGGCGAGTTCGAGGTCGTGCGCGCCGATCTTGTCGACGGTGAGTTCCTCGATCAGCGACAGTCCCGCCAGCGCCGCCACGACGCCGAGCCAATCGGGCGTCGTGTCGAATCGCCGTGCCGTCGCGGGCAGCGCGGCCGGGCGGTACAGCTCCGCCCAGCGGTCCTCGGCGGCGTACCAACTGGCGCCGATCGGACGCAGCTGCGGGACGAACTCGGGCGGCGTGGCGAGGAACGCGACGCTGCGCGCGCCGATCAGCCATTTGAAGCTGGCGCAGACCCAGTAGTCCGCGTCGGCGAAGCGCAGCGGCAGCCAGCCCGCGGCCTGGGTGGCGTCCACGAGCAAACGCGCGTTGTTGGCCCGGGTGACCGCCCGCAGCTCGGGGAGATCGGCGACGCGGCCGTCCGCGGATTGGACCACGCTCACCGCCACCAACTCCGTCTCCGGGCGGACCTGCGCGGCCAGCTCCGCCAAAGGGACGAAGCGCACGACGAGATCGTCCCGGTACACGAAAGGCATCGAGACCGAGGCGAATTCGCCTTCCGGCAGGAGGACCTCCGCGCCCGGTGGCAGTGCGGCGGCCACGGGTGCGATCAGGCCCGCGACACCGCTGCCGAGCGCTATGTCATCGGCGGTGGCACCGTCGAGCAGCCGGGCGAAGCCCGCGCGCAGGTCCGGTACCAGAAGGTCCACTTGGGATGTCGGGCCACTGCGGCCGGTGGCCCAGCTCGTGCTCGCCTCGCGGACCGCGGTCAGGGCGCGGGCGGACGGCAGACCGAAGGAGGCGGTGTTCAGGTAGGTGATCTCGGGAGTGAACTCGTCAGGCGCTAGCGAGGGCATGTTCGCAGCATCCGCCGGGCGGCGCGGGACCGTCCAGCGCCACCGGGCGGATAGTGGACCGTTTTCCCGCCCGTCACTTACCGGGCGCCCACATGTTGGACAGCAACTGGAAGCTGGGTGTGTCCGACAGCGACTGCATGGATTCGTAGATGCGCCGGTAGGCCGTGGAGGCGATGCGCCACTTGCCGTCGTCGTCGCGGCGGTAGGTGTCGGTGTAGTAGCCGGCTCCCCGGATCAGCACCCCGTACTCGGTGGCGAGCACGGTGTCCTCGAAGGCCCAGGATCCCGTGGCCGTCGCGCCGTCGACGCCGATCTCCGGGTGGTTGGCGATGTGGACGGTGACCACCGAGGGGCCGAGATTCTCCCGCATGAACGCGGTGATGGCGTCACGGCCGTCGAGGTTCAGCGGCTCGCCCATGGCGTGGGTGCCGTAGCGCCCTTTCGCGTCGACCGCGAGGGTGTCGGCGAACTCGTCCCACTCTTTGAGGTCGAGGGCACGGAAGTAGCGGTATTTCAACTGGCGGACGGCTTCGATGGCGTCGAGATCCATCTGTCGAGCCTGGCACGCGCGGCCCCCGCAGACAAGAACGTGTTCTATTTTGGTGCGAGTCGGCGTCGCGAAGGGACGGATCGAGATCCGCGGGGATCAACTGTGTCGTCCGGAGCGGAGGCCGGATCGGGGACCTCAGCCGCAGGCGAGGGTGTCGAACCGGGCGGGGGCGGGTACCCATATGACGGGCGTTATCGTGCGCCACGACAGCGTCCTGGGTACCGATCCGTCACGACCAGGGGAATCTTGCGATGACCGACCGCCATGCCACCCACGACTCGAACCAGCAGATCCCTCTCGACCAAGAACTCGCCCTCGAGGCGGCCGCGCGGCGCCTGGAGAACGAATTCGACGGCGTCGCCAGCGAAGCCGCGATCGAGGACCATCTCCAGGCCTCCTACGACCATGTCGCACACCACGCCACCATCGTCAACTTCCTGCCCCTGCTGGCCGAGCGGTACACCCGCGAGTGGCTTTTCGCCCTCGAGGATTCCGCGCACGGGTCCGCTTAGCGGCCTCTAAGCTCTACGCGAGCACGCGTGGAGGTTGGCAATGACGGTCGAGGTGATGACCGATTCCGAGACGGGGGATTTGCCGACCGGATCCGGACAGGCAGCACGACCGAGCCAGCCCCCGGCATCGATGATCGAGCGGATGACGCTGATATTGGAGGCGTTCGACGGCGCGACGCCGACGCTCACCCTCGTCGAACTGGCCGAGCGCACCGGATTGCCGCGCTCTACCGTGCATCGCATCCTCGACCAGCTGATCCGGCTGCGCTGGCTGGCGCACGCGCCCGGCGGCTATCGGCTCGGCTTGCGCACTCTGGAGTTGGGTGGCCTGGCCGCCGACCAAAACGAGATCCGCGATGTGGTGAGCCCACTGCTGCACGACGTCTGCCAGCAGACCGGAATGGTGGGCCATCTCGGCGTTCTGGACGGGCGCGATGTGTTGTACCTGGACAAGGTCGGCGGCCGGATCGCCGCCAGCGTGCCCACCCGGCTCGGCGGCCGGATGCCCGCGCACAGCACCGCACTCGGCAAGGCGCTGCTGGCGACGCTGGACCCGAGCATCGTGGAGGCGTCCTTCCGGGATCGCCTGCCGCAACTGACCGCTCGCACCCTCGCCGACCGCGCCGAACTGCATCGCGAACTCGGCCGCATCCGCAACCGTCAGGGTGTCGCCGTCGACAACGAGGAGTCCGTGCCCGGAATCACATGCGTGGCAGTGCCGATTCGCGGTCGCGGCGCGGCGGTGGCCGCGGTGTCGCTGTCGGGCCTGATCGGTGCCGACGCGGTGGCGCCGGACACCGCGCGGCTGGCCATGGCGCTGGCCGAGATCGCCCGTGAGGCGGGGCGAACCCTGTGTCCTCGGCACGCGCGTAGGCTCTAGCTGCACCGCGCGGCCCGGCATCGGTGCGCCTGGCTCCGCCGGATCATTTCCGATCGGCCGCGGCCGTCCCCGGGCGGAATGGCCGAAATTAGCGGTGCGCTTGCTGAATTGCCCGCCTTTCACTGTGAAGAATTTTCGTTCGCTGTGCGCGCGAGCGGCCGGGCTGCTTTCCTGGTGAAGTCAGGATGGACAGTCCGCGAGGAGCCGAGCCGGAGTCGGGGAAGCGATGCACCGGGTACCGATCCAAGAGCGGCCATTCCGTTCCGAATGGCTATGGTTTGCGGCGGGCGCGCTGGCCACCGTCGCGGTGGTCGTCTGGCTGGTGCGGCCGTCGGCGCCGACCTGCGCCGCGGCGCATCCGCTCGACGAGGTGTCCTCGCCGTCCCGATTTCCCGTGTCCGCCGTGACTTTCGCGCCGATCGGGCCGGACATGTCCGCCGAGGTGCGCTACTACGTCTTCGGCACGCGGACATCGTGTTCCTTCCGCGAGCTGCCGCCGGACGGCTACTATGCCGGGCTTTCGACCCGCGACTACGGGCGCGCCGATCTCTGCGGGGCATTGCTGGACATCGCGGGCCCACGGGGGTCGGTCCGCGCGCTGGTGGTCGACCACTGCCCGGCATGCGCTCCGGGACAATTGGATCTCAGCGCGGCGGCGTTCGAGCGGATCGCCGATCCCCGCGACGGAGTGGCGCGGGTCGGCTACCGTCTGGTCCGTGATCCGCAACCGGCGCAGGAGCTGACCTACGAGGTGAAGCCGGATTCGTCCGCGTCCTGGTTCGGCATCCTGTTCGGCGGCACCGGAAACCCATTGCGCGAGGCGGCTGTTCGTCCGGCGGAGGGTGGGCCGTGGCGACAGCTCAGCCGACGGGCCGACAACTACTGGACCCTTTCCGGCGCCGGGCTGGGCCCGTTCACCGCGCGCGTGACGGACGTCTTCGGCAACGAGGCCGAGATCACCGATGTGCGGGTGGAACCGGGGCGATACTCGGCGGGCACCCGGCTCTATTCCGGCGCGCCGTCGTTCACGTCGTCGCCGTCGCTGGCGACCGCGACAGGGCCCGTCACGGTCGCGTCCGGCTGTCGACGGTAGCGCTCAGGTGAGCCTCGCGGCCAGCGCACGCCCAGCGGCCCGGCCGGAGAAGATGCACCCGCCGAGGAAGGTGCCCTCGAGCGCGTTGTAGCCGTGCACACCGCCGCCGCCGAATCCGGCGACCTCACCCGCGGCGTACAGACCCGGGAACGCCGTGCCGTCCGGCCTGATCACCTGGGAACTCAGGTCGGTCTGCAGACCGCCCAAGGTCTTCCGGGTGAGGATGTTGAGCCGGACGGCGATCAGCGGGCCCGCGGCGGGATCGAGGATCCGGTGGGGTTTGGCGACCCGGCCCGCCTTGTCGCCGAAGTATCGGCGCGCGTTGGCGATCGCCATCAGCTGGCTGTCCTTGCCGTACTTGTTCGCCAGTTCCCGGTCGCGCGCGACGATCTGGCGTTCCAGGTCGTCGTAATCCAACTGGGGGCCGCGCGCGATCTTGTTCATGCCCTCGACCAGCTCGCGCAGCGTGTCCGCGACGACGAAATCGACGCCGTGCTGCTTGAACGCCTCGACCGGGCCCGGCGCGCCCTTGGCCACGCGGCTCTTCAAAGTGAGTTTGAGGTCCTTGCCGGTGATGTCCGGATTCTGCTCGGAGCCCGACAGCGCGAACTCCTTCTCGATGATCGACTGGGTGAGCACGAACCAGGAGTAGTCGTAGCCGGTCTTCAGGATCTCCTTCATCGTCGTGTTCGTATCGAATCCGGGGAAACACGGTGCGGGCAGCCGCTTTCCGTTGGCGTCGAACCACAGCGAGGACGGCCCCGGAATGATCCGGATGGCGTGGTCGGGCCAGATCGGGTCCCAGTTGACGATGCCCTCGGTGTAATGCCACATGCGGTCGCGGTTGACGATGGCGCCGCCCGCTGTCTCGGTGATGGCCAGCATTCGGCCGTCGACGTGCGCGGGCACGCCGGAGATCATGGTCTCCGGGCACGGGCCCAGTCGTTCGGTGGGCCAGTTGCGCCGGATCAGCTCGTGGTTGTGGCCGATCCCGCCGGAAGCCACGATCACGGCCTTGGCGCGCAGTTCGAACCCGCCGACTTCGGTGCGGGACGAGGCGCGACCGCGATCCAGATCGGTGTCCTCGAGCACGGCGCCACGCACACCGACCACCGCGCCGTCCTCCACGATCAATTCGTCCACCCGGTGACGGAAGCCGAAGCGGACCAGCCCGCGCCGCTCGCCTTCGAGCACGGGCTCGGCGAAGACCCGGACCACCTCGGGGCCCGTGCCCCAGGTGAGGTGGAAGCGCGGCACCGAGTTGCCGTGCCCGTCAGCGGTGGCGCCGCCGCGTTCGGCCCAGCCGACCAGCGGCGTCACGCGCAGGCCGAGGTCGCGCAGGTAGTCCCGCTTCTCGGTGGCCGCGAACCGCACGTACGCCTGCGCCCACTGCCTGGCCCATTTGTCCTCGTCGTCGCGGTCGAACCTGGCCGAGCCGAGCCAGTCCTGCAGAGCAAGATCGTAGGAGTCCTCGATGCCGAGACGCCGCTGCTCCGGGCTGTCGACGAAGAAGAGCCCGCCCAGCGACCAGAACGCCTGGCCGCCGAGGTTGTTGCGGTTCTCCTGATCGAGCACGTGCACCGTGCGACCGGCCTTGACCAGTTCGTGCGTGGCGACCAGGCCGGCCAGCCCGGCGCCGACGACGAGGACGTCCGCCTCGGGGCTGCTGTGGGACATGTTCATCCTTCGGTTGCGGTGCTGTAGGCCAGCACGACGTGGTGGAAGAGTTCGGTGCGGCGCTCGCGCACGGCGCGGCTGCCCGGCTCCATCAGTACCTGCACGCTGGTGCCGTCGTGGACGGCGATGAGCGCTTGCCCGAACGCCTCCGGATCGGGCACGGTGCGGCCGCCGCGGGCGAGCGCCGCGACGATCGTGGGCATGAGCGCCGCGACGATGGCCTCCTCACGAGCGGCCATCACCCGGCGCAGCGCGGGGGTGCGCAGGGCGTGCGCGGTGAATTCGGCGGTGATCCGGTACCAACCCTCGTCGACCGGGACCGCCCGTTCCAGTCGCTGGACGGCGGCGCGTACGTCATCGGTGCCCTCGGCCGCGATCTCGTCCAGGATGGCGCTCGCCTCGGTGAGCATCGCCGTGGAGCGCTGCTCCCACATGGCCAGGAAGAGCTCGTCCAGCGAGCTGAAGTTCGAGTAGAACGCCCCGCGGGTGAATCCGGCGCGCTCGCAGACCCGCTCCACGGTGGCGCGGCCGAAACCCTCCTCGGCGAACGCCTCGTAGGCGGCGGTCAGCAGCCGGTTCCTGGTTTCGGCGCGGCGGCGGGTGACCCGGGCGGGCGCGGCCTGCACGGCATCGGACGTCATCGGGCACCTCCTCGGTCGAGGCGTTGGATACAGGAATGTACTCGATACAGAAACGTATCAGAATTCGCCGGACCGCGTGGCCGTATTCGCCGAGTAGGGTGATTCCGGCCCGACCGCCGCGGTCGGGGTGCCCATCCGTGTCGATCCGATCGGTGCGAGGTGATCCGATGAGCGAGGTTCGCAGCGGAACGTCCGCGATGCGTTGCTGGCGGGTGCGCAGGCCGGGTCCGATCGAGAGCGGACCGTTGGACGCGGAGCGAACACCCGTCCCCGAACCCGGTCCCGGCGAACTGCTGGTGCGTGTGCTGGCCTGCGGCGTGTGCCGGACCGACTTGCACGTGGCCGAAGGCGACCTTCCGGTGCACCGCGCGGGGGTGGTGCCGGGGCACGAGGTCGTCGGCGAGGTCGTCGCGGTCGGCAGGGCCGCGGAGGGTTTCGCGGTGGGGGACCGGGTGGGCATCGCCTGGCTGCGGCACACGTGCGGCGAGTGCAAGTTCTGCCTGCGCGGGGCGGAGAACCTCTGTCCGCACTCGGCCTACACCGGCTGGGACGCCGACGGCGGCTACGCCGAATTCGCCTGTGTGCCCTCGACTTACGCGCTGCGCCTGCCCCCGGGCTACTCCGATGCCGATACCGCCCCGCTGTTGTGCGCCGGCATCATCGGGTACCGAGCGCTGCTGCGGGCCGCCGTGCCGCAGGGCGGGCGGCTGGGGATCTACGGTTTCGGCGGCAGCGCCCACATCGCCGCTCAGGTAGCCGCCGCGCGCGGAGCGGAGGTGCACGTGATGACGCGGGATCCGGCGGCGCGGGAGCTCGCCGCCGCGCTGGGCGCCGCCTCGGTGCAGGGCGCGGCGGATCCGCCTCCGGTGCTGCTGGATTCGGCGATCCTGTTCGCCCCCGTCGGTGAGCTGGTGCCGCCCGCGCTGGCGGCGCTCGATCGCGGCGGGATCCTCGCCGTCGCCGGTATTCATCTCAGCGACATTCCCGCCTTGAACTACCAGCGGCATCTGTTCCAGGAACGAGAGATTCGCTCGGTGACCGCGAACACCCGCGCGGATGCCCGCGAATTCCTGGCTTTCGCCGGCGAACACCGGATACATCTGACCACGCACGGGTATTCCCTGGACATGGCCGATCGGGCGCTGGCCGATCTCGCGCACGGACGATTTGCCGGTGCGGCGGTTCTCCTGCCGTAGAACACGATTCGGCGCTGACTCCGTATCGGTCGGATGGAGTTCCTTGACGGCCTCCTGAGCCGTTCTTACCTTCGCGGATATAGCCGAGTAATTGTCACTGACAAGTGTCGATCGGCTGTCTCACAACGGCGTGAGTAGGTGAGTACGATGGCCAACCGGAAGGTAATCCAGTTCGAGAAGTGGCGTGTAGTAAGGGCATTCGCCGTGCTACTGATCGTCGCGGGTTTCGGGGCTGCGACGGGAATGCACGCATGGGCCGCGTCCTGTGCGGCGGTCGACGTCGTCGTCGCCAGAGGCACCCATGAACCCGGGTATCTGGGTTCGGTGGTGGGCGATCCGCTGTACGACGCACTGTGGCAAGCGCTTCCGGTCGATTCGCAGGCCTATCGGGTGGACTACCCCGCCGACCTGCTCGATCCGTCCTCGATCAGCCGCGGCACGCAGGACATGACCGCGCACCTGATGTGGCAAGCGGCGAAGTGCCCGGACCAGCGGTTCATCCTGGTCGGCTTCTCGCAAGGAGCCGTCGTCACCCACGGGGTGCTCGGCACCGGCATCGTCACCGTGCTCGGTGGCATCTACTCGCTGCCCGGAGATCTGGAAGCCCGGGTGGCGGCGGTGCTGCTGTTCGGCGACCCGATCCGGCTGATCGGCTGGAACGTGCCGGACCGATACGCCGGGCGGACCGGAAACTACTGCGCGAGCGGTGATCCGGTGTGTGAAGGCGGCATCCGTCCGGCCGCGCACACGGACTACCGGTGGGCCATGTGGCCCGCCGTGGAGTTCGCGGTAGACCGGATGTGACATCCCGAGACGGGAAATCCGCGGGGTGGGGGGGCCCCCCCGGGGGGGGGCCCCCCCCCCCCCGCCCCCCCCCCCCCCCCCCCCACACCCCCCCCCCCCCCCCCCCCCCCGGCCCCCCCCCCCCCCCCCGGGGGGGGGGGGGGGGGGGGGGGCCCCCCCCCGGGCCCCCGGGGCGTGGGGGTTGCACCCCCACAAGACATTACGAAGCGAGCCCTGTACGCGCTTTCTGCGTACAGGGCTCGCCTAGTGAGCGGAGTGGCAGGTGTAGGATTCGAACCTACGTAGGCTTTCACCGACAGATTTACAGTCTGCTCCCATTGGCCGCTCGGGCAACCTGCCTTTCGCGCATTGTTTCGCGCGCTGAGCAGAATACATCGAACCCGCACCCTGAATGCAAACCGGCTGGCTATCGGCCGTGCGACGCGACTACCCTCGGGTCTCCGGGTAGAACTGACGGGGGCTGGAAGCGTCCGGTTCAACTCACCCGTCGGACCATCAGAACAGGAGCGCAGCGTGGCTGATTCGTCTTTCGATGTTGTGAGCAAGGTCGACCGACAGGAGGTCGACAACGCCCTGCATCAGGCGGAGAAGGAACTCAACACCCGCTACGACTTCCGCGGCACCGGCGCGTCGATCGAATGGTCCGGCGAGGACAAGATCGTCCTCACCGCGGAGGCGGAGGAGCGCGTCAAGGCCGCGCTGGAGGTGTTCAAGGAGAAGCTGATCCGCCGCGACATCTCGCTGAAGGCGTTCGACGCGGGTGAGCCGGTCTCCTCCGGCAAGGTCTACAAGATCACCGGTTCGCTGGTGCAGGGCATCGACTCCGATCACGCGAAGAAGATCTCCAAGAAGATCAGGGACGAGGGCCCCAAGGGCGTGAAGGCGCAGATCCAGGGCGACGAGCTGCGCGTGAGCAGCAAGAAGCGCGACGATCTGCAGGCCGTCATCGCCCTGCTGAAGGGCGAGGATTTCGGGATCGCGCTGCAGTTCGTCAACTACCGCTGAGCGCCGGGTCCGCAGCGCGGCCGGGTCGGTCGCGTTCAGCGTGTCCACGAGGGTGCTAGAGGGGACTGCATGTCGACCGAGGAGCGGGCCGGACTCGGCGTGGACGAGGGCATCCGCACGTTGTTGCTGCTCATGCCGCGCGTGGTCGGACGGGCCAAGAAGTTGGGCGTTCCCCCGGAGCTGGAATCCTTCTCGCTGGCGCCGCGGCACCTGTCGTTGCTGGCCAACCTGGTGTTCGACGGCCCGACCACGGTGACGGATCTGGCCGCCCGGCTGGAGGTGGCGCCGACGACGGTGAGTCTCATGGTCGGCGAACTCAGCAAGCAGGGTGTGCTCGAACGCGGCACCGACCCGGACGACCGCAGACGCACCATCGTCGCCATCGCATCGGCGCACGAGCGATCCGTGCACAAATGGCTGGGACGCAGCGCTCGCGCCTGGCGTACGGTGCTCGAGCCGCTCACGGCGGACCAGCGGAAGTTGTTCGTCGATACGTTCCGCGCTTACGAAGACCAACTGGCCTCGGACGACTGAGGCCGCCGGGCTCAGTACCGGCGGGGACCGCCCGCCATCTCCTCCAGCCGGGCGATGCGCTCGTTCATCGGCGGGTGCGTGGTGAACCAGCGGGCGACCCGCTCACCCGGACGGAACGGGTTGGCGATCATCAGATGCGACTGCGACGCCAGCCTCGGTTCGGGCGGTAGTGGGGCGGTGTGGACGCCGCGTTCGATCTTCCGCAGTGCGGAGGCGAGGGCCAGCGGGTCGCCGGTCAGTTCGGCGCCGGATTGGTCGGCCTGGAATTCGCGCGAGCGGGAGACGGCCAGCTTGATCAGCGTGGCCGCGATCGGGCCGAGCAACGATACCAGCAGCACGGCCAGCACGTTCGGCCCCTCGCCGTTGCGGTTGCCGCCGAGCATGGACGCGTAGACGGCCAGGTTGGCCAGGCCGGAGATGACGGCGGCGAGCGCACCCGCGATCGAGGAGATGAGGATGTCGCGGTTGTAGACGTGCGACAGTTCGTGGCCGAGCACGGCCCGCAATTCCCGCTCGTCGAGAAGTTGCAGGATGCCGCTGGTGCAGCACACCGCGGCATGGCGCGGATTGCGTCCGGTGGCGAAGGCGTTGGGCGCGTTCGTGGGGCTGATGTACAGCCGTGGCATCGGCTGGCGCGCGATGGTGGCCAGCTCGCGCACGATCCGGTACATGACCGGCGCCTCCAGCTCGCTGACCGGCTGCGCGTGCATGGCCCGCAACGCGATCTTGTCGCTGTTGAAGTACGCGTAGGCGTTCATGCCCACCGCGAGCAGGATCGCGACGACGAGGATCGTCGGGTTGCGGAACAGCGCGCCGATGAACACGATCAGGGCCGACAGGCCCACCATCAGCCCGAAGGTCTTCAGCCCGTTCGCAAACCCGTGCCCGTGCATACGTCTCCCTTGCCGCTCCCCCGTTCACCGAGTCGCCTTACAGCAGATAAACGATAGAAGCTCTAGGCAAAGTTCCGATGAATCCGCGCCCAGCCGAAATCAGCCGGCGGAAATCAATCCTCGCCGACATGCGCCCCGGCTCATGAGCGGCGGACCACTCAACCCACGCGTTCGATGGTGTAGCGGACCAGCCGCTCGAGCGCGTCGTTCGCGGGGCCGCCGGGCAGGGCGGACAGCTCGGCGTAGGCGAGGTCGGCGTAGCCCTGGAGCTTCTCCTTGGCCAGCGCCATGCCGCGGGAGTCGGCGAGCAGGTCGAGCGCCTCTTTCACCTCGTCGTCGGTCTCCAGCGGACGCGCGAGTAGCTTGCGCAGCCGGTCGCCGTCGACGCCCTCCTCGCGCAGCGCGTACAGCACCGGCAGCGTGTGCACACCTTCACGCAGGTCGGTGCCAGGGGTCTTGCCGGACTGCTCGGAGGCGGAGGAGATGTCGATGATGTCGTCGGAGATCTGGAAGGCGGTGCCGACCGCGTCGCCGAGGCGGGCCAGTCGCTCGACGTGCTCGGCATCCGCACCCGAGAAGGTGCCGCCGAAGCGGCCTGCGGCGGCGATGAGCGAACCGGTCTTCTCCCACACCACGCGCAGATAGTGCTCGACGGGGTCCTGGGATTCGCGGGCGCCCATGGTCTCGCGCATCTGACCGGTGACGAGTTCGGCGAAGGTCTCGGCGATGATGCGCACCGCGTCGGGACCGAGGGTGGAGGTGAGCCGGGACGCGTGCGCGAACAAGTAGTCGCCCGCGAGGATCGCGATGTTGTTCCCCCACCGCGAGTTGACGCTCGGCGCGCCGCGGCGCATCGGGGCCTCGTCCATCACGTCGTCGTGGTACAGCGTCGCCAGGTGCACGAGTTCGACGACGGTGCCCGCGGTGACCAGAGCGGGATCGGCGGGGCGCGGGCCGAGCTGTCCGGTGAGGATGGTGAAGAGCGGACGGAATCGCTTGCCGCCGGCCTTGGCCAGGTGCAGCGCCGCCTCCTGGAGGAATTCCGCGCCGTCGGACAGCTCGTCGACGAGGAGTCTCTCCACGTCCGCCAAGCCGTTGCGCACGGTGTCGGCCAGCCCGACGTCACCGAGATCGACCCCGGCCACGACCGTGCCCGCGTCGCTCCCGGCTTCGCTGTGCCCGCCGTGCGCCGTGTCCATGATTCGCTCGCTGCGCTCGCTCATGGCCGATGTGCTCATTCCTTCTCCCAGCGATGCGTCCGACCCCACGGTAGAGAACCTAGCGTGTCCCCGCCGGATGGCCCATGAACACCGTCACTCTGTGGCGGATCGTCCACTGCCGCACCGCCTCGATGGTGACCGTCCACGACGCGAGCGCGACCGCCGTCGACATCGGCGAGACTGCCCTGCGAGTATGGACCGCATGGGTTCACCGGAAGCGAGTCCCGCGCCCGACGAGGACGCGTTGCCCAGCCGGGCCGAGGTGCTGGTCGTCGGCGCGGGCCCGGCCGGATCGGCGTCGGCGGCCTGGGCGGCGCGGGCCGGACGCGACGTAGTGCTCGTCGATTCCGCCGTTTTTCCCAGGGACAAGACCTGCGGTGACGGGCTCACCCCGCGTGCGACCGCCGAATTGGAGCAGCTGGGGCTCGGCGAGTGGGTGCGCGCGCACGTCGTCAACCACGGCCTCCGGATGACCGGCTTCGGCCGCGAAGCGCTGCTGAACTGGCCGGGCGGTTCCTTCCCCACGTACGGAAGCGCGGTTCCCCGAACCGAACTCGACGACAAGTTGCGCGAGACGGCGGTGAAGTCGGGCGCGCGCATGGTGGACGGGACGAAGGTAATGGATGTCACCCGGGAGGGTGACCGGGTCACGGGTGTGACGGTGCGTACGGCGGGCGGCACGCGCACCATCGCCTGCCGGACGCTGGTGGTCGCCGACGGGGTGCGTTCGCCGATCGGGCGGCTGCTCGGCCGCGTCTGGCATCGGCAGTACGCCTACGGCACCGCCGCGCGGGCCTACATCAAGTCCGGCCGCAGCGACGACCAGTGGATCACCTCGCATCTGGAGTTGCGCGACGCCTCCGGCGAACTGGTTCCCGGCTACGGCTGGGTGTTCCCGCTCGGCAATGGCGAGGTGAACATCGGTGTGGGGTCGCTGGCCACGGAACGTCGCCCCTCGCACATCGCGTTGAAGCCGCTCTTGGCGCACTACACCGCGCTGCGCACCGAGGAATGGCAATTCGAGGGCTCGCTGCGCGCGGTCGCCTCGGCCCTGCTGCCGATGGGCGGGGCGGTCTCGAACGTCGCGGGGCGCAACTGGGTGCTGATCGGCGACGCGGCGGGGTGTGTGAACCCGCTGAACGGCGAAGGCATCGATTACGGCTTGGAGGGCGGCCACATGCTGGCCGGCCTGCTGGACGAGCCCGACTTCACCGCGATCTGGCCGCAGACCCTGCGCGCCCGCTACGGACGCACGTTCTCGGTCGCCCGGCGGATCGCGGGCCTGGCCACGCACCCGCGCATGGTGCCGCTGGGCGGTCCTCCGGTGATGCGGTCGAAGTACTTGCAGCGCACCGCGGTCCGGGTGATGGGCAATCTGGTGACCGACGAGGACGTCGACCTGACCGCGCGGGCGTGGCGGATGGCGGGCCGGGCATCGCTGCGCTTCGACGAGCGTCCGCCGTTCGCTTAGGGACGAGGGCGGCGCGATGGGCGGACAACGAGCGCGCGGCTTGCCCGCGCTGTATCTGCTCCCGCATCTGCGCCGGGCCAGGGACCTCGCGGACCGCCATTACGCCGACCCGCTGCATCTGGAGGAACTGGCGGCGGCCGCCGGGGTGTCGAAATACCACTTCCTGCGCGCGTTCGCCGCGGTCTACGGCCGCACCCCCGCCGTGTACCTGGCCGAGCGGCGCATCGAACGCGCCCAGGACCTGCTGCGCTCGACCAATCTGACGGTCACCGAGGTGTGCATGCTGGTCGGCTACAGCAGCCTCGGCTCGTTCAGCAGCAAGTTCCGGCAGTTGGTCGGGGTCACGCCGTCGGAATACCAGGCGAAGTTCGCCGACGGCGCTCCGCGTATCCCCGGCTGTTTCGTTTTCATGCACGGGCTCTCCGACCGCAAGCCGCCATGCTGACCGAACGGCGCAATTTCGGAGAAGCCGGTGGCCCCGCGCCCGCCATAGCGTGGACCGCATGACGACGATTACGAACGTTTCCCTGGTGACGGTGTACGTGACGGACCAAACCGCCGCGAAAGAGTGGTACGTCGACAAGCTCGGCTTCATCGAGACCAGCGATGTCACGATGGGCGACAACGGTTTCCGCTGGGTCACCGTCGCGCATCCCGCGCACCCCGAGCTGGAGATCACGCTGATGCTTCCCGGCCCGCCGCTGGACGAGAACTACGCCGACGCCGTCCGGCGGGCGCTGGCCAACGGCACGCACGGCTCGCTCGGCCTGCGGACCGAGAACTGCCAGAAGACCTTCGAGGAACTCACCGCCAAAGGGGTGGAGTTCGTGCAGCCGCCCGCCGAACGGCCCTACGGGACCGAGGCGATCATCCGGGACAATTCGGGAAACTGGCTGGTCCTGGTGGAGCAGAAGGAGTTCTCGCCGCAGGACTTCGCCTAGGCCGCGACGGCGTTGCCCCGGCGCGCTGGGGCAACGCGCGCACTCACGCGGTCGACTCGGCGGACAGCCAGTCCTCGATGCTTTTGCGCTCGCCCTTCAGCACTCGGTGGAGCAACTGCTCGGCGAGTGGCTCGATCGCGCCGCCGACCACGAGAACCTTCACCCGCACGGTGCCGACGACCTCGATCTCGGAACCTTCCGCGGTGGAACGGATCTCGTAGGACCCCGACATCGCGGTGTTGATGCCGCCGGTGGAGACCTCGAAGGTGCCTTTGGCGACCTCGCCGACCAGCGGCTGCCAGTTGTCGGTGCGGGAGAAGGTGAGTTCGCTCCTGAGCACCTTGCGGACCAGCGCTGGCACCTTGTCCTCGGGAGCCTTCTCGGTCATATGGATGCGAATGGTGCCCGCGCCGTCGGGATGCGACAGGTCGACTGTCGCCGTCTCCGCCTCGGCGAAGCGGGACCGCCAGACGTCGTCGGTGATGAGTGCCCGGTGGAGATCTTCGACCGGGACTGTGTACGGCACGGTGAAGCTGAATTTTCGGGACATGGCCGCCACCGTAGCCGAGCCGATCGGTAGCCTGTGGCGGTGTCGGAAACCAGCCAGTTCACCAGGCGGCCGATCCGCCTGCGACGGGCCAGGATCGGCGTGTTGATCGCCGCGACGGCGGTGAGCGTGCTCGTCGGGCTGCTGGTGCTGGCCGCGTGGCGCAACGATTATCTGATCAGCTCGGACAAGGGCAGCACCACGGCCGAGGTGCTCTCGGCGGGACGGCTGCGCTCGGCGGTCATGTACGTCACACCGGACGGCGAGACACACAATCCGAAGGTCGGCGTGCTCTATCCGACCAACTTGACCGCGGGCGAGCGGATTCGTGTGGAGTACCGCCGCAGCGACCCGGACCTGGTGCGGGTGGAGGGCCGTGACGTGCGCGTCGCCGTTCCGCCCGCGTTGTCGGTGATCGTCGTGGTGTGGCTGCTCGCGCTGCCCGCGCTGTGGTTGCTTTTCCGCGCGGGTAGGCGCGGTCCCGCGCCGGTGGTCAGGCCCGCCCCGCAGGCCTGAGATCCGCGTCACCGGGAAAGCGGTCGGGGTTCCGATAGTTCGCCGGATCTTTCCGTGCGCTTCACTTCGGCGTGGCGGCGTGGCGCGGTGTAGCGGTCACGCTGGGAGCGTGCGTGTAGCGATCGTCGCGGAGTCGTTCCTGCCGAACATGAACGGTGTCGTCAACTCGGTGCTGCGGGTGCTCGACCACCTGGACCGGAACGGGCACGAAGCGCTGATCATCGCGCCGGACACCCCCCGCGGACAGCCCGCCGCACCGCGCCACTACGAGCGTTTCCCGGTCCACCGGGTACCCGCGGTCATGGTCCCGAAGGTCAGTTCGCTGCCGGTCGGGCTGCCCCAGCCGGGCATCGTCTCGGCCATCGAGGACTTCGACGCCGAGGTGGTTCACCTGGCCTCTCCGTTCCTGCTCGGCGCCGGCGGCCTCGGCGCGGCATTGCGGCTGGATCTGCCCACTGTCGCGGTGTATCAGACCGACGTGGCCGGCTTCGCCAAGAGTTACGGGCTCGGGCTGGCGAGCCGTGCCGCCTGGGGCTGGACCCGGCGCATCCACGAGGGCGCCACCCGCACGCTCGCCCCGTCCCGGGCCGCCGCCGAGGACCTGGCCAGGCACGGCATCCCGCGCGTGCACCGGTGGGGGCGCGGCGTCGACATCGCGCGGTTCACGCCGAGCGCCCGCTCCGCCGAACTGCGGGACGCCTGGCTCGCGGGCCGGGACCGCCTGCTGGTGGGCTTCGTGGGGCGACTCGCGCCGGAGAAGCACGTCGAGCGGCTCGCGGTGCTGGCCGCCGACCCGGACATCCAGCTGGTGATCGTCGGCGACGGGCCGGAGCGTCAGCGGCTGGCCCGGCTGATGCCGACCGCGGTGTTCACCGGCGAACTCGGCGGCGGCGAGCTGGCGCGGGCGTACGCCAGTCTGGACGTCATGGTGCACGCGGGCGAACACGAGACGTTCTGCCAGGGCGTGCAGGAGGCGCTGGCCTCCGGTGTCCCGGTGATCGGTCCCGACGCGGGCGGTCCCCGCGACCTGATCGCCCACTGCCGCAACGGCTATCTGCTTCCGGTGGACCGGTTCGGCGAGTTGCTGCCCAGCGCTGTCGGGGCGCTGCACGATCCGGAGCTGCGGACCCGGTTCGCCGGGGCGGCGCGGAAGTCGGTGCTGTCGCGGACTTGGCCCGCCATCTGCACCGAGTTGATGGGCCACTACACGGAAGTGACCGGCGCGCGGATTCGGTTGCCGCATACGGCATGAACCCGGCCGAAGCGTGACGGAGGTATCCACGCGCCGCGCTCGGTTCGTAACAGACCGCGAGTTAGGGTCTTCCCGTGCCGAAAACGCAATCGAACCGGGCCTCGTTGGACAAGCAGCCGCGCGAAGTCGCGGCGATGTTCGATGGCGTCGCCCGGCGCTACGACCTGACCAACACGGTGATCTCCGCCGGACAGGATCGCTATTGGCGCTGGGCGACCCGCAAGGCGCTGGCGGCACGGCCGGGCGAGCGGCTGCTCGATCTCGCGGCGGGCACCGGTGTATCCACCCTGGAATTGCAGAAATCCGGCGCGTGGTGCCTCGCAGCCGACTTCTCCAAGGGCATGCTCAGCGCGGGCCGGTTCCGCGACGTGCCGATGGTGGCGGCCGACGCGATGGCGCTGCCGTTCGCCGACGACTCCTTCGACGCGGTGACCATCTCCTTCGGGCTGCGCAACGTGGCCGACACCGACCTCGCCCTGCGCGAGATGCTGCGGGTCACCAAGCCCGGCGGCAGGCTGGTGGTGTGCGAGTTCTCCGCGCCGGTGCTGCCGGTGTTCCGCACGGTGTACCTGGAGTACCTGATGAAAGCGCTGCCCAAGGTGGCGCGCGTGGTCAGCAGTAATCCCGAAGCCTACGTCTACCTGGCCGAATCGATCACGGAGTGGCCCAATCAGCGCAGGCTGGCGATGCGGATCGCGGCGAACGGGTGGTCGTCGGTGAAGTGGCGCAACCTCACCGGGGGCGTGGTGGCCCTGCACCGCGCCTACAAGCTGGACTGAGCCGGAGATCTGGATCACACCTCACCGACCGATCCGGGAGCGGTGAGGAGGAATGTCACCTGGCGATAACGCGAGGTAAATCCGGCGCAATCGGCGGTCCGCATGATCGGAGACATGACCGATCCAGTGACCGGCCGCGGCGACGGCACCGCCCGAACGGCGTGCTCGTACTGCGGCGTCGGCTGCGGGATAACGGTGTCGACGGCCGCCGACGGCGCGGGCAAGCCGGTGATCGCCAAGGTCAGCGGTGACAAACTGCATCCGGCGAACGCCGGCAGGCTGTGCACCAAGGGGGCGACCCACGCGGAGTTGATGCGCACTCCCGGACGGATGGAGACCGCCTACCGGCGCTTCGAGCGCGGCCAGGTTCCGGTGCCGTTCCCCGTCGACGAGGCCGTCCACGAGGCGGCCACTCGGTTGCGCGCGATTCTCGACGAACACGGTCCGGACGCGATCGCGCTGTATGTCTCCGGGCAGATGTCGCTGGAGGCGCAGTACCTCGCGACCAAACTCGCCAAGGGTTATCTGCGCACGGTGCACATCGAGGCGAACTCGCGGCTGTGCATGGCCAGCGCGGGCACCGGGTACAAGCAGTCGCTCGGCGCGGACGGGCCGCCCGGCTCCTACGACGACTTCGAGCACGCGGACCTGTTCTTCGTCATCGGCGCGAACATGGCCGACTGCCACCCCATCCTTTTTCTCCGCATGGCCGATCGCCTGAAGACGGGCGCGAAGCTCATCGTGGTCGACCCGCGCCGCACCGAGACCGCCGCACGCGCCGACCTGTTCCTGCAAATCGCGCCCGGCACGGATCTCGCGCTGCTCAACGGGTTGCTGCACCTGCTGGTCGCAGGCGGCCACATCGACGCGGAGTTCATCGCCGAGCACACCGAGGGCTGGGACGCGATGCCGGAGTTCCTGGCCGACTATCCCCCCGAGCGCGTGGCCGAGATCACCGGACTGGCCGAGGCCGACATCCGGACCGCGGCCGAATGGATCGGCGCGGCGGGCGAGTGGATGTCGCTGTGGACGATGGGACTCAACCAGTCCACACACGGCACCTGGAACACCAACGCGCTGTGCAACCTGCACCTGGCCACCGGCGCGATCTGCCGTCCCGGCAGCGGGCCGTTCTCGCTCACCGGGCAGCCGAACGCGATGGGCGGGCGCGAGATGGGGTACATGGGCCCCGGCCTGCCCGGCCAGCGCAGCCTGCTCTCCGCCGAGGACCGCACGTTCGTGGAGACCGCGTGGGAACTGGCGCCCGGCACCCTGCGCACCGAAGCCGGGCCCGGCACGGTGGAGATGTTCCGTGAACTGGCCGAAGGAACGATCAAAGCGGCCTGGATCATCTGCACCAACCCCGTCGCCACGGTGTCGAACCGGAAGACCGTGATCGCGGGGTTGGAGGCGGCCGAACTGGTGATCGCCCAGGACGCCTACACCGAGACCGCGACCAACGCCTACGCCGACCTGCTGCTCCCCGCCACGCTGTGGGCGGAAGCCGACGCGGTGATGGTGAATTCCGAACGCAACCTCACCCTGCTGCAGCAGTCGGTCCCGCCCATCGGCGACGCGCGGCCGGACTGGCGGATCATCGCCGACGTCGCCACCGCCATGGGATTCCCCGGCTTCGACTTCGCCTCCAGCGCCGAGGTGTTCGACGAGATCAAGCGGTTCGCGAATCCCGCCACCGGCTACGACCTGCGCGGCGTGACCTATGCGGCGCTGCGCGAAGGGCCGATGCAGTGGCCGTGCGCGGAGCCGGACCGCAGGCGCAACCCGATCCGTTACGTCAACGACGGCGTCAGCCAGACGCTGTTCATCGACGAGAACGGCCACCGGCCCCGGCTGGCCTTCGCCACGCCGAGCCGCCGCGCGGTGTTCTGGCCCCGGCCACACCTGCTGCCGGAGGAGATGCCCGACGACGACTACCCGTTCCTGCTGAACACCGGTCGCCTGCAACATCAGTGGCACACGATGACCAAGACCGGCAAGATCGACAAACTGACCAAGCTGAACGGCACGCCGTTCGTCGAGGTGCATCCGGCCGACGCCGAGCGGCTCGGTCTGCGCACGGGCGACCAGCTCGAGATCGCCTCCCGCCGTGGCCGTGCGGTGCTGCCGGTGCAGGTCAGCGACCGGGTGCGGCAGGGCGACTGCTTCGTGCCGTTCCACTGGAACGACGAGCAAGGCGAATACCTGACCATCAACGCGGTCACCAACGACGCGGTCGATCCGGCCTCGCTGCAACCGGAGTTCAAGGCCTGCGCGGTGGCGCTACGCCGGGTGGCTTCCGTGCCGCGGCCGCAGGCTCCCGCCGCGCTGCCCGCGGCTCAGGCGGCGCACCCGCTGGCCGCCGTGCTCGGCCTCGACAGCGGCACCGCCCCCACGCTCAGCGAGACCGAGCGGATCTACCTCAGCGGCTATCTGGCGGCGCTGCAAGCGCTTCCGGTGACCGGTCAGCCGGTGCTTCCGGAGACGGCGCCGATGTCCGCGCACACCAGGCTGTGGGTCGACGGGCTGCTGGCCGGGATGTATTCGCGTAGTGCGGCGCCCACGACGGACACGGGCGCCGCCGCCCGCACGGTCACCGTGCTGTGGGCATCGCAGACCGGCAACGCCGAAGAGTTCGCCGCCGCCGTCGCGGCACATCTCGCCGAGCACGAATTCACACCGCGCCTATCGGACCTGGACTCCTGCGATCCGGGTGCGCTCCAGGGCGACGTGCTGGTGGTCAGCAGCACGTTCGGCGACGGAGGGCCGCCGGACAACGGAGCCGATTTCTGGGATCGGCTGGCCGACAGCGTCGTGCGGCTGACCGGTGTGCGTTACGCCGTGTTCGCGCTCGGCGACTCCTCCTATGACGACTTCTGCGGTTACGGTCGCAAACTCGACCAGAAATTCGCCGAACTGGGCGCGACCCGATTGCTCCCGCGCGTCGACAGTGAACCCGACTACCAAGACGCGGCACAGCGCTGGCTCGATGACGTGCTCGCCGCCTTGGGCGACGGCCCGGCCGAGGACCCCGCCGATTCGCCGGTGACCGGTGCGGCCGCGCCGAGCCGACCCACGCCCCGTGGCGGCGGGGTGGCCACGGTGGAGTCGCCGAGCATGGCCCCGGCACTCGGTCGCACCCGCACCGCACCGTTCACCCGGGCCGCGCCGCTGCGTGCCGCACTGGTGCGCAACGAGTTGCTCTCCGCCGCGGGATCACCGAAGGAGGTGCGCCGCTTCGCGTTCGATCTGCGCGGCTTGGACGCCGCGTACGAAGTGGGCGATTCGCTGGGCGTCTGGCCGGTGAACAGCACCGCTCTGGTCAGCGAATGGCTATCCGCCACCGGGCTGGACGGTCGCCGCGTCGTGGAAGTCGACGAGCGCGAAGTTCCCCTGGCCGACGCGCTGCGCACGCACTTCGACATCACCAAGGTCGGTCAGGATCTGCTCGGCTTCCTCGCCGAGCGCAACGCCAGCGGCAAACTCGCCAAACTGCTGCGCCGAGACAATCGCAACGAGCTGGCGAACTACCTGTGGGATCGGCAGGCCGTCGACGTGCTGCGCGATTTCCCTGTGCGGGCCGATCTGGTGGAGTGGCTCGGCACCCTGAAAAAACTGCAGCCGCGCCAGTATTCGATCTCGTCGAGTCCGCGGGTCAGCCCGGATGAAGTAGAGCTGACCGTCGGCATCGTGCGCTACGGCGACCCGGCGGCCACCGGCTCGGCGGCGCGGCGCGGCGGCGTTTGCTCGACCTTCCTCGCCGATCGCGCCGACCTCACCGACACGGCGGTGCCGATCTTCCTGCAGCGCGCACCGCATTTCCGTCCTCCGGCCGACCCGACCGCGCCGATGATCATGGTGGGCCCCGGCACCGGCATCGCCCCCTTCCGCGGATTTCTTCAGGAGCGCAGGGCCCTCGGCTGCACCGGACGCAACTGGCTGTTCTTCGGCGATCAGCACGCGGCGCACAATTTCTACTACCGCACCGAGCTGGAGGACATGTTCCGTTCCGGCTTCCTGACCCGGCTCGACCTGGCCTTCTCCCGAGACCAGCGCGAACGGATCTACGTGCAGCACCGCATGATCGAGCACGGCGCCGAGCTGTGGTCCTGGCTGCGCGACGGCGCCCACTTCTACGTCTGCGGCGACGCCAGCCGCATGGCCAAGGACGTCGACGACGCGCTCCTGCGAATCGCCCGCATCCACGGCAAACTCGACGAGGACGGCGCACTGGCCTTCAAGAAGCAACTCATCGCCGAGAAGCGCTACGTCCGCGACGTGTACTGACCGACCGTATCGCCGGGCCCACAGCGCCCGATTCAGTGATCTACATCACACCATGGAGCGCGGTCGCACTCCGCTCCGTCAAGAAACACGACGGGTTCGAAGCGACCGTCACCGACCGCCGGGGGACGAGGCTGCCATGGAAGATCCGACACACGACGAACTGACGGACTCCATCGTTCGAGCCGGGACGTGGGAAGGCTTGAAAATCCAGGTATTGCATGGCGTCCCACACATTGTCGAACGCAACGAGGCGGCGCTGACTCCGCCGATCGCCATGCGGTTCTCGCCCGACACGCTGCTCGCGTACTACCGGCGTATCGCGCAGGACGGTTCACGAGGCAGCGCCACAACTTCGTGGGACTGGTGGATGGTCCTGATGTCCACCCACCTCGGCGAGGCGATATACGCCCTGGACCGCATCGACGGTCCGGCCGTGATCACGATCGGCAAGTTCGGCTTCACCGCGACGCCGATCCGAGGGTGCTGACCGCCCGCCGTCGAATACTTGCTCACACCGCGGGCGGGTTGAGCCGGGTGAAGTCCGGGAGGCGGTAGTACGGGTAGTAGGGGTAGGGCGGGGTGGTGGCGCTGGCTTTGTCCAGGCGGGCGATCTGGTCGGCGTCGAGTTCCCAGCCGATCGCGCCGAGGTTCTGGCGCAGTTGCTCCTCGTTGCGGGCGCCGACGATGACCGTCGCGACGGTGGGGCGGCGCAGCAGCCAATTGAGCGCGATCTGCGGGACCGTCCTGCCGGTTTCGACGGCCAGCTCGTCGAGGACGTCGACCACGTCGTAGAGCTTCGCGTCGTCCACCGGAGGGCCTGCCTCGGCGGTCCGGTGCAGGCGGCTACCTTCCGGAAGCGGTTGTCCGCGGCGGATCTTGCCGGTGAGCCTGCCCCAGCCGAGCGGACTCCAGACCACCGCGCCTACGCCCTGGTCGCGGCCGAGCGGCATGAGCTCCCATTCGTAGTCCCGCCCGACCAGCGAGTAGTAGACCTGGTGCGCGACGTACCTGGTCAGCCCGTTGCGATCCGCCGCGGCAAGGGATTTCATCAACTGCCACCCCGCGAAGTTGGACGCGCCGACATAGCGGATCTTGCCCGCGCGCACCAGATCGTCCAGCGCGGCGACGACTTCCTCGACCGGCGTGCCCGCGTCGAAGGCGTGCAGCTGGAACAGATCGATGTAGTCGGTGCCCAGCCTGCGCAGCGATCCCTCCACCGCACCGATCAACCTGGCCCGGCCGGAACCGGCGTCCCGCGGACCCGGTCCGGTCGGCAGCGTCGCCTTGGTGGACAGCAGCACCCGATCGCGTCTGCCCTTCACGGCGGCGCCGAGCACTTCTTCGGAGGCACCGTCGGAATAGACATCGGCGGTGTCGAACATGGTCACGCCTGCGTCCAAACTGATGTCGACCAGCCGTCGCGCCTGGTGGGCATCGGTATCGCCCCATGCTCCGAACAGCTCGCCGCGACCGCCGAAGGTGCCCGCGCCGAAGCTCAATGCCGGGACGTGCAGACCCGACGCGCCGAGCCGCCGGTACTCCATTTGCGTCTCAACCGTCCGAACGTTCACTGGACCACCCTCCTAAAGGGTCTGTTGTTCCATTAACGCTTCGGACGGTACACCCCTTCGCGCGTAAATGAAACTGGAGTACCGTTATGGTCATGGATGACGTGACCCCCGGCTCCGTCCGGCCCGGCGGACGGACCGCCCGGGTCCGCGCGGCCGTACTGCGAGCCGCGGGCGACCTGCTGACCGAACGCGGCTTCGCCAACTTGGACCTCGCCGAAGTCGCCACACGCGCCGAAGTCGGCAAGACCACCGTCTACCGCCGCTGGCGCACACCCACCGGCCTGATCGCGGACCTGTTGGTCGACATGGCCGAGCAGTCGCTGCCGCACGCCGACACCGGCTCGCTCCTCGGCGACCTCACCGCCAATGCCCGCCTGGTCGCGAAAACCCTGTCCGATCCTCGCCAAGGCAGGCTCTTCCGCGCCGTGATCGCGGCCGCCACCTGCGACGAGTCCACCGCAGCCGCCCTGCGCCGCTTCTACGACGTGCGTCTCACCGAATGGTCGGTCTGCGTGGCGGCCGCCATCGCGCGCGGCGAAGCGCCCGAGCGCACCGACGCACGCGCGGTGCTGTCCGCGGTGTCGGCGCCGCTGTACTACCGGCTGCTCGCCAGCGGCGATCCGATCGATGACATCGTGGCGGACCGCGCCGCCCGCGCCGCCGTCGATGCCGTACGGGCGGGCACGTTCGTGTCCGCCGCCGACTAGCCGAGCACCGCTCCCCGGTCACCCGCGGTCCAGTCGGCGCGGCGACCGGTGAAAGCGAGGACTCGCTCCAAGGCGGTGGCATCGGGCGCGACCGGCACCACCGGCCCGAACAGACCCGGCACCCCTTCGGCGGGTGTGCCGCGCAGCATGTCCAGCAAGGTCGCCAGATCTTCGGCGGCACACGAAAACGGCTGACCGGTGGCCTTCGCGAGATCCCAGCCGTGCACGACGACCTCGTCCAGCGCGATCCTGGCCATCACCGGGGCGGGCTCGTTCACCCCGCCCGCCTCCGTGTTGCCGTCCCAGGCCGCCGGCTCCCGCCACGCCGCCACCAAGGCATCGAGCTGAGCCGGAATGCGCTCGCGCCAGTCCTCCGCCAAGGCGCGCTCGGCAGGGGCGCCGGGCGCGACGGATCCGCCGACGGCCTCCTTGGTCGCCGACTGACGGAATGCCTCGGTCAGATCGACTACGTGGGCGAGCAGATCGCGGACCGTGGTGTCGGCGCACGGTGTCGGCGCCGTGAGCTGGTCGTCGGCGATGCCGTCGACGACGGTCGCCAGAGTGGCGGCCGCGGGCTCGAAATCGAACTCGGGATTCATCGGGCCTCCTCGGGGTGTGGGACGTCTCCGGGAATAGAGACGGGACGAGACGCCGAAATTGAGCGGCGAGTCGTTCCGCAATCAACCCGTAGCGGCGAAAAGCCCTGGAAAAGCGGATAATTGAAAGATGAAGGGTGATCGGGTTGAGATCGTCGTCGACGTCGGCGACGGGTCTCGCAGTTACGAGATCGCGGCTACCCGAGCGGGTAGGCGGGTCGAGGTGAGGATCGCGCGAGGCGTGGTCGAAGTCAGCGAAGTGACGCGATCGGGGTCGGCCGTGCGGACCGCGCGGTTCATGGCCGGGCGCATGCTCGCGCTGGTCGAACACCCCGCGGACGCGACGGCGGCGCGGGCGGGCGAAGCGCGACAACACTGAGCGCCGGGTGCTTGCCGTACGCCCGGACCGCGGGCATCCTCGATGCAGTCCGAGTTGATCGTCCGCCTCGATTGCGGCGTGCCACGAGGGGTATGCCGATCGAGAGGCCTACGCGGAGAGGAGCGCACGATGTCAGACCCCCTTGCCGACGCGATCCCGGAGGCCGATCTCGCCGAGCAGTCCGTTCCGGCGTATCCGGAGGAGCCGGTGCTCGCCGACGAGCCCGAGCAGGACGAAGCCGTCGGACGGGCGACTCCGGAGCGCGACACCTTCGAGGCGAACCCGGCGGACGTGATCGAACAGTCCATCGCGGTCCCGATCGATGACGAACCCGAGGACGAATCCGGCTACTGACCCGGTCAGGGCTGGATCTTGGCCCGCACCGTCGCGTGCAGTTCCCGCAGGCTGGACCGCTCGGTGGCCACCTCGAGCACCCGTATGCCATGGGCGTGCCCGGTCAGCTCGACGGCCAGCTGCTGCGGATCGACCTGCCGGTGCGGAATGCGATAGGCGGCGCACAAAGCGGCGAGATCCATGCCGTGCGGGGTGCCGAAGACCCGCTCGAACACGCCCGCGTATTGCGGGTCGCCCTGCTCGAGCAGTTCGAAGATGCCGCCGCCGTCGTCGTTGGCGACGACGATGGTCAGATCGGCGGGCCGCGGTTCGCCTGGCCCGATCAGCAGGCCGGACGCGTCGTGCAGGAAGGTCAGGTCACCGATCAGGGCGATGGTGCGCCCGTCGTGGTGCAGAGCGGCGCCGACCGCGGTGGACACCGTGCCGTCGATACCCGCTACGCCGCGATTCGACAGCACCCTGATCCCCGGACGCGGATGCGACACCAGCGCCGCGTCTCGCACCGGGTTCGAGGCGCCGAGCAGGAGTTGGTCACCGTTGCGCAGCGCGTCCATCACGACTGCGGCGACGTGCAGCCCCGTCGGCTTGGGGTGCCGCGCGAGTGCGCCACGCACCACTTGGTCGGCTTTCGCGTTCAGTTCGCGGCAGTGCTCGAGCCATTGCGCGCTGGGTGCGCCGACAGTAACGGCGCGGGTACCGGTGCCGACCACGTTGCCGGACACGTCGGGCCAACGCGGACCGGTGGTCAGCGCGTAGACCCGGACGTCCGGGTCGGCGAGCACCTTCGATACCTGCCGGTGCAGGGTCGGGCGGCCGGTGATGATCGCCTGCGTCGGCCGCAACAGCGGCAGCACGAGGGGATGCAGCGCGGGACCGTGCATGGGGGCGGTGGGTTCGGCGACGGTGGGCAGATTCGCCAGCTCCGGCCGCAAGCCTGCGCCGTGTCCGGAGATCACGACCGTGTCGGGCGTGAGGTCGAGATCGAGCGGCACGTCCAAGGTGGCGTATTGGGTGTCGGTCCAGGCGCACTCCCCCGCGCGGCCCGCCGGAGCCGTCTCACCCGGTTTCAAGTCGGGGACCAAGGGCTCGCGCAGCGGGACATCGAAGTGCACCGGGCCCGCGTTGCCGGAGCGGGTACCGCGCGCCGCCGCAAGCACTCGGCAGACCGCCGAGCGCCACTGGCTGTTCTGCCGGCCGTAGGGCGGATGCTCGGCGTCGCCCGGCTCCTCCTCCGCGAGACCGAGCGAGATGGTGGCGCGAACCTGGCTGCCGAACAGGCCGAATTGTTCGACGGTCTGGTTGGCGCCGGAGCCGAGCAGCTCGTATGGCCGGTTCGCGCTGAGCACCACCAGCGGGACCCGAGCGTAGTTCGCCTCCAGCACGGCAGGCCCGAGATTGGCCACCGCGGTACCCGAGGTCATCACGACCGGGACCGGGAGCCGGCTCGCGATCGCGAGCCCGACGGCGAGGAAGCCCGCCGTTCGCTCGTCGATCCGCATGTGCAGGCGCAATCTCCCGGCCGAATCGGCGGCTTGCAGGGCGAATGCCAGCGGAGCGTTCCGGGAGCCGGGGCACAGGACGACATCCCGCACGCCCCCGCGCACGAGTTCGTCGACGACGACCTGCGCTTGTGCTGTAGACGGGTTCACGCCTCCAGACTGGCAGACAGTCAACTAGAAGTCCGCGCCGGGAGGCTCGCAATCACACTGTGTCGTCGCACACGGGCCCATCCACGGCCGGGCTCGCGTCCGAGTGCCGCCGCGTACGCGACGAAGTCGCCGGCGGCGGTCGCTCGGACGCGAGTCACAAAATCATCCAGCGTGCTTCTGGATCAGGTCGCCGACCCGCGGCAGCGCCTCGATGACGTTCTTCTTCGCCGAGGAACGCATCGAGGAGTAGACCTTCTGCAGGGCAGGGCGGCTGGAGGACTCGGCCCGGGCGTCGGTGACGGCGAGCAACGCCTCGGCGACCTCATCGGACTTGGCGACGAGCAGATCGGCGAACTTGCCGGAGCCCGACGCCGTGTACTCCTGCCAGAACGGCTCCAGCTGCGCGACCAGTTTGGGCGCCAACGACTCCAGCGCATCGGGCACGATGGACGGGCTGATCTTCTTGACCGCCGCGTAGCCACCCTTCACAGCCAGGCCGGACGCACCACCCTTGTCCGACACCTCGGCGTCGAGAACCTCGACGGCATCGGCAAGGAAAGCCGGGCGCTTCGCGTCGTCGAGCAGGGATTCAGACAGTGCTGCAACCACTTTCAGGTTCCTCCGGATCGGTATCGATGAACGAGCGAGGGCAACTATACGTGCCCGCGCCAGCATTCACCCGGCTACGGCTGCCACGGTAGCAACTCGACCATGAGACCTTCGCAGTCCGCGAGGAGATCGCCCTGCTCATCGAGCAATTCGGCGGTGATAAAAGTTTTTCGCCCTTCGATCCGATCGACCCGTCCGCGAACCGTCAGTTCCGTCTCGAGCGGAGTGATCTTGCGGTAGTTGACGTGAAGATACGCGGTGCGGCTGATCGGCCGTCCGGCGTAATGCACGATCATGCCGAGCAGATCGTCGAACAGCAGCGGCAGCACACCGCCGTGCGCGGCGCCGTTGCCGCCGAGATGGAACCGGCGGAACACACCCGTCATCTCGATGCCGTCCGGCCCCGCCTCGACCACCCGCCACGGCAACAGCAGAAGGCTTCCCCGCCCGGGCAATTCGACCGCGCGGCCCGCCGGCCCATGCAACTCGGGGGCGCGGTAGGGCTCGAGCAGGTCGATCAGCTCGCGGGCTTTGGCCTGCGCGGCCCCGAAGACATCGTCCGGCGCGTTCGCGCTCACCGCGAGATCCTGCAACGTCCGCATGGCTTCGATGAACCCGCCGAAGTTCGGCCCGACCTTCGCGGGTGTGACCTTCGGAAACCCGCCGTGCTTCTCGTACCGGGATCCGTCCACCGCGCTCCGGTCTATAACCGGTTTCACTCGCTCGCTCATACTTGCACGGTAACGCGTAGTTTTACACCGTCAAATCGAAGTCCGGCCAACCCCGCGCGAATGCCCGGGTTCGCGGGGCCTCGACCGCACCGCTCGCCTCCGCCGCCGCTGGATCGCAAGTCCGGGTCGTCGCCGCTTCCCGGGCCCGACCACGACTTTCAGGCGAAGCGAGACCTAGCATTGCCCGGTGACGTTCAATCCGAAGCTGTGGCGCCCCGTTCCGGGATTCGAGAACCTGACCGACATCACCTATCACCGGCACATCGAGCAGGGCACCGTGCGTGTCGCGTTCGACCGGCCGGAGGTGCGCAACGCGTTCCGCCCGCACACGGTCGACGAACTCTACCGGGCACTCGACCACGCGCGGATGACTCCGGACGTCGGCGCGGTGCTGCTCACCGGCAACGGGCCCAGCCCCAAGGACGGCGGTTGGGCCTTCTGCTCCGGGGGTGACCAGCGCATCCGCGGTCGCAGCGGATACCAGTACGCCAGCGGCGAGACGGCCGACACGGTCGACCAGGCCCGCGCGGGCCGCCTGCACATCCTGGAGGTGCAGCGGTTGATCCGTTTCATGCCGAAGGTGGTGATCGCGCTGGTGAACGGCTGGGCCGCGGGCGGAGGTCACAGCCTGCACGTGGTCTGCGATCTGACCTTGGCCAGTCGCGAGCACGCCCGGTTCAAGCAGACCGACGCCGACGTGGGCAGCTTCGACGGCGGCTACGGTAGCGCGTACCTGGCCAAGATGGTCGGCCAGAAGTTCGCCCGCGAGATCTTCTTCCTGGGCCGCCCCTACACCGCCGAGGAGATGCACCAGATGGGCGCGGTGAACAAGGTCGTCGACCACGCGGAGCTGGAGGACGTCGCGCTGGAGTGGACCGCCGACATCAACGGCAAGTCCCCGCAGGCGCAGCGCATGCTGAAGTACGCGTTCAATTTGCTGGACGACGGACTGGTGGGCCAGCAACTTTTCGCGGGCGAGGCGACCAGGATGGCCTACATGACCGACGAAGCCGTCGAGGGCCGCGACGCGTTCCTGCAGAAACGCAAGCCGGACTGGACCCCCTACCCCTGGTACTTCTGACATGGACATCCTCAGCAGCCGGATCATCCTGCGGCCCGCCGACTACCAGGCCACGCTCGCGTTCTACCGGGACGGGCTGGAACTGGCCATCGCGCGGGAGTATCCGGGCGGCACGGTCTTCTTCGCGGGACAGTCGCTGATCGAGGTGGCCGCGCACGGCGGGTCCGGAGAATCGTCGTCGTTCGAGGGCGCGATCTGGCTCCAGGTGCGCGACGTCTCCGCCGCCGCCGTGGAACTGGCGCTGAAGGGCATCGCGATCGATCGCGCCCCCGTCGAGGAGCCGTGGGGTCTGCACGAGATGTGGATACGCGATCCGGACGGTGTGCCGATCGTTCTGGTGGAGGTCCCGCCTGCCCATCCGATCCGGCGGGATTCCCGCTGGCAGGCGTCGTAGCAACGGTTCCATTCGGTAGTTCGGCGGGCCGCACCGAGTTGCCAACGCGCCGACCGGCGAGGACGATAACGCTCGGATGGCCACCCGACCGCCGACGTCCGGGCCGGCTGTGTCCGTGTCCCGTCCGACGAGTGAATCGCAGTCTCGATGCCTGTCCCACTTGAGCCCCGATCCGACCGGATGGCCGCGCTACGGGCGCGCCACTCCGGCATACCGACCCGTTCCGCACGCGGCGGCGCGGGCATGACACGATCCCTACCGTGAGGGAGTGCAGCGAGCGAGCCATGGGCACAGCGGCTCTGGGCACCACCGAGCCGGGCGAACGGCGAGGCATGGCATGACCAAGAAACTGCGTACCTTGCCGATGCCGACCGGGTCCGGTCTCGGCGACGTCATGCCCCACCTACGGGAGGCGCTGGAAGGTAACGGGGCCGCCTGGCTCCCCATTCCCACCAGCGATCGGCGCGAGGCGAGGCGCCTGAGCGACGCTTTGTCGCCGGGCGAGCCGATCGACGAGGACATCGCTCTGGTGGTGACCACCTCGGGCACCACGGGCATACCGAAGGGCGCGATGCTCAGCTCGTCGGCCCTGCGCGCCAGCGGCACCGCTACCCACGACCGGCTCGGCGGCCCCGGCAACTGGTTGCTGGCCCTGCCGACCCATCACATCGCCGGTATCCAGGTGCTGTTGCGCAGCATCCTGGCGGGGACCGAACCCACCGTGCTCGACGTGTCCGGCGGATTCCTGCCCGAGGCCTTGGCGGGCGCCATCTCGGGTATGCGCGGGGAGCGGCGCTACACGGCCCTGGTGCCGACCCAGCTGATCAAAGCGTTGGAGTCGCCGGTCGCCGCCACCGCGCTGGCCGAGCTCGACGGTGTGCTGGTGGGCGGCGCGGCCACTCCGCTGCCGGTCTACGAGCGCGCACGCGCCGCGGGCATCACCGTGGTGCGCACCTACGGCATGAGCGAGACCTGCGGCGGCTGCGTGTACGACGGCGTGCCGCTGGAGGGCACGAAGGTCCGTATCGAAGAGGGCCGGGTGGTGCTGGGCGGCGCGATGATCGCCTCCGGCTACCGCAATCAGCCCGACCATCCCGCCTTCGCCGAGCCGGGCTGGTTCCGCACCGAGGACGCGGGCACCTTCGACAACGGCGTCTTGAGCATCACCGGGCGGCTGGACGAGGCGATCACGACCGGCGGCCTGCTGGTGATCCCGCAGGTGGTCGAGGCCGTGCTGATCAACCACCCGGCCATCAGCGAGGTGGTCGTCCTCGGCTTGCCCGACGAACGGCTCGGCCAGCGCGTCGCGGTCGCGGTGATCCCCGCCCCAGGCGCCACCCCCAGCCTCCCCGAGCTGCGCGAATACGTCTCCGCCGAACTGGACTCCATCGCGGCCCCCCGCGAACTGGCCGTCCTCGACGAATTCCCGCTCCGCGGCCCCGGCAAGCCCGACCGCGCCAAACTGCGCGAATACCTCTTGGCCGAGTCGACCCGCTAGCGGATCGCCGGGCAGCGCACGCGTCCGGCGAAGCTCTCCCGAACTCCGAGACTTACGCGCCCAGCGCACCCCAACCCCGTCTTTCGAGCGAGCCACAAAGGGGCCGCGAACACCCAGTGCCGCAGGCGCTGGAAATCAAGCCAGCACGATGCAAGAGCCGTGCAAGTCCGGGCATCCACAGTTGTCCACATGACTTCTTTCGCACCAACTTCAGCGCTCGCCGTCGAGGCGGACGGCCTGGTCAAGGTGTTCGGGGAACAGCGGGCCGTCGACGGCGTGAGCCTGGCGGTGCCGCAGGGCTCGGTGTACGGCGTGCTCGGACCGAACGGCGCAGGCAAGACCACGACCATCCGGATGCTCGCGACCCTGTTGCGACCGGACGGCGGCAGCGGACGCATCTTCGGCCACGACGTGGTCGCCGAGCCGACGGCCGTCCGCTCGCTCATCGGCGTCACGGGACAGTACGCCTCGGTCGACGAGGACCTGAGCGCCACCGAGAACCTGATCGTCTTCTCCCGACTGCTCGGCCTGAGTCGCGTCGACGCCCGGCGCAAGGCGGCCGAGCTGCTGGAGGAATTCGACCTCACCGAGGCGGCGAACAAGCCGCTGCGGCACTTCTCCGGCGGTATGCGACGCCGCCTCGACCTGGCGGCCAGTCTCATCGCGACGCCGCCGCTGCTGTTCCTCGACGAACCGACCACCGGGCTCGACCCGCGCACCCGCGCCCAGATGTGGGAGACCATCCGCCGCCTCGTCCGCGAAGGCGCGACGGTGCTGCTCACCACCCAATACCTGGACGAGGCCGACCAACTGGCCGATCGCATCGCGGTGATCGACCGCGGCAAGGTGATCGCCGACGGCACGGCCGACGAACTGAAGGCCTCCGTGGGCGGTTCGTCGCTGCATCTGACGCTGGTCGATCGCGGCCAGCTCGACGAGGCGCGCCGCATCGTCGGCGATTTCCTCGGCGTCGAAGCGCAGATCACCCCGGAGGCCGGGCGGCTCACCGCGCCGTTGACCGACGCCGGAGTCACCGCCGATCTGCTGATCCGCCTGCGCGAGTGGGAGATCGGCATCGATGAGATCACCGTGACCAAGCCGAGCCTGGACGAGGTCTTCCTCACCATCACCGGCCACCCGGCCGAGGACACCACCGACGATTCCGCGAAAAGCGCGGCATGAGCGTCCGGACCGCAGGCAGCAGCATGCGTGACCACGCCGGATCCCGCGCACGCAGAGAAGGAGCACGACCATGACCACCATCACCGCGACCGAGACGCGCCGAACGGCGCCGACGAAGATCCCCGAAGTGAGCAACCACGTTCCGCTCGTCCAAGCGGCGGCGAACTCGTTCACCATGGCCTACCGCGGCCTGCTGAAGATCAAGCACAAGCCCGAGCAGCTGTTCGACGTGACGATCCAGCCGATCCTGTTCACCGCCCTGTTCGCCTACATCTTCGGCGGCGCCATCGGCGGCAGCGTGCAGGACTACCTGCCGGTCCTGATTCCCGGCATCCTGGTGCAGACCGTGGTGCTCACCTCGGTCGTCACCGGCACCCAGTTGCGCGAGGACATGGACAAGGGCGTCTTCGACCGGTTCAAATCCCTCCCGATCGCCCGCGTCTCGGCGCTGGCCGGCGCTCTGCTGGCGGATATGGTGCGCTACGCCCTCGCCACCGTGCTCACCATCGTCGTCGGCGTCGCCATCGGTTATCGCCCGGAGGGCGGTGTGCTCGGGGTCGTCGCGGCGGGTCTGGTCATCGTCTTCTGCTCGTTCGCGATCAGCTGGATCTGGGCGCTGGTCGGGGTCACCGGCAAGAGCGCGGCGGGCGTGCAGGGCATCTCGATGATGATCATGTTCCCGCTGACCTTCATGTCCGGCGCCTTCGCGCTGGTGAGCACGATGCCGGGCTGGATGCAGGGCCTCAATCACGTGAACCCGGTGTATTACATGGTGAACACGTGCCGCGGGTTGATGAACGGCGCCGCCTTCGGCAGCGATCTGGCTTGGTCGCTGATCGGCTCGCTGGTCGTCATCGCGATCTTCGCCCCGCTCACGGTCAAGGCGTACATGCGCCGCGCGTGACCGATCACCGCACCACAGCGGGCCGGGTGACATCGTCACCCGGCCCGCTTTCGCTGTGCTGCCGCGCACGACGGTTCGATTCCTCGCGCAAACCAGATCACCGCCGTCGACTGATCAGCGAGCGTCGACCAGGCCTTGCAGCAATTCCATGATGCGATCCGCGGACCTGTTCCGGCGCAGGTGGCCGAGGCGGCGGCGGGCTTCGGCGACCGGGCCGGGACCAAGCTTCGCGGTCGCCGCGTCCAAGTGCCGTTGCCACCGCATCGAGGGAAAGTCCTGTCGGCAGACGACGTTCGGGGCCAGGATGAGCAAGTCGAGCCCCACCGTGACCTCGCGGTCGACGGCGATGAGATACGAGCCGATCGCGCAGGCGACGCCGCCGATCTGCGGCAGGTCGCGGTACTGGGTCATCGTCGGCACAGCCGTCTCGGCAAGCTGCGTGGGCAGAGTCGCGTCCGGGTCGGCAGCGCCGTTTATCACCTGCGCGGCGAGCGCCGCCGCGGCCAGCATCAGGGCGCCGGGCCCGGGGCCGAGCGCGTTGTCCGGCCAGCCGAACAGTTCCAGCGCGCGTTCGTAGCGAGTGAACCCGCCCGCGGTGTCACCTTCCGCGAACGCCAACTCCGCCGAGCTCTGCATCACGGTGGACAGCAGCCGGTTCTGTCCGAGGGACGAGTTGTCCAAGTCCGGCGTGCCGAACGCGAGATCGAGTTCCCGCCGCGCCTGCTCCAGCTCGCCGATTCCGACCAGTGAAGCCACCAGCAGGCTGCGGATCTCCACCGTGTCCTCGTAGGCGCCGAGCCGCTGCAACACCTCGAGCGCGCGGCGGTAATAGGTCACCGACTGGTCGTAGCGGGCGATCTGTCCACAGACCTGTCCGAGGTGCCTGCTCACCATGGCCACGCTCCAGACGTTCTCGCGCCCGAGCACCTCCAGCGCCTTGATCGCATCGATGGTGGAGCCGCGCACATCGCCGAGGTTCTCCCGGATGTTGGCTCGCAACAACAGCGCCGAACCCCTGGTCTCCGGATCTGCCGAACGCGCCGCCTCGGCGAGGAGCCTGCTGAAGCCGCGTCCGTCGGCCCTGGTGAGCACGACCCGGGCGATGAATCGGCTGTTCTCGGTGAGTTCGACGGGAAGATGAAGCAATCGGCGCACGCGCCTGCGGAGCACGGCGATCTCCCTGGCGCTGCCGTTGGTGTAAGCGAGATGCAGGAACGTCATCTGGTAGGTGACGAGCACCAGATCCGGACGCGGACCTTCCGGCCCGAAGTCGGCCGGCTCCAATTCGATGACCCGCTGAGCCCAGGCGATCACTTCCAGGTGCGATCCCCGGATGATCCACAGCGTGGCGACGACCGGGAACACCGTGTAGGCCGTCGCGGCATCCCGCCTTTCGATCGCGCAACGCAGCGCGGCGAGCAAGTTGTCCACCTCCGCCGCCACGGAGAGCGCGAGGTGGAACTGATCGCCGGTCATATACCGGCTCGCCACGTCATCGGCGTAGTCCTTGGCCCACCGCATCATCCGGGTATCGACCGATTCCGGCTCTCCCGCCGCGGCGGCCAGCTGCTCTTCACCGTATTCCCGCACCGTCTCCAACATCCGGTAGCGGGTGCCGAGCACTTCGTCGTCCAGCACGGTGAGCAGCGATTGGTTGACCAGGCCGTCGACGGCCGCGGCGACATCGACCACGTCGGCTCCGCCCGCGACCGCCTCGGCCGCCGACAGCGTGAAACCGGCGGGAAATCGGCACAACCGGCGCAACGTGGCTTGCTGTTCGGTGTCGAGCAGGTTCCAGCTCCAGTCGATCACCGCGTGCAGCGTGCGATGCCGTTCGGGCGAACTGCGATCGCCGTGGCGCAGCAGCGCGAACCGATCGGCCAGCCGCTCGTTGATCTCCTCGACGCTCATCACGCGCACGCGGGCCGCCGCCAGTTCGATGGCCAGCGGCAGCCCGTCGAGGGTGTGGCACAACTGGGCGACCACGTCCGGATCCAGCCGGACGCCGGGCCGCACCGCCCTGGCGCGCGCGGCGAACAGCTCGGTGGCGGGCGAGCCC
This sequence comes from Nocardia sichangensis, assembly GCF_047200615.1. NCBI lineage: Bacteria > Bacillati > Actinomycetota > Actinomycetes > Mycobacteriales > Nocardiaceae > Nocardia > Nocardia sichangensis. The sequence goes on from NZ_JBJZOK010000026.1 coordinate 38,943, forward strand.
GCCGGATCGATGGTCAGCGGCGGCAAAGGATAGACCGTCTCGGCGGTGATGGTCAGCGGCGAACGGCTCGTGGTGAGCACGGTCAGCCTCGGTGCGACGCCGACCAGATCGGCGACCACCACGGCGACGGCGTCGATCAGATGCTCGCAGTTGTCCAGGATCAGCAGCATCGAGCGCGCCGACACCGCGTCGTGCAGCCGCCCGCGCAGATCGACGATCTGCCCGGAACGCAGCGTGGCCGCGTCGAAGGTGACCTCGCTGAGCCCGAGTACCGCGGCGATCGCCGCCTCGATCTCGACCCTGGCTTCGTCGCCTTCGTCGCGCACCGACGCCAGCTCGACCAGCGCCACCGGACAGGTGGCCGCCGCCTGCCAACCGATCTCGTTGGCGACCCTGGTCTTGCCCGCACCGCCGGGGCCGAGCACGGTCACCACCCGGGCATCGCGGAGCAGCTCGATCAGCTCGGTGATGTCGGCGGCCCGGCCGAGCAGTGCGTTGGGCGCGGCACGCAGGCCGATCGCGGCGAGGTGCGGTGTCGGTACGTCAGCGGCCGAGGGTGTCGCCTCGGCCGCGAGCCCGCTTCGGGAACCGCCGTCTTCGCTCGCCGCGCTGCCCGAGCGCGGCGGCGCGACGCGGCCTATCCGCTCCCCACGCAGGATCGCCGTATGCATCTCGGTGAGCGCGGGCCCCGGGTCCGTGCCGAGTTCCTCGGCCAGCCGGGAGCGGAAAGCGGCGAACGATTCGACCGCCTCGTTGGGCCGCCCCGCCGCCGCCAACAGGCGCATCAAGGTCTGCTGCGCGGGCTCGTCCAGCGGTTCCGCGGCGGCGCGCAGCCGAGCGAGACGCAAGGCTCCATCGACGTCGCCGCCGTCCTCGCGTGCGGCGAGTTCGAGTTCGTCCAGTTCGGCCAGACGCCGCCCGGCCGCTGCGCGAAGCTCGTCGGCGAGGTCGCCCGGCGGCAGATCCGCACCGGGATCCCCGCGCCACAGCCCCCGCGCCCGGGTGATTTCCGCCAGGCACCCCGGAAGGTCTCCCGCCGCGCGCAGCCCGTGCGCCCGCGCCACGCGCTCGCCCACCGAGGACAAGTCGACCTGATCGGCGCCGAGGGTCAACCGATAGCCCGCAGGGCCGATTTCCAGCGCGCCCTCCGGCAGCGCCGAACGCAACCGGGAAACCTGGGTGTGTAGCGCGTTCATCGGCGAGCGCGGCGGCTGCTCGCCCCAGACCTCCTCGATCAGGGCCTGCGCGCCGCGGCTGCGACCCGGCCGCAGGGCCAGGGCGGTGAGCAGCAGCCGGGAGCGCGCACCGGGCAGCGGCGTCAGCGTGCCGTCGCGGCGCAGCGCGACCTCGCCCAGCAAGGCCACCACGACCGATTCGCCTGCGGGCGTCGTCACTGCTCGACTGTGGCCGTGCGGGCCGCTGTGCTCCGGAAACATCCCGCGGTCATCGTAGGCGAGCAGACCCGAGAAGCTCGACACGAATTCTTTGCCGCGACTGCGAGCGGTCGGTCGCATAGTGTGACCCCCATGGCTGAGTTCGAGGTGGTCCGATCGGCCGTGATCACGGCCGACCCCGCGCGCGTGCACGGGCTGATCAACGATTTCCACAAGTGGGTCGAGTGGTCGCCGTGGGAGGACCTCGACCCGCAGCTCCAGCGCAGTTACTCCGGCGCGGAATCCGGCGTCGGCGCGCGCTACGCCTGGAGCGGCAACCGCAAGGCGGGAGCGGGCAGCATGGAGATCGTCGGCAGCGCCGAGCGCGAGATCGGCGTGCGCCTGGAGTTCATGAAGCCCATGAAGGCCACCAACATGGTGACCTTCATCCTGGACCCGGTCGAGACCGGCACCGAAGTGACCTGGCGGATGACCGGCCGGCAGACCGGGCTGATGGCCGTCATCGGCAAGCTCATCCCGATGGACAAGTTCGTCGGCCGGGATTTCGAGAAGGGACTCGCGCGGATGCAGGAGGCGGTGACGGCCGAAACGGCCTGATCGCCGCGCGCGGGCTGAGGACGGACTGCGTCCGACTGCGCCGATTATGCGGAACCTCCGCCTTCGCTCCGGCCATGCGCGAGCTGAGGACGGACTACGTCCGACTCTGCCCATTATGCTGCGAACATGGCTACTGCAGCGCAATGGATCGAGGGCGCGCGACCCCGTACCCTGCCGAACGCGATCGCCCCGGTGCTCGCCGGGACCGGCGCCGCCGCGTCGATCGATGGTGCGGTGTGGTGGAAAGCGATTCTCGCGCTGTTCGTTTCGCTGGCGCTGATCATCGGCGTGAACTTCGCCAACGACTACTCCGACGGCATCCGCGGCACCGATGACGTCCGGGTCGGCCCGCTGCGCCTGGTCGGGCAGAAATTGGCCTCGCCCACCGCGGTGAAGACCGCCGCGATCGTCAGCTTGGTCGTCGGGGCCGTCTTCGGCCTGGTGCTGGTGCTCACCAGCGCCTGGTGGCTGCTGCTCGTCGGCGCGGCCTGCCTGGCCGGCGCCTGGTACTACACCGGCGGCAGCAAGCCCTACGGCTACAGCGGATTCGGTGAAGTGGCGGTGTTCGTCTTCTTCGGCCTGATCGCCGTGCTCGGCACCCAGTTCGTGCAGGCGGGCCGGATCGACTGGGTCGGTGCGCTGCTGGCGATCGCGGTGGGCGCGTTCTCCAGTGCCGTGCTCGTCGCGAACAACCTGCGTGACATCCCCACCGACACCGGGTCCGGAAAGGTCACACTCGCGGTCAAACTCGGCGATCCGCGCACCCGCACGCTGCACCTGGCCCTGCTCACCGTCCCGTTCCTCGTGACGTTGGCGCTGGTCGCCCGCACGCCATGGGCACTGGCCGGGCTGCTCGCGATACCGCTCGCCGTCCGCGCCAACGCGCCGGTGCGCGGCGGCAAGGGCGGGCTGGAACTGATTCCCGCGCTGCGGGATTCCGGCCTGGCGCTGCTGGTCTGGTCGGCGGTCACCGCGCTGGCGGTCGGGCTGGGTTAGCGCGGCCCTCGCGGTCGCGGATCGCGCCGACCAGGTGGACTCGATGGCGCGATGCGCGATCGAGCGTCGTCCGTTCGCGGCGGCGCGGACTAATCCTCGTCCGGAACCAGGATGCCGAGCACCCAGTTCACCAGCGAGACGATGATGCCGCCGAACACCGCGGCCCAGAAGCCCTCGACGCGCAGGCCGTAATGGCTGAATGCTCCGGTGATCTCGGCGGTCAGCCACAGCATGAGCGCGTTGATCAGAAGCAGGAACAGGCCGAGCGTCACGATCACCAGCGGTAGCGACAGCAGTTTCACTATCGGCTTGACCAGGGCGTTCACCGCCGTGAACACCGCGGCCACCGCGAGGACCACACCGATCTTGGCGCCGTTGCCGCCTTCCGGAGCGAGAATGTCGATCTTGTCGACCCAGACGGCGGCCAGCCAGATGGCCACCGCGTTGATGATCAACCGAATCACGAGCTGCATGGCCCAATGCTAGGCGTCGGAGGCGGACACACGCCGCTGGAAAACACGAACTCCCGCAGCGCATGTCCGCCTGCTCAAGCCGCACGGTCGAGCAGGGCGTGCACCTTGGGCCGCAATTCACCGATCGCGTCGGAGCCGCCGAGCAGGCGCACCGTCGTCTGGTTCGGGGCGCGCAGGATGCCGAGCAGCATGTGCCCCGACTCGATGGTCTTGTCCTTGCGACCGAGCGCCTCACGCAGGGAGAGCTCGAGCACCTTCTTCGCTTCCTTCGTGAACGGAATGTGCCCGTAGTACCCACCGCGGCTCCACGGGAACGGCCCACGGCGCGGGTCCGGCGCGGCGCGGTCGAGCGCGTCCTCGCCGAAATGCGTGTCCAGCGACTCCCGGACGGCGTCCAGATCAATGCCGATGGAGCGCAAGGCCTCGGCGTCCTCGGGGCCGAGCGGTATCCCGTTGCCCTGCTCGGCCAGCGCGCTGCGCACGCCGTCGCGAGTGAGTCCCGCGTCCGCGAGCAACGCTGCCAATTCCGGCTCGGCATGCGCGAGCACACCGAGCAATACGTGCTCCACCTCGATATTCGACGCGTGGAGTTCGCGCGCGTCCTCCTGGGCGACGATGATCGCCGTGCGCGCAGACCTGCTGAACCGCTCGAACATCAGCGGATCCTGCCTTTCCGGTTGTACTTCTGGTGGACTGCTTGCCTGCTGACCTCGAGCGCCTCCGCGATCGCTTGCCACGACCAGCCCTGAGCACGGGCGTTGGCCACCTGGATCGCCTCGAGACGTTCGAGCAGCCTGCGTAGCGCGAGCACCGCGCGCAGCCCGACCTTCGGATCGGGGCTGCCCGCGGCTGCCGCGAGTGTGGTTGCTTCCGTCATGACGTCAATTTTGATTGACACATGCTCGCGATGTCAACAAAAATTGACAAGCGCGGACGCGATTCAACCCCGTTCCGCCTCAGGCGAACAAAACCCCTGGCCGGGGCGCGAACCGATCAGGCGTCCCAGATTCCGGTCGCCACGAACTTCTCCAGGACAGCGGTGGGCTCCGCGAGCTCCAGCCCCTGGGACGCCACCCACGCGTCGTCGAAATACGTTCCGGCATAGCGATCCCCGCCGTCACACAGCAGGGTGACGACACTGCCGCCGCGCCCTTCGGAGAGCATCTCGGCGATCAAGGCGAAAACGCCCCACAGGTTGGTGCCGGTGGAGCCGCCGACCCGGCGACCGAGCCGCACACTCGCGAACCGGGCCGCAGCGATGGACGCCGCGTCGGGCACCTCGAACATGCGGTCCACGATCTGGCCGACGAACGAGGGTTCCACGCGGGGGCGGCCGATGCCTTCTATCCGGGAGGGCATTCCGGTCTGGTAACCCGCATCGCCCGTCTCGTAGCCGCCGTAGAAGGCGGAGTTCTCCGGATCGACCACGGCCAGCTTGGTCGCATGCCTGCGATACCGGATGTAGCGGCCGATCGTGGCGCTGGTGCCGCCCGTGCCCGCGCCGACCACGATCCACTCCGGCACCGGATTGGTCTCCAACGCCATCTGCTGGAAGATCGACTCGGCGATGTTGTTGTTGCCGCGCCAGTCGGTGGCGCGCTCGGCGTGGGTGAACTGGTCCATGTAGTGACCGCCGCACTCGGCCGCCAGCCGCGCCGCCTCGGTGTACATGTCCGGCGGGCGTTGCACGAAATGACAGCGCCCGCCCTGCGCCTCGATGAGCGCGATCTTCTGCGGAGAGGTGCTCGCGGGCATCACCGCGACGAAGTCCAAGCCGAGCAGTTTCGCGAAATAGGCCTCGCTGACCGCCGTCGAACCCGAGGACGCCTCCACCACGGTCGTCCCCTCGCCGACCCAGCCGTTGCAGATCGCGTACAGGAACAGCGAGCGAGCCAGGCGGTGCTTGAGACTGCCGGTGATGTGGGTGGACTCGTCCTTGAGATAGAGCTGGATGTTCCACTCGGCGGGCAGCGGGTAGCGCAGCAAGTGGGTGTCCGCGCTGCGCTGGGTGTCGGCGTCGATCAACCGCACCGCGTTGTCGACCCAGTCGCGCGGAGCGGTGTGATCGCAGGACTTCACGAAGAAGTCCCGGACTCCGGCGGAGCGGGCGGCTCGTCGCCGCGCAACCGCGCCCGTAGCTCGGCCTTGTCGCGGCGCCTGCGCTCGTCGACCAGGGCGATGTCCTCGTTCACCTTGGCCCGCAGCCGCTTGAACAGCACCAGCGACAGCGGCATCGCGATGATGAGCGCGAACAAGGCTGCGACCACGATGGGGATGTCCACCGACACCAGCCGCGCGGCCAGCACGATCAGCGCGGCGAGCACTACCACGAGACCCAACCTGGCGACGGTGTAAAGGGCCAGATTGCGGGCCAGACGACGACCAGCGCCAGCCGTTTGCTGTCCGGAAGCACCTTTTGGTGGATTCGCGTCACGCACATCCCTCAGCCTATGCGAAGCTGTTGCCCGCCCCCGGTGCACGCCCAACAGCCGGGGGTGGGGCGCGCATCCGTTTTGTCTATTACCTCCCCTTTACCAACTGTAGGTGGTTCGAGTACCTAGGGGTTTCAGTGCGACGATGGCGCCATCTGATGAGGGAACTGTCGAGAACGGAGAGGTTTGCTATGACTGCGATCACCGTCGGCGGCCAGGACACCCTGCTGACTCCGGGCCAGGTTGCTGCCCTGTTCCACGTCGACCCCAAGACCGTGACGCGCTGGGCTCACGCCGGGCGCCTCGGGTCGCTTCGCACACCGGGCGGACATCGCCGGTTCCGCGAATCGGAAGTACTCCAGCTGCTCAAGTCGCTGACCACCGAAGCGACCGCAGCACGCTGATCGCAGGGCGCGCGGACCTGTCGTGCTCGGGTCCGCGCTCGCCCGCAGACCATTTTCGCGTCTGCGGTGTGCTGGAGTCACGTCCGCGGCTACCCTCGTAATCAGGAGGTGAGCGACGTGACGTACCTGTTGGCACTCATCGCGGTGGTGGCAATAGCGGTGTTGTGCTGGAAGGCGTTCGGCCCCGAGCGGACTGGACCCACTGCCCCGCAATCGCGTTCACCACGGCGCAAGCGCGTCATCGGACCCGACGACGACCCGGAGTTCCTCTGGCGACTATCTCGCCAGCACCGTGACGGCGAGTCCGGTTCCGCCGAGCGTTGATCTTCGCAGTACCCGCGCGATAGCACGCGTCCAGCGGTATCCGGCGTTCGCGCGATTTCATCGCTCTGCCGTGGCGCCGTCCCGGCGGGGACCGAACCTCCGCCCTCGACGAACGCCACGACGATCGACAACCCGGTCCGGGTGCGGCAGGCGCGCTGCGGTGCGCCTGCCGCATCCGATCCGCGCCATCGATCAGGGTTCGCCGTTGACGACCGCCATCAGCGCGTCGGTGAACGGCTGTCCACCCTGAATGGCTCCGCCCGCGATCGCGCCGACGACCAGGCCGATCGGGCCGGTGATGATGCTGAAGAAGCCCAGGCCGATCAGGGCCCCGAGCAGTCCGCCGAGCAGCGCGCCGCCGACCACGCCGACCACGTTCTGGTTCAACTCGGCGATGAGACGGTTCATCGAGCTGATCGGCTGCATCTCGCCGATCTCCTTGGCGCCTGCCACCGGGGTGAGCGCGAGACGCCGTCCGCTGTCGCTGATTTCGTGCGCGACCGACAGCTTGCTGCCGGAAACCTGGAAGGTGAGCGGCACTTCGGCCACCACGGCCCCGGTATCGGAGGTCAGCTTGATCTTGGTGCCGTCGTCGGCCACCGCGAAGGTGCCGTGCTCGACGGCGGTCGAGATGGCTCCGGTCTCGCGTGAGACCGTGGTGTGGTAGTCGACCCCCTGCTCTACCCCGGTTGTCGTGATCTCACGCTCCGGTTCTACGGGTTTCGCGTTCGCGGCCCCCGCTGTGATGCCCACTGCGGCAACCGCGCCGAGCGTAATGGCGGCAATAGTGCCGAACTTCATTCTGGAATTCCTTCTCACCGAGACACCGGCTCCGGAGGCCGGATGGCGTGTGACTGTACAGCGCCCGTGACTAGTTTCCAGACTTGGCGACCGGCACACCTGATCGCGAAGTTCGTTATCCGATCGTGATCACACCGGGCCCGGATACCGACACGTACGTGAATTCCCAGCGCGGATCGCTACGCCTGGGAAGGAAAACTCGACGCGGACGTGCCGCGTAGTGTAAGCATGGCGTGGTCTTCAATCCGCAAGATTCACAACTTCGGGTCGCTAGGTGGGTCGAAGGGTTCACAGCTCTGGAGGACGTACGTGTCGCGCCAACGTGTCCGCGCCGGTATCACCCTGGCCGCCTTCATGGTCGGGACCGGACTGGCGGCCACCATCGTGGTCGTCGCCGCGCTATCGATGTCCGGCCCCGCCGATGAGCCGGCCAAGGCCGCCGCTCAGAACGCCGCCGCGGCAACAACCTCGGCTCCCCCGCCGACCACCGAGGAGCCGCTGCCGACCACCACGGAAGCGCTGCCGACCACGTCGGCGATGCGCGGCGCGTCCAACAAGAGCGCCACCAGCATGCAGGTGAACATCGGCGACTGCGTACAGCTCGGCGGAGCAGGCGCGATCGACAAAACCGCTTGTGGCAGCCAGAACTCCGTCTACAAAGTCGTCGATAAGGCACCGGCGAACGCCACCTGCCCCACCGACGCCGACCACACCTACAACGAAACTTTGCACGGGGCGACACAGGCCGCGCTGTGCCTGGACATCGACTGGGTCGTCGGCGGCTGCATGGAACTGACACCCGGCAGCCCCAAGCGTCTCGACTGCGCCGCCCACACCCCTGGCGCGGTCCGGGTCATCGACATCAAGCAGAACACCGTCGACGTCAACGCGTGCGGGTCGGCCGACAGTGGAATCGTCTACCAGCAAAGGCATTTCGTGGTTTGCGTGGCGCGGCTGTAGGTGCCGTTACACCTCCGCGATACGGACTTTCCGCCCACGAGGGAGCCGCGACTTTGCGGCCGATTAACAGACATGCGAAGTCTTGTGTCCCTTAAGGCGAGGCTCGGAACGTTATTTGTTCTGCCGGTGGAGAATTCGCGTGCTGCCACTCGCGCGTTACAAGCGTCGTAAACCAGCGGCGATCTCACACAATTCGGGCCGCACAGTCTGAAACGTGCGCATTCAATTATTTTCGCGCAATCGCGCCAATAAAAACCCTAGTTTTCCGCGAAATACTCCAGGCGTGCGCTCGTCAGCCCACACCGTCGAGTGACAGGCCCATGAGCACCGCGTCCCACAGCTCGCCGCTGCGGCGTCGGTAATGCCCGCGCAAGACGCCCTCGACCTCGAAACCCGCTCGGTCGTAGAGCGTCATCGCGCGCTGATTGTGCGGCCATACTTGCAGACTCACCTTGTGGGCGCCCCGATCCCGCGACCAACTGATGACTCGCTCGAGCAGCGCCGACCCGATGCCACGTCCCCGCCGGTCCGCCGCGACCATCATGCCGAAGGCCGTGACGCCAGGTGTGCCGAAGTAGACCGTCGCCGTGCCCACGACGCATCCGTCGATCTCCGTCACGAACACACCGCGCTTCTCGTCGCCGAGATTCGCTCGTATCTGCCGTGCGGCGTCTTCCTCGTCCAACGGCGCTTCGGCCCCGATCCATTTGCCCTCCGCTGCCACCGCGACGCGCAGTTGGACGATCCCGTCGACATCGGCTTCCTCGGCGACACGAGCCGTGGGGCCGGTCAGCGACCGCGGTCTCGCCGACGGGCGGCTCGGGGCGAGCCGCGCGTACACGAACATGTCGCGACGACTTTCGCCGACTTGCCGCCACCCGCGCAGCAGCCCCTCACGCCGGAATCCCGCCCGCTCGGCAGTCCGGATGGAGGCGGTATTCCACGGTTCCACGTAGAGCTGCAGCCGGGCAACGGCCAGTTGCTCGAACGCCCAGTCCGCGACCGCCCGCAGCGCGTGGGCGGCCACACCCTGCCCACGAGCGGACCGCACCAGCCAATACCCGACCGATGCCCGGCCCTCTCCGAGATCCTTGGTCCAGATTCCGATACTGCCGAGCGGCTTACCGTCCGTCGCTCGCGCGATCACGAAGGGGTACCCGCTTCCGCTCCCGGGTCGTTCCCACTGCCGCTCGACGAACTCCTTCGCCGCTTCCTCGGTGTAGATCGACGGCACAGTGGTGATCAACGGGATCGTGTCGTCGTCCGACGCTTCCCGAACCAGGTCGAGATCCGCAGACGACATCGACCAAGGTCGAAGAACCAGTTCGCCTGCCGCTGCGGTCAATTCCGGCACGCGGCGCATCCGGACCGTATCCGAGCTATTCCCCACCAGATGATGATCACCGTCCGCGATCGCGACGGCTAGTGGATTCGGCCGTACCCGCGCAGCTCCGGCTCGGCATCAGCCGCGCCTGTGTAGATCATCCTCGCGTTGCACCCACGCGTTGGCGCGTCGGCCAACTGGTCAGCGCGTAACTTGCCTTGGTTCTATGCCGCTTGTCGGAAGTCGCTTGGTGGCTGATGCGAGAAGACCCGCCCACATTGTCTTGCCTGCTTGCCACCTGCACGGCGGATATCGACAGGTACCTTCGGAAGTGGATAGCCATCGGCGGAGGAGTACGCCATGAACGACATCCCCCCGAACGAAGTCGGGCGGAGACTGCGTGAAATCCGCGTTTGGCGCGGGCAAAGCCTCGAGGTAGTCGCTGGCCTAGCAGGTATCAGCTTCGGATATCTCGGCCGCCTCGAGCGCGGCGAGCAAGCCTTGTCCAACCGCGCCACCCTGGAGGCGCTGGCGCGGGCGCTACGCGTCTCCCCGGCAGAGTTCTATCCGGCAGCTGGACAGTCTGGTTCGCGAGCCGAAGGCAACGAGTCCGCCCATGCCGGAGTCGTCGCGATCGAACGCGCACTAGATGTATACGAACTCGGCGACGACCCCGGCGGCGCAGTACGCGAATGGCCCGCCATCGCCACGGATCTAGAGCGTCTGACCGATCTTCAGCAACGCGGCGACTACGCTGGACAAGCACGAATGACTCCCGACCTGCTTGCCGAGTTGCATGCGGTCTATGCCCGATCGCCGGAATACCGTCGCAACACGCTCCTTGGCCTGATTCTTTGCTATTCGTCGGCGATGTGGATCACAAAACGGCTTACTGGGCGTGGCCTTCCGCTGCTGGCCGCCAAAGCTGCACAAGAGTGTGCCGCCGCGCTCGATTCGCCCGCGTGGATCGGGTTTGCCACGTGGCTTCGTGGCGACGCTACGGGCGGTTTGTCCCGGCCTGAACAGTACCGGCGCGCTGTACGGTGCATTGATGCGCTAAGCCCGCACTTGGACGACGGCCAAGTCCTGCAAACGGCCGGAATGCTGCATCTTTCGGCCGCGCTCGCTTCGGCTGTGCAGCGCGATCGGTCCACGGCTGAGACGCATTTGGACGAAGCCGCCGCTCTGGCAGGACGCATGGATACCGAGACCGGAACATTCGGCCGCATGTGGTTCGGCGCGCCGAATATTGGGATCTGGCGCGCGTGCATCGGCATGGAGTTCGGCGACGGCGTGAAAGTGGCCGAAAACGCACGCGGAGTCAACGTGCACAGTATTCCCAGCAAGTCGCGGCAAGCTGAGTTCTACATGGAAGTCGGCCGTTCCCTGTTGACCGATCCCACTCGCCGTGAGCAAGGCGTGCAAGTACTCCTGCGCGCCGAGCACCTTGCGCCGCAGCGTGTCCACGCCGATGTGCTGGCCCGTGAAGCCGTGGCCGATGTGCTCCGCGCTGCACGGCGCGATGCGGGCGGACGTGAATTGCGCGGCTTAGCATGGCGACTGGGTATCGCTCCCGAACACGCGCCCAAGAACTGATCGTGTCCTCGCGTTTGTCCTTCGTGGACAAATCTGTTGTGGCCCAGCTCATAACGTCTGCTCCGGCCCCGACGCCGGGGTGAGCCGGCCACCTCGTCATCTCGGCCGCGCCAGTACGGCTATGACCGCTGGCTGGTGCTGCGCCCTCGGCGTCGGGTGCTTTCCAATCGGATCGCAGGGAGGCGCAGGGGATGGATGCGAGCAGTCGGCAGGGGTTGTATCGGGCGGGAGTGCCTGAGCTGGAGCGGATCGCGGCGTATCTGAAAGACGCGTCGACGCCGTTGCGTGGCTCGCTCACAGATACGCACGGCGCACTGGCCGTCGGGATGCGGTGCGCGGCGGTCGCGGGGGCAGACGCCGTGAACGATCGAGCGACGATCGAGGCGCTCGCACGGCGGCACGGTTACACACTGGCCGCGATCTATGTGGTTGCGCCGCAGACGGTATCGCCGGTGGCGGCGGCGCGTGTGTTGGAAATGGTGCACGTCGCCCGCGCGAGTGCGGTGATAGTTCCGGGGATGACGCATCTGGGCGGCTCGGTTCCGGCCGACTTCACGCGAGAGTGCAGCGTGATCATGCCGGGACACGTGATGCTCGGCCGCGCCCTGTACCCGACCCCGGCACCGTCGGGGGACGCGGAGGCTCAGGCATGAGCGCGCCGGGCATCGAAGGCTTCGATCTGGCAACCCCATCCGGACGGTGCGCGTACTACAAGATGATCTGTCAACTGCCTGCCGAGGTAGAACCCGAAGCACTCGGCCGAATCGTGGTGCGACCAGGTTCGCTGGTGTGGGGCGTCTCGGTGCCCGAGCCGTTGGGGCGGGCAGCGACGGACCGGTTGCGCAGCGGCGGATACGGTCTCGGTCCGATCATCACGCACCCGCATTCCCTGACCTGGACATTTCTGGTGCGGCCTGATCTGCCCGACGAACCTCGAATCTTCGCGGGCCTGTTCCGGGATCGCGTGAAGGTGATCCGCGACGGCGGATTGATCGCCCTCCCTTCCCCGGCCGACAGCAACACCGCATACCGCGCATGGCTCGAGGTTCCCTGCGACACCTACCGGCCCTCAGGACGGCTGGTGGTGGAAGCAGTGCAAGCATCCCTGCTCGCAAGCGCGGTCAGGACAGGCCGATGAACTCGCACGGCGAATCGATCACGCCGCCGATTCGCAGTCTCATGACCGGCCGCACCCAGTCCCCGCACCCAGAGGAACCCGACGTACACCTTTCGGTCTACCTGCACGACCAACGAATGGACTTCGCCGCATGCCTGACCGCCGCATTGGTATTCGTCCAGGACTGGAACGCCCGCCACCGCCCCGGCGCGGTAACCGTCCTCCCCGGCGACCCCACCGGCCTCCCCCGCCTCCCGAACGAGCGGCTCTACCTCAAATGTTGACAAGGCCAGCCGGTGCCCGTCGACACAGAGAAGGGATCGAGTCACTCAAGGGAACCGAAGTCGTGGCTGGTGCGTCAAAGCATGTTGAAAAGCAATGAAGTTGGCAGTCAGGACTGCGCGCTACCACCACCCGCTGGAGGCGATGGAGCCGTATCGGGCCGCTGACGCGCCATCACCGAGAGAGGCAAGATCATCACCGCCTACCCAGGAGGAGCCTGTGGTGGAAAAGTCTGATCCGAATCTGGCTGAACTCACCGATTCGGTGATTCGTGCCGGTAACGAGTGGGGATACCAGATCGGCCGCGACAGCGCAGGTCGGCTGCTACTCACGGCTGTAGGCGAATCACCGGTGGTTCCCCCCGTAGAGTTCCGCTTCACCGACCAAGAACTTCATGACTACTATTCGCGCCTCGCGGCGAAAGCTGGAACTCCCAATGGCGAGAGCACGCCGTGGAAGACGTGGATGGTTCTGATGTCGACTCACCTCAGCGAGGCCGTCTACAAGGCGGGGGTGCTCAACCAGCCATGCGCCATCGTGATCGATAGGGCTGGATTCTGGGCCGAACCGGCATAGCCAGCGGCTCGAAGTGCCTCAGAGGAAGGCTTGCGGCAAGCCCATGCCCTGCGGCGACCCCAGAATCGCCGCGACAGCAGGCTCTATTCGAGCGCACGAATATGTACCCGGAGGGGCATCCGCTGACCAAGGAGGTGACTCGGTGCCCAACGCAGACGCGGATGGCCGGTTCGATCTGCTGCTGTGCCGCACTATCTCGCTGATCCTCGCTCCGGCCGGTACTGCAGTCGGTCCGCGGGTGCGGGGAGTCGTACGCGCGGACTCCGGACATGCCCGCATCGTGCTGTCGCCGGACGCAGCGATGGTCTCAGGAATCGCGGTTAACTACGAATTAAATTTTGGCACAAGACTATTCGATGTCACCGGCGCTATCGACCACGCGCGGATCACCCTCGCGCCCGCTGTCACACAGCTACTGGCTGACCACGAGGACCAACCGCGTGACAGCCACGGCAACACCGTCCTCGCCGCAGCCGATACCGGGTTCGACTACACCGCCGGAGCCGATTCCGGTGACCAACGCCTGTTCAGTCTGTTCAGCCTCCTGGTCGGCGGCGGCCTGCCCTGGTTCGCCGACGAGTACACGTTCGCAGGATTCTTTTACACCGACGCCGACACCTGCCGCATCTACATCCATGTCACCCGCGCGGACCGCACCTACGGCATCGACCTGACCGTCAGCGGCGACGACGGCCGCCCGACCGGATACGCCTACCTCGCCCAAGAGTTGGCACCGCTGGCCAGTACAGGCGACATCGCTCGACAGCCAGTTCTCGATGACACCGACGACTATTGCAACAGCGTTGTGGATTTGGGCGCCTGGATGGGACCGGCAGGGTCCCGCACCGCTACCACTGTCTGAGGTTGAGTGTTCGACGTCAGTATTCGAGTTCATCCCATGGGATGGTGATCGGGAACGGGCGGTCGAACTCGATACCGTCCAGGTTCTGGTGGGTCCATTCGGCGGCGACGATGTAGTTGGCGGCACGGAGCGGATGAACCCCGTCCGGGAGTTGTGCATGGCCGATGTCGAGACCGTACGCGCGAACGGTGGCGATCGCGCTGACCTCACGAGCCAACGTCACTTCCCAGTACCAAGGGATGCCCGCGCTGGCGTACCGTCCCTTCTTGGCTTCGATATCGGTCTGCGTGTTGCCGGGCGACAGGACCTCGCCGACCAAGACGACGTCACCGCCGCGCACGTCTTGATAGGCGGATCCGAGACAGCGGTGGACCAGAAAATCCGGAGTCAGGAAGTTGGACTTGCCGGCGTCCCCAAGGAATACGTTCGTCTCGGTGGTCACGCGCCAACACTGTTCGGGATTCTCCGACATGTCTTTCCGTGCGCAGCGCTCGAGCGTGGCCCAGAGCCGGTTGGAGAAAGTCTGATGCTCGGCCGGACCGCGGCGCACCCAGACCACATGTCCGTCCCACAACTCGATCTGCGCCGCGAGCTCCTCGGGGAGCCGCTCCAGCTCCTCCCAAGTCATGAACTCTGGGAGGTCAGAGCGTCCTGTGTTCGGAACAGACATGCCGCAATGGTAGTGGGCGAAGCTGTCCCGCTGGATGGCTATTTACCCCGGCAGGGGCTGATCAAGCCCGGTTAGTTCAACCCCGCATACGAATGCAACCCGCTGATCACCATGTTGATGATGAACAGGTTGAACAGCATCGCGACGAAGGCGGCGATGTTGATCCACGCCGCCTTGGTGTCGCGCCAGCCCGAGGTGGCGCGGGCGTGGAGGTAGGCGGCGTAGAGGACCCAGGCGATGAAGGAGCAGGTTTCCTTCGGGTCCCAGCCCCAGAAGCGGCCCCACGCGGCTTCGGCCCAGATGGCGCCGAGGATGACGCCCGCGCCGAACAGCGGGAAGCCGATGATGGTGGCCTTGTAGGCGAGCCGGTCGAGGGTGCGGGCGTCGGGCAGGCGGCGGGCGATGGCGCCGAGCACATTGGCCGACTCCTGGCCGTCCGGCTGACGCAGGCGGTAGAGGAAGAGCATGCTCGCCACGCCCGCGAACAGGAAGACGCCGCTGCCCACGCTGACGATGGTGACGTGCACCGGCAGCCAGAACGACTTCAACGCGGGCACCACGGGTGCGGCGTCGGCGTAGAGCACCGTGCCTGCGAGGAACAGCAGGATCAGCACCGGCACCAGCAGGAAAACCCACATGGCGCGGTAGCGCTGCTCGCGCAGGAGCGCGATCCCGACCAGCACGGCGGCCGCCGTCGCCATGGTGACGAACTCGTACATGTTGCCCAGCGGGAAGCGGTGGGTCGCGAAGCCGCGCAGCACGATCGCGCCCACGTGCAGCGCGATGGCCACCATGAGCACCGAGAACGCCATGTTGCCCAGCCGCTCCGACAGCGGCCGCCCCTCGGGCTCGCTGACGCGGCCGGGTCCCTGCGGTGTCGACCCGCCGCCCACCGTCACCAGCTCGCGCTCGGAGACCTGGCGGCTGCGCGCCGTCGCGTACTGCCAGATCAGCAGCACCAGCACCAGCGCGTACACCACGATCGCCGTCTTGAAGGCGAAATCGCTGTACCTGGCGATGGTCTCGTCGATCGGCATCGTCACTCTCCCGTGGTCTCGGCGTGCTCATCGAGCAGGCGCATGCGCAGCCGGTCGAACTCGCCGCCCCAGCCCGCCTGGTCGGTCCTGGCGAGCCCGCCCATCTCTACTACAGTGCGTCGTTGGTCCACGGTACCGGCTGTGTCCTCGGCCGGGTAGACCCGCACCCAGATCCGCCTGCGCTTGATCAGCAGCGAGACCAGCAGGCCCGCCATCATCAGCAGCGCGCTCACCAGCACCCACTGCTGTGCCGGGTCGTGCGAGACCTGGAGATTCACGAACTCCTGCGCGCCGTCGAAGGTGACCTTGGTGCCGTTCGGCAGCGTGGTCGACTCGCCGGGGCGGAGATTGACCCTGGCCTCCTTGGCGAGCCTGCCCTGCTTGACCTGCTCGGGATCGAGGGCGAACAACGATTGCGGCTTACCGGTGTCCAAGCCGGTGTCGCCGCGATAGATGTCGACCGCGACAGCGGGATCGTTCATCGCGGGGTACGCGGAGGACAGCAACGATCCGTGGAACATCGCCGTGGGCGCGAACAAGCCCTCGATCGCGATCTGGTTCTTGCGGCGCTCCTCGTCGGTGGCGTACATCCCACCGGGCGGGTCGATCCGCAGCACGCCGCTGGACAGGAACGTCGAGGCGTCGTCGGGCCGCCACTGAATGGACTCGGAGCGGGTCTGGCCGTTGGGGAAGGTCACCGTGAAGGTCGGCGCGTAGCCGTGTCCTTGCAGGTAGAGCCGGTCACCCGCGACGCGGAGCGGATGGTTGACCTGCACCCTGGTGTCGCGCCAGGTGTTCGTCCGCAGATCGTCGCCCGCCTGGTAGGAGAGGTTCGCGGTGAACATCTCCGCCTGCCCGTTGGTCAGGTAATCGGCCTGGAAATCCTTCACCCGCACACAGACCGGGGTCATGCCGGTGCCGTCGTTGACGTTGCCCGCCTTGAACGAGTCGAACACCGCGGGCGAGGTGGTGCAGAAGCCGGGGCCGTTGTTCGCCAGCACGATGACGCTGCCCTCGTAGCCGAACAGCTTGCCCATCGCGATGGCGACCAGCAGCCCGACCAGCGCGAGGTGGAACACCAGATTGCCGAGTTCGCGGGTGTAGCCCTTCTCCGCGGACAGCGCCAGTTCACCCTCGCGGGGGCCGGGGCGGACCTCGCTGCGCCAGCCGCGCAGCTGGGCGCGGGCGTGGTCGATCAGCTCCTGCGGCGACCGCTCGACCCGGGCCGCGTAGTGGTGCGGAAGCCTCGTCAGATTGCGCGGCGCGCGCACCGGCGGTGTACGCAGAGCGCGGTAGTGGTCGAGCGTGCGCGGCAGGATGCAACCCACCAGTGAGATGAACAGCAGCACGTAGACGGCCGTGAACCAGAAACTGGAGAACACGTCGAACAGCTCGAAGCGGTCCATCCACGGGCCGAGCGTGGGCCGGCTCGCGATGTACTGCTCGACCTTCTGCTCGTTCAGGTTCCGCTGCGGCAGCAGCGCGCCGGGAATCGCGGCGAGGGCGAGCAGGAACAGCAGCACCAGGGCGGTGCGCATGCTGGTGAGCCCGCGCCAAGTGTTGCGCAGGAACGCCCAGGCCCGCCCGATCAGCGATTGACGCGGCGGACGCTCGGGGCTTTCGATCGTGGGGTGGTCGGTCACGGTCATATCGGCAGGGTCACCTCGGAGACGAACGCGTCCCGCACCCAGGCGACGAACTGGTCCCACGCCCCGGTGACCAGCGCGGCGCCGACCGCGACGAGCAACATGCCCCCGATGATCTGAATGGTGCGGGAATTGCGGCGCAGCCACCCGACCCCACGCAGCGCGCTCGCCGACCCGAACGCCAGCACCACGAACGGCAGACCGAGGCCGAGACAGTAAGCGACGATCAGCGCGACCCCGCGCACCGCCGTGGTCCCGTCGGTGCCCGCGGCCACGGCCATGACACCCGACAGCGTGGGGCCGAGGCACGGCGTCCATCCCAGCGCGAACACCCCGCCCAGCAGCGGAGCGCCCATGAGGCTGGTGAGCCTGCGCGGTTCCATCCGGGTGTCGCGCTGCAACGCGGGCACCAGGCCGATGAAGACCAGGCCCATCAGGATCGTCACCACACCGCCGATGCGTTGCAGCAGTTCCCGATTCACGTTGAGGGTCTGGATGACGCCGAACACGGTCGCGGTGGCGAGCACGAAGACCACGGTGAAACCGGCGACGAACAAACCGGCCGCACCCGCGACCCGCATCCGCCCCGACCGAAGCGGCCGCGCGGCAGTCGCGACGCGTCCGCCGGTGGCCTCCGCCACCGTGGCAGGCGGCGCCTCCGCGCCGACGAGTCCGGCCAGATAGGACAGGTACCCCGGCACCAGGGGCACCACACACGGCGAGGCGAACGACACCAGACCCGCGAGCAGGCACGCGCCGAGCGCCAGCAGCAGCGGCCCGGAGGCCGCCGTCTGCTGGAACGAATCACCGACTGCGGCGAGCACCATCACAGGTCCTCCCCGGTACGCGGCGCGGTGCGCGCGAGGGTCACACCGAGTCCTCCCGCGTGTCCTCGGACGATCGTCCGGCGCCGCGGCGTGGCGCCACCGTGCGCTCGGTGGCCGCGGGTTCCTCGGCCGCGTCGAACGCCGGGAAGTCCAGCAACGACTCGGCCGCGACGCTGCGCGGCACGGTGGCGATGCCCGCCCACCGGTCGTCGACGGCCCATCCGCCGCCGATTCGTCGGGCGCCCTGCCGTGGCCGACAGGCACGCAGGTGGCGGGTACGACGGTCGCGATTCACTGTGATTCCTCCGCGGCGATACTTTCGACCACTGACTGCAGATCTTCGGCCAGCAGGGACCGCAGGAATACCGCGGCGACCCGGTGTTGCCGGTCGAGGACGAGCGTGGTGGGGATGACACTGGTAGGGAAATTCCCGCCGAGCGCCAAGAGCGTGCGCATCGACGGGTCGTAGACGGACGGGTAGCCGACCTTGTTGTCGACCACGAAATCTTGGGCCTTGTCCTGTTGCGGATCGCGGACGTTGATGCCGAGGAAGGCGACGCCTTTGTCCTTGGTCGCTTCGTAGACCTTTTCCAGGGCGGGCGCCTCGGCGCGGCACGGACCGCACCACTGGCCCCACAGGTTGAGTACCACGACCTTGCCCGCGTAGTCCTCCACCGAGGTGGTCTTGCCCGCGATCATCAGGTCCGGACCGGCGAGTTTGCCGATGGTGCCGCGCGCGGCGGGCGGGTCGTAGCGGATGTCGGTCTTGCCGCCGGGCGAGACGAATTCGAAGGTGCCGCCCGAGGCCACCGCGTCCGAACCGGTCGAACAACCCGCGAGCGCGGCGATCAGCGCCACGCACGCGAGCAGAGCCGGCAGCACCCGCCCGGCGCGCGCCGAAGGCGGGATGGGGAACGCGGTGCGGTGCGTCATGCGCCGTGCACCGAGGGGTCCGAGCCGCCCGCGGGCTCGGAGTAGACGATGTCGACCAGCGTGTCGCCGTGATAGACGAGCGAGGTCAGCGAGGCGAGCGAGCACTGCCGTTGCCGGGGGTCGTGCCATAGGCGCTGGCCTTGGAGGAACCGCCGAAGCGTCCAAACGGGTAGCTGGTGAGAGACGAGCACGGCCTCCCGCCCGGCCGCTTCGACCCGGGCTTTGTTCACGGCCGCCAGCATGCGGTGCGCGATCTGGAGGTACGGCTCGCCCCAGGACGGGGTGAAGGGGTCGCGCAGCTTCCACCAGTGCCGCGGCTTGCGCAGCGCGCCGTCGCCGACCGAGACGCGCAGGCCTTCGAAGGTGTTGCCCGCCTCGATGAGGTTCTCGTCGGTGCGCACGATGACGTCGTGCTGCGCGGCGATCGGCTCGGCGGTCTCCTGAGCACGCTGCAGCGGCGACGCGATGACCACGGCGATGTCGTGATCGGCCAGGGTCCGCGCGACAGCGGCGGCCTGCGCACGGCCCGCCACCGAAAGGCTGAAGCCGGGCAGGCGGCCGTAGAGGATGCCGTTCGGGTTGTGCACCTCGCCGTGGCGCAGCACGTGCACGATCGTCTCGATCGCGGCGGCGCCGCCGTCGTGCACCCGGTCGGTGGCGCTGGTCCGCGCGTCGGCGTGCTCCGCCGCCTCGGTTCCATTGGTCTCGGTCTCGGCCGGAGCCGGCTTGTCCCCTTTACGCGCCGCGACGACCTGCGCGTCCGACGACGCGGCAGCCGCCGCGAACTGGGCGCCCGCCTCGACCAGGCTGGATTCCTCGGATCCTGGCTCGGCGGTCTGCGTCCCGGCGCTCGCGGCGGCGAACTGCTCACCAGCGTCGATCACGGTCGCGTCCGCGGCCGGATCGACCGCGACGGCGGTCGCGCCGTGCGTCGCGGTCACCTCCGGCGCGGCGGACGGCTTGGCCGGCTCGCGCCGGTCGGCATCGGGCTGATCGAGGTCGGAGGTCACGCGCGGGATCCTTCGGGGGTGGCGGCCGCCGCCGCGTGCGCGGCGGCGGGCAGGGCGGCAGCGATACGGTCGAACGCGTCCTCGTCGAGCGCCGCGGAGACGAACCACGCTTCGAACGCGCTCGGCGGCGCGTACACGCCACCGTCGAGCAGGGCGTGGAAGAACGCTGGATAGCGCCAGGTCTCGCTCGCCTTGGCGGCGGCGTAGTCGGTGACCGGGCGTTCGGCGAAGAACACGCTCACCATATTGCCTGCGAACTGGACCTGATGCCCGACCCCCGCGGCGGTCAGCGCCGAGGTGAACAGCTCGCCGAGCCGCCGCGCGTTGCGGTCCAGCGCGGCGTACACCGCCTCGTCGGCCGCGCGCAGTGTGGCGAGGCCCGCGGCCACCGCGACCGGGTTACCGGACAGCGTCCCGGCCTGGTAGACCGGCCCGAGCGGCGCGAGGTGGTTCATGATCTCGGCGCGACCGCCGAACGCGGCCGCGGGCAGACCGCCGCTCATCACCTTGCCGAAGGTGTAGAGGTCGCCCGCGACGCCTTCCCGGCCGAACCAACCCGCGGCGCTGACCCGGAATCCGGTCATCACCTCGTCCATGACGAGTAGCGCCCCGTGCTCGGCGGTGAGCGCGCGCAGTCCCGCGTTGAATCCGGGCAGCGGCGCCACCGCGCCCATGTTGCCCGCCGCGGCCTCGGTGATCACGCAGGCGATCTGACCCGGGTTCGCGGCGAACGCGGCGGCGACGGCGTCGATGTCGTTGTAGGGCAGCACGATGGTGTCGGCGGCCTGCGCGCCCGTCACGCCGGGCGAGGTGGGCAGCCCGAGCGTGGCGACGCCGGAGCCCGCGTCGGCGAGCAGCGCGTCGACGTGGCCGTGATAACAACCGGCGAACTTGATGATCTTGGTGCGTCCGGTGTAGCCGCGGGCCAGCCGGACCGCGCTCATCGTCGCCTCGGTGCCCGAGTTCACCAGCCGTACCCGCTCCACCGGCGTGACCCGCCGCACGATCTCCTCGGCGAGTTCGATCTCGGCTTCGGTCGGCGCGCCGAAGGACAGACCCCCGCTCGCCGCGCCGCGCACCGCCTCGACTACCGCCGGATGCGCGTGGCCAAGGATCATCGGCCCCCAGGAGCAGACCAGGTCGACGTACTCGTTGCCGTCCGCGTCGACGAGCCTCCAGCCGTCGGCCGAGGCGATGAATCGCGGTGTGCCGCCGACGGATCGAAATGCCCGCACCGGAGAGTTGACGCCACCCGGAATCACCGAACTCGCCCGGTCGAAGAGCTGAGCGGAAACCGGCACAGCGGCACTGGTCACGCGCGGAGAAGAACTCACGAGTTCCAGTCTCTCAGCACCGGAAAATCGGCTTGACGACAGGGTGTAGTGCAGTGATGCAGGCCGCAGCCGCCCGGCAACACGCCGAGGTGGGGTTCGCGCGGATTTCGATCGCTGAACGGTTGCCGGTGCGTAGTCTCAGCTCACATTCGTCCATCGTTCGGGAGGGTCTGCATGCGGATTGCCATCGTCAGCGTGGGTGTGCTCGCCGTCGTCGCGGGGGCCGCAATGGCACTCGGCGCCGGATCCGCCGCCGCGCAGCCGCTCGATCAAATCGACGACGTGCGGCTGGCCATCCCCTTGGACCACACGGCGACCGCAGCGCTGGCCGGCGGGCCGATTCCCGCCGTGGTCACCATGTTCGTCCCGCCCAGCCGGATCGGCGCCGGACTGAAGAACGACTCCGCGATCTACCGCGACGACCGCGGTGCGGTGCACGCCACACTGCGCCAGGTGGTGCTGGAGGCGGCGGGCCATCCGGACGGCACGGTCACCGTCTACCTGAACGCCCCCGGCACCCGCGACGGCCGTGTGCTGGACATCTACCAGCACTGGAACTGAACGGGCGCCGGGCCGCCGCAGTCAGGCGTACATGCAGGGGACCTGCGCCGACATCGTGTGCAGGAAGCACATGAACCCGTTGTAAGGGCCGGCGGATCCGGAATCCGGCACCAGGATCGGCGCATCGACCGGATTCGCGTCCTCCAGTGGCAGTCCCGGGGTCGCGCCTGCGGGCGCGGCCCCGAGTCCGAGGGCGGCGGCCACGGCAAACGCGGCACAAATCTTCACGGCGAACCGGTTCATCGAACACTTTCCTTCATCGACGCACGTACCAGATACGGCCGAAATACTAAAGGCCCCAGGGCCATTCCAACCAAAGCGCACGGTCGGCGGGCGTCGGGCGCCGAACCGGGGGCGGTAGCACGGTAACCCGCCTGCGCGCGGTCCGCAGCGGTTAGCAGGCAATCCGTGGCTACGTGATGCCCAGACAGAACGCGGCGAAGCCGGTCGTCACCAGGCACGCCAACGGCGTCGGCAGCGCGTGCAGCAGCGGTGCCGGCGGCGTGGCCGCGAAGGCGGGTGTCACCGGAACAGGCTCTTGCGGAACGGTTTCGGCGGACGCGGTGGCTGGTACGGCTGCGGCCGCGCCGATCACACCGGCCGCCACCGCACCGAAAAGTGTTCGCTGGACAGTTGGTTTCATGTGATCGGCGTTCCCGCTGCGCGCGGCATGAAACGATCGCAGACGAATTCGCGTCGATCAGCGCACGGCTCCGGCGCCACGCAGTCCACGCGCGAGCCGGGCCGCGGCGTCGATGGCGAGCACACCGGCCACCGCGACGAGCAGCGTGGCCAGTAGCCACCAAGGCGCGGCATAGCGGATCGCGGTGAAACCCGGGGCGTCGCCGGACGGCGGGAAATCGGTGGTGCGCATGCCCGCGCGTGCGCTCAACGCCGCCCCGATCAGCGCGAGCACGAACAGATCCACTTCCACCAGCACCGCGACCAGCCAGCGCCTCATCGGTCCACTCCGTCCGAACTGCGTTGAACGGCCTCGGTCAACGCCGCGCGCAGCGCCTTGTGGTCTCTGGCCCAGGCCTGCACCAGGCTGCCGTCGGCCAGCCGCAGGCCGATGCCGGTACGGCGGCGCGGCACGCCGCTCAGCTCACCGAGCGCCCTGGCCGACTCCCACTCTTCGTCGTCCCAGGAGTTCTCGTCCCGTTCCGGCATGACCTCCGCGATCGAGCTCAGCGGGACCGACTCGGTGCCCGAACGCAGCGTCTCCGCGGTGAGTTCGACGCCGACGTGCCGTTTGCCCGCGACCACTTGCAGTGCGACGAAACCGGCGATCAGCGCGGCACAGAACAGCAGGGCGAACCAGTGCACGTCACCACCGGTGACGAGTTCCAGGACGAGAACGGCCAAGCACAGGATCGGCCCGTAGGCTACGGCGCGCCAGCGGGCGCCCGGCTCGGTGAACAAGACGGCTTCGGCGGTCACGCCGGAGCCCCCGCGGCAGCGTGGACCAAGGCGGAGAGCGGAATCAGCGACTCAAGCCGGGCAGCAACAGCACGGCGACGGTCAGCACGGCGAACAGAATCAGCAGACTCAAGACGGCCAGATCCCGCCGAATGCTGTGCGGCTGCTGGATCACCACTCGCATCGATGCCTCCGATCCTCCGGAGCCATTTGCCGAGTTCGCGCGCGTAATAAGCGCCAACGAACGGCAGACGACTACCGGTTTCCACGTCCACTGTGACAACCCTCACCATACATGCCGGACTGTCTCGGACAAATTGGAAACCTGTTCCATTCAGAGCCTCAACGCCTGCCCGGCTGGAAGTAAGCGGTGGCTTCGGGTCGGTGGGACAGATAGATGGCGCCGACCGCGAGCACGCCCTGCACGATGGAAGCACCGCCCGCGACGAGCGAGGCCGTCCCGGTCACCGCGTCGATTGCCAGCAACGCGCCGACGCCGATCACCACGGACCAAGCGCCGAGGACCGTCAGCACGGTGCGCGCCCACGGTTTGCCACGCCCGAACTGGTGCACGATCACCAGAGCGAGCGCGGACAGACCGAGCCCGATCAGCACCACGACTACGTAGACCAGCGACACCATCAGCTCGGCGCTTGCCATCGTGACCTGCGGATCTTGCGTCCTGGCCTGCTCGAAGACCTGCTCGGCGAACGTGCGCCGCTGATCCAGGGCAGCGACGATCGAGGCGATCAACTGCACCACGCCGAATCCGACGACACCCCACCACAGCTGCCGCGCGGTACCGACATCCTCCGGCATCGGGGGCCGGGCCGAGCCCGCGGCGAACGGTCCCGCCATATTCGTCACGACAGCCAGTTCGCGGCCTCGGTCGCCCAGTAGGTGAGCACGAAGTCCGCGCCGGCCCGGCGAATGCTCAGCAGCGACTCGAGGACGGCGCCGCGGCGGTCGATCCAGCCGCGCTCGGCGGCGGCGGTGATCATCGCGTACTCGCCGGAGATCTGGTAGGCGGCGACCGGGACCGTCGAGTGATCGGCGACCTCGCGGAGAATGTCCAGATACGACATGGCCGGCTTGACCATGACGATGTCCGCGCCCTCGGCCAGGTCCAGTTCGAGCTCGCGGATCGCCTCGCGCCGATTTGCCGGGTTCTGCTGATAGGTGCGCCGGTCGCCTTCCAGCGAGGAAGCGACCGCTTCCCGGAACGGTCCGTAGAACGCCGAAGCGTATTTGGCGGAGTAGGCCAGGATGCCGGTATCGATGCGCCCGGCCGCGTCCAGACCGCGCCGGATCGCGCCTACCTGGCCGTCCATCATGCCGCTGGTGCCGAGCAGGTCGGCGCCCGCCTCGGCCTGGGCGAGCGCCATCTCGACGTAGCGGTCCAGCGTCGCGTCGTTGTCGACCGCGCCGTCGGCCGCGAGCACACCGCAGTGCCCGTGATCGGTGAACTCGTCCAGGCAGGTGTCGGCCATGACCACGGTCGAGTCGCCCACCTCGTCGGCGAGGGCGCGCAGGCCGCGGTTGAGGATGCCGCGCGGATCGCTGGCCGCGCTGCCTACCGCGTCCTTGTCCTCCGGACGCGGCACGCCGAACAGCATGATGCCGCCGACACCCGCCGCGACCGCCTCGACCGCCGCCTTGCGCAGCGAGTCGAGCGAATGCTGCACCACGCCCGGCATGGAGCCGATCGGACGCGGCTCCGCCAAGCCGTCGGCCACGAACATCGGCAGCACCAATTGCCGTGGTTCGAGCGTGGTTTCGGCCACGAGACGGCGCAGAGCGGGAGTACGGCGCAACCGCCGTGGGCGGTCCATTCCGGTCATGAATCGCACGATACGCCCGGCGCGATCCGCTGTCGCGAGCGCCCGTGGCCCGCTCCGCGACGCCGGGCCCGACCCTCTGGGACAGCTGCCGCGCGTTACCCGGCGATCACTCATGCCATCCGAGTGATAACAGTGTGCGAAATCACACATTACCCCCCTGACGAAGGCGCATACTCCGACTAGGCGAGACCCGCTGGGGGACAAGCATGACCGATCCGCACATCGACATCTCGCTGGCCAGAGCCGCCGACTTCGAGTCGTGGGCGGCGGTGTTGCTGGCCGACTGGTGGCCCGTGCTCACCGACGGTCTGCCTCCGCCCGCGTTCATGCTGCGGGTCTGGCGTGCCACCGACGCCACCGGGCAGAACTTCGCCGTGGAGTTCGTCGCACGACAATCGGCCGCGCCCGAGGTGATGCCGGGCGCGCACGTCGCCTTCCGGATGCTCGGCATCCGGCCCGACGAGCCCGAGTGGATACGCAGCCGGGGGACGCACCTGGCCGGCGGCACCGAGGACGCCATCGTCCAGTTGCGCTTCTCCGACACCGCCCGCTGCGTCTTCCTCCGCCTGCAGAGCAGGCCGTGTCAGGTGACGGAGGCGGCGGGCCGACGACTGTGCGCAGGGGCGGAGACCAGCCTCCGGTTTCCGGACACCGCTTCGGGGCCGCTGGACGTGCGCGTGGCCCGCAACAGCGCACGGCATCTGCTCGCCCAGCACAGCGCACGGCATGCCACCCCGGCCGACCCCTTACAGCTCGGGCCGCCGCAGCGGGTCGCCGACATCGGCTGGGCCTTCATCTTCCCGTGGTCGACCACGTCCTGGTACCTCGACGGCTCGGTACCCACGCTTCCGCCGGGCAGCCGGGGGCCGATCGTGGTCGTCAAGGACACCGGACACACCTGGCTGCTGGACAGCCTCCGCAACTACGACGCGCAGCTGACCGCTTACGCGCACGCGAACGGGTACCGCGTCCCGATGGAACAGGCGCGATGATGGACGGCGTGGTGTTCCGCGAGACGGGCTGTTGAGATGACCGAGCCGCCGAGCGAGGTCGAGTTGGTCGCCATGCAACGGCGCGCCGAAGCGCTGTGGCACGCGGGCGACGCGGCGGGCGCCGAACGCTGGCTGCGCCGGGCCGCCGCGGGTGGCAGCGCGCCGGCGATGGGCATGCTCGGCGCGCTGCTGGGAGCCGACGGGCGGATCGGCGAGGGGATCCACTGGCTGGAGACCGCCGCCGGCCGCGGCAACGAAGCGGCGGGGATACAGCTGGGCCTGCTGCACACCGAGCGCGGGAATATCGATGAGGCGGAGCGCTGGTTGCGGCCGGCCGCCGAGCGCGGGTTGCCGGAAGCCCTCTGCAATATGGGCGTCATCGCCAACCGGCGTGGACGCGACGAAGAGGCCGAGCAGTGGTACGAACGAGCTGTCCGCGCCGGAAACCCCACGGCCATGCGCAGTCTCGGCTTGCGCTTGGCGCGCCGCGGCGAATTCGACCGCGCGATCGACCTGCTCACCGAGGCCGCGCGGCGGGGAAGGACCGATGCGATGGCAGTGCTCGGCGCCTTGCATCTGGACCGCGGCGAGCCGATCGAGGGTGAGCGGTGGTTGCGCAAGGGCGCCGAAGCGGGCGACCCGGACTCGATGTTCCACCTCGCCCTATTGCTGCGCGCCGCCAACACCCCCTACCTCGCAGGCGATTTCGCCGACCCCGAGGTGCTGCGGACCGCCGCCGCCATCGCGACCGGCCGCACGCCGGCGCAGCGGGAAGCCAGGCAGTGGCTGGAACGCGCGGCCGCGCTCGGCCATCCGCAGTCGATGCGACTGTTGCACGATCTGTGAGCCACTGGACGCTCGAAAACCCTTCTGGCCAGCCAAGTTTGTCGGTCCCCCCGGGTACAATCGAAGGTACGTTCGAGGGGGCTCGCCCGCCCCCGATCGCCACGGGAGGGATGCCAATGCGCACACCACAAACCGTTCTCATCGATCGCCCCTACACCCCTTTGCAGAAGCGCCCGCTGCCTCCGGGCCGCCCCAAGGCGTGGTACGTCCTGCACAACCGGCGGCTCAAGGCGATGCGCCTGGCGATCGCACTGCTCGACTCCGGCGTCTACGCACCGAGTTACGCCACGAACAAGCGAATCAGGCACACCGCCGAGGTAATCGGCATCCGCCCACCCTCCGACGCCACCTGCTCCATGGTCCGCACCTTGATGCGCAGACGGTACTGAGATCCGATCGCTGGTTCGGGTCGCGGTCGCGAAGTCGCATAAGCGAGCCTTCGCGACCGCGAATCACCCCTGGCGCGCCCAGCGCACCGCAACCACGTCTTTCGAGCGAAGCGAGACCGGGCCGCGAACACCCAGCGCCGCAGGCGCTGGAAAGACCGACACAGCAAAACTACCTACTGCGGCGGCTCTTCTTGCGCGGCGGCGGCAGGAGTCCTTCGGCGCGCAGCCGGGCCGCGTGCTCGGCCAGCGCTTCGACCAGGGGACCGACCTGGGCCACATCGGGCTGCACGTCAACGCGCAAGCCGAATTCGATGGCGGTTTCGGCGGTCTTGGGGCCGATGCAGGCCACGATGGTGCGGGCGTGCGGCTTGCCCGCGATGCCGACCAGGTTGCGCACCGTGGAGGACGAGGTGAACAGGACCGCGTCGAAACCGCCGGTCTTGATCATCTCGCGGGTCTCCGCGGGCGGCGGCGAAGCGCGCACCGTGCGGTAGGCCGTGACGTCGTCGATCTCCCAGCCGCGATCGCGCAAGCCCTCGGCCAGCGTCTCGGTGGCGATGTCGGCGCGCGGCAGCAGCACCCGGTTCACCGGGTCGAACACGTCGTCGTAAGGCGGGAAGTCGGCCAGCAGGCCCTCGGAGGACTGCTCGCCGCTGGGCACCAGCTCGGGGTTGATGCCGAACGACCGCACCTTGTCGGCGGTGGCCTCCCCCACGCAGGCGATCTTCACACCGGAGAACGCCCGCGCGTCCAGACCGAATTCGGCGAACTTCTCCCACACCGCGCGGACCGCGTTGGTGGAGGTGAACACCACCCACTGGTAGCGACCGTCGACCAAACCCTTGACCGCGCGCTCCATCTGGGCGGGGCTGCGCGGCGGCTCGACCGCGATGGTCGGCACCTCCATCGGGATGGCGCCGTGCGTGACGAGCCGTTCGCTCATCTCCGCGGCCTGGTCCTTGGTGCGCGGCACCAGCACGGTCCAGCCGTACAGCGCGCGCGACTCCCACCAGGACATCTTCGAGCGCTGCGCGACCACCTTGCCGATGGTCACCACCAGCGGGCCGACCAGTTCGGAGGCGGCGCTGTTCAGCGTGGCCAGAGTGGCCTCGATGGTGCGCTGCTGACGGGTGGTGCCCCGTACCGTCACCGCGACCGGGGTCTGCGGCGCCATGCCGTGCTCGACCAGGGCGCTCGCGGTCTCCGCGAGATGACCCGAGGTCGAGTGCAGGACCAGCGGGCCGGGCGCGGCCGCGAGCGCGGCCCAGTCGACCTCGCCGCGCACGTCCGCCTCGGTGTGCCCGGAACCGAGCGCGATGCCGGCGTAGCTGGGCACCGCGGAACCGTTGGGCAGGCCGGGCAGCACCTCGAAGACCATGTGCGAGCGGGTGACGGCGTTGACCTCGGCGATCACCGAATCGGTGGTCAGCGGGTCGCCCGCGACTACGCGCACCACGTCGTGCCCGGCACGCGCTTCGGCGATGAGCGTCTTGGCCACCTCGGCCGGCTCGCCGAGCGCGGGCCGCACGTCGACGGGACGTTCGCCGTCGGGCCCCGGCTCGACCGAGGTGCCGATCAGGGCGAGCACACCCTTGTCGACATCCGGGTCGGTGAACGCCAGCGTCGCCCGCCCGATGACCTCACGGGCCCGCACCGTGAGCAGCGCCGGGTCACCCGGACCCGATCCGACGAAAAGGATGCGACCGGGGTGCTTCTTCGTGGCTCGGCTCATGCCTGCACCTCGCTTGCGCTCGGCTCCGGCATACCCGAAGGCACGGTGCCTATGCTTCCGCTCATCGGCTGTTCTCCATTGGGCTGGGGTTGGGCAAGTCTGTGGCGGGCGAACTCACCGCCCGGGTGGGGGAACCGTCGTCCGGTTCGGTGGCGAGCAACTCGCGCGCACCCATGTCGAGCAACTCGCGGGCAAGTGCGCGGCCGAGCTCGGCGGCGTCGTCCGGGGCGCCGACCACCGATGCGCGCAGCACGTCGGATCCGTCGACGGCCGCCGCGCACGCGCGCAGCGACAGCTCGTCCACGATCCGCCCTTCGTCGTCGAGCGATTCGACCACCTCGGCGAGCGCACCGATCGGTGCGGTGCAGCCCGCCTCGAGTTCGGCCAGCAGCGACCGCTCGGCGACGACCGACGCGCGGGTGGCCGCGTCGTCGAGGCCGGAAAGGATCTCCACCAGCGCGGTGTGATCGCTGCGGCATTCGACCGCGAGCGCGCCCTGCGCGGGAGCGGAGAGCATCTGCACCGGCTCCAGCGACTCGGTGACCGCGTCCAGCCGATCGATGCGAGCCAGTCCGGCTCTGGCCACCACCACGGCGTCCAACTCGCCCTCCCGGACCTTGCGCAGCCGGGTGTCCAGGTTGCCGCGCAGCGGGACGATGTCCAGGCCCAGCCCGAGCGCCCGCAACTGAGCGGCGCGACGCGGCGCGGAGGTGCCGACCTTCGCGCCCGCGGGCAGCTCGCCGAGGACCAGTCCGTCGCGCGCGACCAGCGCGTCACGCGGGTCCTCCCTGGGCGGGATGGCGGCGATGGTGAAGCGCGGGTCCTGCGCGGTCGGCAAATCCTTGTAGGAGTGCACGGCGATGTCGATCGCGCCCGCCGCCAACTCGTCGCGTAGCGCGGAGGTGAACACGCCGACGCCGATCTTCTGCACCGGGTCCGACGACAGGTCACCGGCGGTCTTGATGACGACCAGCTCGGCGGGCTGACCGGCCGCGATCAGCGCGTCGCGCACCGTGCCCGCCTGGGTCAGCGCGAGCAGGCTCCCGCGGGTGCCGATCCGCCACGGGGCACGAGTGCCTTCCGCGGTGGCGTTGCCTTCTCGGTGAACCATGGTCATGCCGTCTGCCCCTGTTCCTCGCCGCGATGGCCCGCGGTGAAGTCGTCGGCCAGCGCGATCTCCCCGTCGGCCAATGTGATCTCGGCGCGGTCGTCCGCGAGCGCGGTGATCTCCATCGGCGCGGCGACCGCCTGGGCCGCGCCCGGCTTCAGTTCGAACAATTCGCGCAACGCCTCGGCGTAGCTGTCGCCGCCCGGCGTGGAGGCGAGCTGCTTGACCCGCACCGTCGGCGCGTGCAGCAGCTTGTCGACCACCCGGCGCACCGTGCGCGCTACCTCGTCGCGTTCCGGGTCGGCGAGGCCGGGCAGCCGCGAATCCAGACGCAGCAGTTCGGCCTCGACCACCTCCGCCGCACGCTGGCGCAGCGCCGCCACCGTCGGGGTGACCTCGGCCATCCGCTGTCCGGCGAGATACTTCGCGAGCTCGTCGGCGACGATCGATCGGGCGGCTGCCGTGTCGTCGGCGGCGGCGCCCGCAGCCGGATCGCGCTGCAAGGTCTCGATGTCGATGAGTGTGACGCCGGGCAGTCCGGCCACGGCGTGCTCCACATCGCGCGGCAAGCCGAGATCGCAGAACACCAACGGCCGGTCCACCGTGGCGAATTCCTCGCCGCGCTCGCGGTCGGTGAGCGCGCGGTGGGTGTCGGCGAGCGTCACGACCGCGCCGACCGCGCCGGTACAGGTGACCACCACGTCGGTCGCGGACATCGCCTCGGTGAGCCGCGACAGCTCCATGGCCTCGGCCTCGACGCCGTGCGTCCGCGCGGTCTCGGCGAGCCTGCGCGCCCGCGCGATGGTGCGGTTCACCACGATGATCCGGCCGATCCCGGCTCGGGAGAGATGCGCGACCGCGAGACCGCCCATGGCCCCCGCTCCGACCACCGCGGCGGTCCGGCCGGCCAGGGGGCCGAGCACCTGCTGCGCGCGATCGAGCGCGACCGACACCACCGACGCGCCCGCGCGGTCGATGCCGGTTTCGGCGTGCACCCGCTTGCCGACCCGCAGCGCGTGCTGCGCCAGCTCGTGCAGGGTCCGCCCGACCGCGCGCTGCGCGTCGGCGGAGGCGTAGGCCCCGCGAATCTGGCTGAGCACCTGCTGCTCGCCGACCACCATCGAGTCCAGGCCACTGGCGACCGCGAACAGATGCTCGGCGGCGGCCTCGGAGTAGCGGACGTAGGCGTGCTTGGTCAGATCCGGCATCGGCAGGCCGGAGTGCTTGGTCAGCAGATCGCCGATCTCGGCGAGACCGCCGTGGAAGGCGTCGACCACCGCGTAGACCTCGACCCGGTTGCAAGTGGAGACGATCATCGCCTCGGACACATGACTCGAGGAGATCAGGCGGTCGATCAGCTTCGGCCGGTCGGTGTCGGTGACGGCCACCTTCTCCAGCACGGGAACCGGCGCGCTGCGGTGCGAGATGCCGACGAGGAGAACGCTCATGCCGTCACCGTCCCGGCACGAACGGAATCCTCCGCCGTGCTGAACTGCATGATTCGCTCGCTGCGCTCACTCATGGTGTGACCACCGATCCCTTGCTGCTTGGCTCCGTTGCCGTATGCGAGGTTGCCGTATGCGGGGTTGCCGAGTGCTGGAGTGCCGGATGCGAAGTCGGCAGGCGGTGCGCGATGCGACCCGACCCGGCGTGCGCGACCGGCAGCGGAGCCTGCTCCGCGTTGCGCACCCGTTCGAACGACAGCATCTGCATCTCGACGGCCAGGTCGACGCGACGGACCTCGACCGTGGCCGGTGCGACCAGCTCGCAGGGGGCGAAACTCAGAATCGACTGCAGTCCGAACGCGACGAGCCGATCGCACACGTCCTGGGCCGCGTCGTCGGGAACGGTGATCACCGCGATGGTCGGCTCCAGCTCGGCGACCGCCGCGGCCAGCTCCGCGACGTCGCGCACCACCAGTCCGGCGACCGGCATGCCGATCACCGCGGGGTCGCTGTCGAGAATGCCGACCACGGTGAAACCGCGCCGCTGAAACCCGCCGTAGCCCACCAGTGCCCGGCCCAGGTTTCCCGCGCCGACCAGCACGACACGGTGGCCCTGCGACAGACCGAGCACATCCTCGATCCGGGAGCGGAGCTTGGCCACGTCGTAGCCGACGCCGCGAACGCCGTTGGGGCCGAGGAAGGATAGATCCTTGCGCAATTTGGCCGAATTGACACCCGCCGCGACAGCCAGTTCCTCACTCGATACGATGGCAACACCGTCGTCGGCCAACATGGCGAGGACCCGAAGATAGGTAGCCAGCCGCGCGACGGTGGCCTGCGGGATGTCCTTCTGCAGAGCCCTGCCGGAGACGCCGCCTGGCGCCTCATGCTGCTCTGTCACGTCGTCGGCTCCTCGTCCCGGGCCTCGGGCTCCGGTTCGTCGCTCGACCCTTCTGACCCGGGGGCGGTCCGGTGCCATGGTGTCGAAGTTTCGGATTTCGGGGCGGCTCCGCAGCCTCGGCATGCGGGTCGCGTTGCCACCACCGTAACTGCTTGTGAAGCCCTGCACAAAGTCGGTGAAATTGGCCTCATTTTCCGCCGCGACCAGCACAGTGGCCGAATCGGACGGAAAACGGCGCGCTCAGCGCTCCAGGTCGGCCCGCAATCGAGTCTCGTCGACATCGAAATAGCTGTGTTCGCGGCCGTCGAGCAGGACGACGGGAAGCCGGTCGCCGTACTCCGCGCGCAGGCCAGGGTCGGTAGCGGCGGCTTCGTCGACGTCGACGGTCGCCGGTTCGAAACCGAATTCGGCGCAGATCACGCGCAGCTGTTCCAGTGCCGTCGCACACAGTCCACAGCCCGCGCGAGTCAGCAATGTCACCGAATGTGTGTGATTGGTCATGACCGGAATTCAATC
Source organism: Nocardia sichangensis (assembly GCF_047200615.1). NCBI lineage: Bacteria > Bacillati > Actinomycetota > Actinomycetes > Mycobacteriales > Nocardiaceae > Nocardia > Nocardia sichangensis. Next base: position 72,288 of record NZ_JBJZOK010000026.1, read on the forward strand.
AGCGGCCGGAACGCCATGCGGGCTCGGTGCGCGCCACGCGATTGTGTCGCGCGCCGCCTTCTGCCGTGACTGTCGGCCGATCCGGCTACTGTTGACATGGTTCGCGCGACGGGCGGAGGTACTGGTGCCGGAACGATCGAAGGTGGCGAGGGCCGGATTCATCGCGGGACGATTCGGTGAGTTTCCGGCGCGGTGGAATCTGAGCCAGATGGGCCAAGGTCTGCAGGACCAGCTCGCCCGCATCTCGCGCAGCCCCTTCGGCCCGACTGAAGAGGAATTGCGGGCCAATCTGGCCGGTGAGGCGAGCGCGGACGCGGCGCTGACCCTGCACGACGCCGAGCTCGCCGCGGGCGAGGTGGAGGCCGCTGGTCCCGAGGCGCCGCGCGACCTGACCGCGGCGGCGTTCTTCGACGTCGACAACACGATGGTGCAGGGCGCCTCGATCGTGCATTTCGCCCGCGGTCTGGCGGCGCGCAAGTACTTCAAGACCTCCGATCTGGTGGATGTCGCCTGGAAACAGGTGAAGTTCCGGGTCACCGGCAAGGAGAGCAGCACCGACATGGCCAGCGGCAAGGAGAAGGCGCTGGCGTTCATCGCCGGGCGCTCGACCGCCGAACTGGCCGCGCTGGGCGAGGAGATCTACGACGAGATCATCGCCGACAAGATCTGGCCCGGCACCCGCGCGCTCGCGCAGATGCACCTGGACGCGGGCCAGCAGGTGTGGCTGGTGACCGCGACCCCGGTGGAGCTGGCGCAGGTGATCGCGAAGCGGCTCGGGCTCACCGGAGCGCTGGGCACCGTGGCCGAGAGTGTCGACGGGAAGTTCACCGGCCGCCTGGTTGGCGACATCCTGCACGGACTCGGCAAAGCGCATGCGGTGCGCACCCTGGCGATCCGCGAGGGCCTGAACCTCAAGCGGTGCACCGCGTACTCCGACAGCCACAACGATGTGCCGATGCTCTCGCTGGTCGGCACCGCCGTCGCGATCAACCCGGACTCGGATCTACGCGAGGTCGCCAAGAACCGCGGCTGGGAGATCCGCGACTTCCGAACCGGCCGCAAGGCGGCAAAGATCGGCGTACCCACCGCCCTGGCCCTCGGCGCAGCGGGCGGTGCCGTAGCGGGGGGGGGGCCCCCCCCCCCCCCCCGGCCCCCCCCCCCCCCCCCCCCCCCCCCCCCCCCCGCCGGGGGCGCCCCCCCCCCCCGACCGGATCAGGCCAGCACGGCGTCGACGGCCTTCTTCAAAGCCGACGGCTGCGCGGGCGAGGTCGGCGCCTTCTTCCTGAGCTCTTGCAGCCGCGCCCCGATCTCTTGGAGCTGCTTACGTCCCAGGCGTTCCCGCACCTTCGGGAACCACTCGTTCTCCTCCTCATCGATATGGTGGTCGACGTTCTCGATCAGCACGGTGGTCTTGGCGGTGAAGTGCTCGTCGTCGGGCTTCATCGTCGCCAGCTCGCTGACCAGCACGTCGGCGACGTGGTGCTCCTCGTAGGACTCCAGGATGTCGTCCTCGAGCTCGGGGACGAGCTTGCGCACCTCGGGGTACATGCACTCGTTCTCGAGATAGGTGTGCACGGTGAGCGCCGCAATGATCTTGTTCACCACGTTCGCCTTGGTCCGGATGGCGTCGTCGCCTGCTTTCTCGAACTCCCGGAAGAGTTTTCGGATCGCCTTGTGGTCGTCACGAAGCAGCACGATCGCGTCGGTGGTCATCGCTTTCTCCTTGCGTCGGGGCCGGTTCTCTGCCGACATTCCCGGCGCCGCGCCCCCGAAACCGCGACGTCCGCCGCGCGGCCGGACCCTCAGCGGGTCGTATGGTGAGCCGCGGACAGCACAGGAAGGACGAAGATGCCCCACGCCGATGACTACGCACACGAGCTGGCCGAATTGGCGCAGCGCTCGGAAACCACCGTCGCGGTCGCCGAATCGCTCACCGCGGGCAGGCTGTGCGCCACGTTCGGCGCCGCGCCCGACTCTTCCACCTGGTTTCGCGGCGGCCTCGTCGCCTACAGCTCGGAGGTCAAGCGAACGGTTCTCGGGGTGCCCGACGTGCCGGTCGTGTCACGTCCCGCGGCCGAAGCGATGGCCACCGGTGTCCGGAGCCTGCTGAATGCAGTTGTCGCCGTTGCCGTCACGGGCGCGGGCGGTCCCGACCCGCAGGACGGACAGCCGCCGGGCTCGGTGTGGTTCGCGATCGCCACCGAGCACGACGTGCGCGCATGGCACCATCAGTTCGACGGGGAACCGGAGGACGTGCTCGAGCAGACCACCGCCTGCGCGGCCGAGGCGCTGCTCGACACCGTGCGCGACCTGCGCTCGGACCGTTCGCCGAAGTGACCCGCGGTCACGACGAACGGCGATGCTTACGGTGGCTGGTGTCGCAGAACGGGTAGTTCTTCGAGCGCTTACACAGGCACAAGGCCACCAGGAACCGGTCGGAGCGCACCGTCCGGCCGTCCGCGGTGACGAACTCGACCGGGCCCTCGATCAACGCGGGGCCGTCGGCGGTGAGCGTCACTCGCCGCCACTGCTCATTGCCGGATTCGGTCGGCACGGATCACCACCAGATCTTCCATACGCTGGCCGGGTCCGATCAGCCCGGCCGATTCCAGCCAGTCCGCGCGGCGGCGCAGCACCGGCCCGAACGGCACGGTCGCCCTGGCCACGACAGCGGCCTTCAATTCTCGCTCGCGTAGCTGGGCCAGCGTCGTATCCGGATCCGACAGCGCCGAATGCACGATCAACGCGACACCACGCGGTTTCAGCAGGGCGGGCAGCGCCACGCACAACTGGTCGAGGACCGCCCTGCCCCCGGAACCCGCGTTCCACGCGCGAGCGATGCCGCGCGTGTGGGCCCCCACGGGGGCCGGGACATACGGCGGGTTGGCCAGCACCAGGTCGAAACTGCGCCCCCCGAGGACCGCGGTGAAATCGCCGCGCAGCACCTCGGCCTCGATACCGCGCATCCGGCAGTTCAGCCAGGCGGACACCACCGCGGCCCTGGACACGTCCACCGCCGTCACCTTCGAGGCTCCCGCGTACGCGGCGGCGACGGCCAAGGCGCCGGTGCCGGTACACACGTCCACCGCGTGCCCGCCGCTCGGAACACCCGCCTCGGACAGAGCGCGGACGAGCAGCCAGGTGTCCAGCTGCGGCGGATAGACACCGGGGGGTCGAATCAACATCACATTCGCCGGATAGCCCGCCCAGCGGTACTCAATCACCCCCGCTGACCGTCCCGCTGCCGGTTTCCCGCAACGAGCTGCGGCCCGCGCGCCAGGCGTCGAGCACATGATCGGCGAATCGGTCCTCGAGCAGGTTCGTCACCTGGATACCGAATACCACCGACTCGGTCAGCTCGGGCTCCCGCCGGAGCAGATCGCCGATCACGCCGGTGCGCATGACCTGCTCGTGCACCGCGTCGGCTTCGACGTGCTCGCGGTAGAACAGCAGGCACGCGGGGTCGGCGGCCAAACGTTCCAGCGCCTCCACCAGGCGCCGCGCGCCCGGCGGCGAGGTGATCTCCACCGTGGCGAAATGCCCCACCAGCGCGCCCCGCCACGACCGGTGCAGCCCGAACAGCGACATCATGTTCATCAGCGCGAGCATCGGCGCGGGCACCACATCCAGATAGTGCAGATAGTCCGGGTTGAGCCCGGCGCCTGCCAGCAGATCGGCATACAGCTGCGCGTGCACGCGCTCGCCGCGCCCTCCTCCGAACTCGTCGAACTCGACCGCCACCAGCGACGCCTTGGCTTGGCCGCGCAGCCGGGGAATCACCCAGGCGTAGGGGTCGGCCTCTTTGTGGTGATAGATCGAACGGTGCACGAAGTATTCGCGCATCTGCCACCATTCGCTCTCGTCGCGCAGGAAACGGCTCAGCCCCTCCGGGTCGGCGGGCGTCACCAGCAACCGTTCCAGCTCCGCGTCGAGATCGTCGCCACCGGGCACGTCCTCGCGCAGCGCGCGCAGGAATCGCTGTTCCAGCGCGGCGCGCAGCCCAAGCAGACCCGGGTCCCATTCCCATCCCGCGTCGACGGCCGCGAAACCGTGATAGTGCAGTTCGTAGCAGGTGTGCAGCGCCAGATGCAGGTCTTCGCCGTACGGGTCCACCGAGCCCGGCACCGGCACCGGCACCGGCACCGAACCACCTGATCGGCTGCCCAGCAGTTTCACCACCGCCTCCGACAGCTCGCCGCGCGGGCGGGGCAGGTCCTGCTTCGGAGCGCCTATCGTGACCGTCATACCGATCGTTTACCCCCGTCGAGCGCTGTTATCGCGGCGCGGCGCGGTAAGAATGCCGTGGCCGTCCCCGCAGACGCGAGGACGGCCACGAACCGAGACGAACTGTCCCGGAGCTACCCGTTCGCCTTCTTGTACGCCTCGACCACCTCGGCGGAGATACGTCCACGCGCCGAGACGTCGATGCCGTTCTTGCGCGCCCACTCCCGGATCACCGTGGCTTGTTCCCGGTCGTTCGCCGACCGCATGACACCGCCGCGGCCGCGCCGCGCACGGCCGACCTTGCGGGCATACGGAACCCATTGTTCGAAGAATCCGCGTAACTGACCGGCATTCTCCGTCGACAAGTCCATCTCGTAGGCCACGCCGTCCACGGCGAAAGACACGGTTTCCTCGGCCTGAGACTTGCCGTCGTAGTCATCGACCAGTGTCACGACGACCTTGCGTGCCATACAGATAATCCCTTCACGGTTACCGAGCGCGTGCAGTCGAAAAAACAATCGTAGCCAGTAAATAACAGATCGGTTCCGCCCCCGGAACACCGGGGTCCCCCTCGCGGCGCAGGACGGTTCGCGGCGAACAGCTATTGCGGCAACCGTCGAGCCTCCACATATTGCCCGCGCACCCGGCGCAGTGGCAAACCGCCCTGCCAGGACGAGCGCGACCGGAGAAAGACGCGGTGGCGGGCTATCGGTGACCGATGTGCGCAATCGACATTCGCACGCTGCATTTCACTTTTCGAGCGGCAACGCCATCGGCCGAAGCGGCTCCGGCCAGCCGAACAATCCACGCGATCCCGCCGTCGGCGACGGTGCCGGGCAAGACGACACTGGTCGGTCGCGTCGGTGAACCGGACCTCCGAAGCGGGACAACGCGCGAGATCGATGGCATCCCACCCGAATTGCGAACACCACCGCCTGTGCTTCCCCGCACCGCCGCTGCGACGACAAGGCAGCCGAATTCGATCGCGCTGACGCGAAATATGTCTCCGCGAAGGTGTTGCTGCGAACCTGAGAGCCTCCGGCGCTTCGGCTGATCGGTGCGCCCTGCCCGCCGGAATCTCGGGCGCGGTGAACCGTCGGCCAGCAGGGAAAGGCATCGAGCACATGGCAGACAACGACGATCAGCACGCCCCGGAGCAGGGCGGCGAGCCGGACGACGCGCTCACCGCGCCCGCGGACCCGCCCGCCCAGGTAGATCCGGAGGACGAGGATCTGGCAGCACCGGCGGAACCGGACACTCCCGCACTGTCGCGGCGCAAGCTGTTCGCGGGCGCGGGCATCGCCGCGGCGGTGGTCGCGGGCGGCGGCCTGGCCGCGTGGCTCACCACACGCCGCACTCCCGGCGCCGGAGGGGTGAACCGCGCCCTGAAGATCGGCTACGGCGGCGGCGTCTGCGAGGCGCCGCTGTACGTGGCGCATCACGAGAAGATCTTCGAGAAGCACGGATTGAACGTGCAGATCGTCAAAACCGGCGGCGACGAGATCAAGGACGCGGTGGGCGCGGGCAAACTCGACGCGGCGCCGGGCATCTTCTTCTCCTGGCTCAAACCGATCGAACAGGGCATCGACGCCAAACTCGCCGCCGGGCTGCACGAGGGCTGCCTGCGCATCGTGGTGCCCCCCGACAGCCCGATCAAGTCCGTCGCCGAGCTGCGGGGCAAGCCGATCGGCGTCGGCGCGATCGGCGATTCGGCGATGTCGTTCTTCTCGTTGGACCTGCTCGACGCGGGCATCAACCCGAGCGAGGACATCGACTGGCGGGTCTTCGCCGCCGACCAGCTGACCGACGCGCTGGTGCGCGGTGACATCGCCGCGATCGCGGCCAGCGACCCCAACGGGCTGCTGCCCACACTGAAGGGCAAGGCTCGCGAACTGACCAACAACTCCCAGGGCACCAACCGGCAGCTCTACTGCTGCGCGACCGCCATCAACGGGCGGCTGCTGCGCGAGGACCCGGACGTGGCGCGGGCGCTGGTGACCGCGTGGGCCGAGGGTAGCCGATGGGCGGGCGCGAACATCCCGCAGACCGCGGCCATCGAAGTCGACAACAAGTACGTGGCGGCGGATCAGCCGACCATCGAAGCGATCCTGAAGACCTACGGGTACAACCCGTCGGCGGCGCGACTCGAGAGCGAGATCACTTCCGGCATCGCCAAATTCGCCAAGACCGGCTACCTGGACCGCAAGACCGATCCGAACGCGCTGGCCGGCAAGGTCTACGCGGATCTCGGGCTGAACTGGTGACGCCGCGATGACGACAACGGCCGACACCGCCCCCGTCCGGGCCGATTCGGCCTCTTCTGCGACGCGGCCGCCGGGAACCGCGGTGACACGTTATCCGCCGACGCTCGGCTTCGCGCTCGCCTGGGCGGTGTGGGCTCTGACCGCGGTGGTGACGCTCGCGGTCCCGGACGAACTGGACGTCGCGGCGCCGCTGGCGGCCGGAGTGCTGTTCACCGCCTGGACGGCGGCGCTCACGGTGTGGGCGGCCTACGCCTACCGCGACCGCGCGGCCACCCTGCGGCTGCGGTACTGGACACCGTGGATCGCGGCGCTCGGCGTCTGGGCGCTGTTCTGGGAATTCGCCACCGCCAAGACCGGGTGGCTGCAACCACCGCATTTCGCGTCGCCGCAGCAGATGCTGCTGGTGTTCTACAGCGACGCGGGACTGCTCGCGTCGAGCACGTGGCATTCGCTGCTGCTGCTGGCGGTCGGGTTCGTCATCGGCGCGGTCGCGGGCCTGAGCACCGGCATCGCTCTCGGCTGGTCGAAACTCGCTGCCTACTGGGGTAATCCGGTGCTGCAGACCGTCGGCCCGGTGCCGGCGGGCACGCTGCTGCCGGTGGTGCTGGTGCTGTTCCCCACCACTTACAGCGGCAGCATCTTCATGGTCGCGTTCGGTGTGTGGTTCCCGGTGGCGGTGCTCACCCGCGCGGGCATCGCGGGGGTCGCGCGTGGCTACTTCGATGTCGCGCAGACCCTCGGGGCGTCCAAGCATTTCCTCGTCTGGCGGGTCGCGGTGCCCGGCGCTCTGCCGAGCATCTTCACCGGACTGTTCATGGGTCTGGGCGCTTCGCTGGCCGCGCTGGCCGTCGCGGAGTTGCTCGGCGTGAAGAACGGTCTGGGCTGGTACATCCAGTGGACCAAGGGGTGGGCGGCCTATCCGCGGATGTACGCGGCGATCGTGATCATGGTGGTGGTGTGCCGCACGCTCATGCTGCTGCTGTTCCGTGTCCGCAACCGCGTGCTGGCCTGGGAGAAGGATCTGGTGCGATGGTGAGCGGCGCGGCACGCGGCAGCGCGGTCGAGATCGATGCGGTCTCACATCAATTCGCGGTGGCGGGCGCACGCCCGCGCAACGTCGTCGAGCGCCTGCTCGGGCGGCCCGCACCCGAACCGACCCGCGCCCAGCAACTGGGCCGGCTGCGGGTGCTCACCGACGTGTCCCTGCGGATCGAAGCGGGGCAGTTCGTCGCGTTGCTCGGGCCGTCGGGGTGCGGCAAGTCGACTTTGTTGCGATTGCTCGCGGGACTCGAGCGGCCGTCGCGGGGCGTGCTGCGCGCCGACGGTGCGCCGATCGAGGGCCCGGATCCGCACCGGGCGTTGATGTTCCAGGATCCGACATTGTTCCCGTGGCGGACCGTGGAGCAGAATGTCGCGCTCGGACCGCAGGCTCGCGGCACCCTGGCCGAGGACCGGACCCGGGTGGCCGAAGCCCTCGCACTGGTCGGTCTCGACGGTTTCCGGGACACCTATCCGGCGCAGCTGTCCGGCGGGATGGCGCAGCGGGTGGCGTTGGCGCGGGCGCTGGTGAACCGGCCGCGGCTGTTTCTGCTCGACGAGCCGCTCGGCAAGCTCGACGCGCTCACCCGCGCCACGCTGCAGACCGAGATCGTCCGGCTGTGGCAGGAGGACGGGTTCACCGCCGTGCTGGTCACCCACGACGTCGACGAGGCGTTGCGGCTGGCGGACCGGGTCGTGGTCTTCTCCGCCCGGCCCGGGAAGGTGGTGCGGGACGTGCCGATCGCACTGGCCCGGCCCCGCACGCATGATGATCCGGAATATCTGCGGCTGCGGGGCGAGATCCTGCGGCTGCTCGGCGAGACAGGCAGGGCCGTCGCATGACCGCAACCCACCCGCGCACGAGCGGGGTCTTCGACTCCGTCACCGACGCGATCGGCAATACCCCGCTGGTCCGGCTGAACCGGGTCACCGAGGGGATCACCGCGACGGTATACGTCAAACTCGAGTACCTCAATCCGCTGGGCAGCGTGAAAGATCGCGCCGCGCGGTCGATGATCGACGCCGCCGAGGCCTCCGGTAAGCTGCGGCCCGGCGGCACGGTCGTGGAGGCGACCTCCGGCAACACCGGCATCGCGTTGACCGCCATCGCCGCGACACGCGGCTACCGCACGATCGTGGTGGTGCCGGACAAGACCAGCCAGGAGAAGCTCGCGCTGCTGCGCGCCTACGGCGCACAGGTGCGGGTGACCCCGGGCGGGCGGCCGGCCGATCATCCGGAGCACGTGCGCACGGTCGCGACCCGGCTGGCCGCCGAGATCCCGGGCGCGTGGTTCGCCGGGCAGTACGACAATCCCGCGAATCCGGCGGCGCATCACCGGACGACGGGTCCGGAGATCTGGGCCCAGACCGGCGGGCGAATCACCCACTACGTCGCGGGCGTTGGTACCGGCGGCACCGTCACCGGCGCGGGCGAGTACCTCAAAGAGGTGTCCGGGGGCGCGGTCCGCGTGATCGGCGCCGACCCGGAGACCTCCGTCTACGGCGGCGGCGACGGTCGTGCCTGGTACGTCGAATCCGTCGGACACTACCGGCATCCCGACACCGAGGACGACCAGTGGCCCACCTCGTATCACCCCGCCGTCGTGGATCACATCGAGCGGATCGGTGACCCGGAGGCGCTGGAGGTGCTGCATCGCCTCGCCCGCGAGGAGGGGCTGTTGCTGGGCGGATCGTCGGGAACCGCGATCGCCGCCGCCCTGCGTGTCGCGCGGACACTGCGGTCGGACGACGTGGTGGTCGTCATCGCCCCGGACTCCGGTCGCTCCTATCTCACCAAATATTTCGACGACCAGTGGCTCGGCCGTTTCGGCTTCGCGCTGCGCGACCGAGTGACCGGACCGACGGTGGCCGATGTGGTGGGCGAGGTCGCCGGAAGTCCGCGCACCATCCCGTCGGATGCGACCGTCGCCCACGCTCGAACGCTGCTCGGCGCGGCACCCGCGCTTCCGGTGCTGTTGCTGCGCGACGAGGCCGGACCGGTCGTGGTACCGGAAATCCTCGGCGCGGCGGTCGCGACGACGCTGGCCGGTGCGCCGGACGACCACCCCGTCATCGCTCATCTGGCACCGCCGCTGCCGGTGGCGGGCACCACGGAACCGCTGACCCGCGCCGCCGCCCGGATCTCCGGCCATTCCGGGCCGGTCGTGGTGGCGCACGAAGGGCGGGCCATCACGCTCGTCGACGCCGCGCGCATCACGGCCGCGGCGCGGGAACTCGGAGAACGACAGGGAGGTTCGCAGTGAGACGTCTCGCCGCCACGGCCGCGATGGTGCTGGCCGGGCTGTGCGCCGGACCGGGAATCGCGGCCGCGCACGTCACGGCCGGCGCACCGGACGCGGCCCCCGGCGGGTACAGCGTGGTCACGCTGCGGGTTCCCACGGAATCCGAGACGGCGGGCACCGTGCAGCTGGAAGTCGGCCTGCCTCTGGACCATCCGCTCGCCGTCGTACGCACCGCCACGACACCCGGATGGAATGTGTCGACGCGCCGCACCACGCTACCCGCGCCGATCGACAACGGGCACGGCGCGACGGTGACCTCGTCGGTGACGTTCACCGCGCAACCCGGGTCCGCCGTGCGGCCGGGGGAATTCGGGGAATTCCGGCTGCTGCTCGGTCCGCTACCGGATGTCCGGGAACTCGCGCTGCCCGCGATCCAGACCTACAGCGACGGCACCGTGGTCTCCTGGATCGAACGCAGCACCGACGGGACACCGCCCGACAAACCGGCTCCTGTGGTGCGTCTGAGCGCCGAATCCGGCCACAGCGGGCACCAGGCGCCCGGCGCCACCGCGGCGGCGTCCGCGCAATCGCCTGTAGCGGGGCAGAATTCGGATTCCGGTGGATGGGTCGATTGGATCGCGCTGGTGGCGGCGCTCGGCGCGCTGGCTCTGGCGGCGGCGCCGTTCGTGCGCGGCGCGCGCAGCCGGTGACCGTCCGGGCACGCGTACTGCTGGCCGGGCTGTCCGCGGTCGCGGCCGTATTACTGGCTCCGTCGGCGGTCGCGTCGGCGCATGCCGTGCTCGTCGCCACCGACCCCGCGTACGGTGCGACCATCCCGGACGCTCCGACGCGGGTGACGGTGCGTTTCGACGAACCGGTGACGGCGGCGGGCGCCGGTGTCACTGTCTCCGACAAGGACGGCCGCCGGGTCGACACCGAGGCGGTGTCGGCCGCCGACGGCGGCCGTGCCGTCGTGGTCGGAGTGCGGCCCGAGCTGCCCACTGGGACGTATCTGCTGAGCTGGGTGGTGCTGTCCGCGGACGGTCACACGGTCAGCGGTTCCAGTGTGTTCGGTATCCGGGTGCCGCCCGACCTGACCCTCGGCGATCCACCTCGTGATCCGATCGCGGTCACCGCCGACGGCGTAGCCAGGATGCTCACCGCCGTCGGATATCTCGGTGTGGTGCTCGCGGTCGGCGTCCCCGGGGTGACGTTGCTGGTGTGGCGTGCGGGGACCAGGACGGCGCTGGTCGCGCAACTGACCGGGATCGGGTCGGCCACCGTCGTCGCCGTCTCGCTGCTCGCGCTCGCCATGACACCGGCTCGCCTCACCGGCCCCGACGGCTGGGCCGATCCACAGGTGTGGGCGCAGGCTCTCACATCCTCGCCGGGTGTGGCGGCCGTGGTGCGCGCTGTCGCCGGCGCCGCGCTCGCGGCCGGTCGGTCGCGACCGAAAGTGATCGCCGTCGCGGGAGCGGTGATCGTCGTGGCGACGGCGGCGTCGGGCCACGCCCTGGCAGGGGGAGACCGACCCGCCGCGTTGTTCTCCACCGCGGTCCATGTGCTCGCGATGGCGTTGTGGGTGGGTGCCGTCGTGCTGGCCGTCGCGGTCCGGCGGCGGCCCGACCGATCCGCCCTGCTCCCGCGCTTCGGCCGCGTCGCGATCGCCGCCGTCACCGCGCTCGCGCTGACCGGCGTCTATCAGAGCCTCCGCTCGGTCGACCCGCTCGCGGCACTGTGGACGACGTCGTGGGGTCGGCTCCTGCTGCTCAAATCGGCGCTGGTGCTCGCCGCGGCCGGTGTGGTGCTCGCCGCGCGGCGAATCGTTCGCGGCCGCGTTCCGCACTCGGCGCTGCGCCTCGAATTCGTCCTTCTGGCGGCCGTTCTGGTGGTGACCGGCGTCCTCGCGGGCACGACACCGGCCAGGGACGCCTACGACCCGCGGATCACGGTGACCGCCGACCTCGGCCGGGCACGAGCCGAGGTCACCGTCGACGGCGCCGGTGCGGGCGAACAAGAGCTGACCGTCCACCTGCGCGACGCGAGCGGAACCCCGATCGACGCCTCCGCCGTCACCGGCCGCCTGACCCGTACCGGCGATACCTCGGGCCCCATCGACGTTCCCTTCCGACGGATCGAGCCCGTCGAACTGGGCCCGCACTATTTCGTTTCCCAACCGGTGCGCGTTGCCCTCCCCGGCTATTGGCAGTTGCGGTTGACCGTCCTCCTGGACCGCACCACCGGCTATACCGCCACCGTGCCTTATCGCGTGTGGTGACGGGATCGGTACGCCCCAGCGCGTTCCGCGCGTTCGACTCACGAACGGCGAGGACACCTCGCCTCGGACGACGACGCAACCCGCAGCGCCGGGCTCAGCCGCCGGGCTTCTGCCAGACGGAGACGTGTCCGCGGCTCTCGCTGGTGAACGGTTCGCGTGTCCACCCGTCCCACCGCGCATCCAGCCGCAGGCCGGCGATCTCGGCCATCAGGTCCAATTCCGCGGGCCACACGTAGCGGAACGGAATCGATCGGTAACTGCCGCGTCCCTCGACGACCTCCAGGTAGTTCGAACTCATCGTCTGCGTGGCGATGTCGTACTCGTCGTAGGCCCATTTCGACGATCCGGCCCGAGACAGCACCGTGTTGCGGCCGGGCGCCAGCCCGCGCAGTCCGGGCATCATGACTTCGACGACGAAGCGGCCGCCGGGTCGGAGGTGGGCCGCCGCGTTGCGGAAGCAGGCGACCTGACCCGCCTGGGTGGTCACGTTCATGATCGTGTTGAACACCAGGTAGACCAGCGAGAATCGTGACGTCAGCTTCGTGGACGCGAAATCTCCGACGGTCACGGCGATCTCGTCGCCGCCGGCCTTGGCACGCAACCGGGCGAGCATCGCGGGTGACGTATCGATGCCGTGCACGGGAACTCCGCGCGCGGCGAGCGGCAAGGCGATCCGCCCCGTTCCGATGCCGAATTCCAAGGCCGGGCCATCTTCGGCCGACTCTGCCAAAAAGGTCACCGCCGGGTCGACGACGCCCGGCTCGAACATCGCGGCCGAGGACTCGTCATAGCTGGCCGCGACCTGCTCGCCGAAGTAATCGTCGGTATCGCGCATCCGGGCACCGTAGCGCACCGGATCCGCTTGACGCCCCTTATTTTCCGGTCGGCTCGGCCGCGGGTTCGAGGGCCGCTACCTCCCAGCACTGAGAAGAACGCACCCCCGTCCGCGCCTAGTCTGGACGACGACCGGTCGAGCCGGGATACTGGCCTGCGCCGGTTTCGCAGAACCGACCATGCCGGGTTCCGCGCGGTCCGTCGGCTCATCGTTCGAACGAAAGGACCAACTCTCGATTCTGCAGACAGGCAATCGGCCCGTTGAGAACGGCGGGGGGCCGAGTACCGTTCCGAACTCTGTCGAGCGAGCGGGACGTCCGCGGGAGGCGGACCCCGACAACGAACCAGATGTCGGTCGATCCGTGGGATTCGGCCGGACGAGCCCAGTGCACGAGCGGAAGTCGATAGTATGCGTGTGGCGTTGTTGCCCGCAGGTACCCGGGGCGATCATCAACCATATCTCGCGTTGGCGCAGGAATTTCGCGCCCGCGGTCACGAGGTGGACATCACCGCCACCCGCAATCAAGCGCAGATCGTGCGCAACGCGGGCTTCGAACCCCATGTGATCCCCTTCGACGCCGCGGAACTGCTCGAGACGACCGCGGCCAAGCGGGCGCTGGCCTCCGGCAAGACGCTGCCGTTCGTGCGCATCATGCTCGACACGGTGCGGATCATCGAAGGTGAGCGCGGTGTCGCGATGCACGAGGTACTCCTGCGCGCCTGCACGTCCGCGGACGTCGTCGTCGCCTGCGCGTCGACGCTGCCGTGGGCGATGGAGTTCCGCGAGAAGACCGGGACGCCGGTACTGGGCTGCCTGCCCTATCCGCTCGAACGCACCGATGAGTTCCCGTCGTCGTTCATGGCGAAGAACATGACCTCGTCGCGCACGCTGTCACGGGCGAGCTACAGCCTGTTCGAATGGTCCTATACGTTCCTGTATCGCAAGGTCGACCGGCAATTGCGCCGTCACATGGGCCTGCCCGGCAGGCCGCGCAATCCTTTCCGGCGCCTGCGTGCGGAGCGGATACCGCTGGTCCACATGGTGAGCCCGATGCTGTTGCCCAAGCCGCACGATTGGCCGGACCGCGCGACGATCGTGGGCGCTTCCGTTCTGCCGCAGCCGCTGCGTGACGCCTGGGGCGAAGCGGTCATCGATCCGGAACTCGACGCGTGGCTGGGCGAAGGGTCACCGCCCATCTATTTCTGCATGACCGGAATGCCCGTGCTGGATCCGGTGGAATGCCGCGAGATGATCGCGACGGTCTGCGCGCGCTTGGGCGCACGGGCACTCGTCACGGTGAAAGGCGAGGGATTCCCGAAAGGGTTCAGCGCCGACCGCAGCCTGCTGATCATCGATTCGTTCGACTACGACCGCGTCCTGCCGCGGTGCGCCGCGGTGGTGCACCACGGCGGCAGCGGCAACACCCATGACGTGGTGCGAGCGGGGATCCCGGCCGTGGTGATCCCGGTGCACAGCGATCAATTCTTCTACGGCTGGCGCATCGCCGCGCTCGGCATCGGAGCGACCTTCCCGTATCGCACGATCACCACCGATCGTCTGCATCGCGCGTTGGCGCAGGTCTTGACGCCCCAGGTGCGGCAGCGAGCGGCAGAGGTCGGCCACACGGCCGCGAAGGAGAACGGCGTGCCCGCGGCGGTCGACGCCGTCGAGAAACTCGCCGCCGCGACCCCCCGACCATGAGCTGCCGGTCGGCCGCCGCGGACCGATCGCGGCGGCGACCGGCGAGCGCACGACAACCGTGACCGTCGAGTTCCGAAGGTTGTACCGCATGACCGATTACCGTTCGTTCCTCGATATCCTGCTCACCCGCGGCGAGACCGTGCCCGCCGCGACCGCGTACCGCTTCTTGCGCACCGGCGACGCCGACGGCCCCATCGACGACATCACCTATGCCGGGGTGTCTGCCCGGGCGCGGGCGATCGCCGCCGCGTTGCAGGATCGCGGCATCCGCCGGGCTCTGCTGCTGTACCCGTCCGGATTGGATTTCATCACAAGCTTTTTCGGCTGTCTGGCCGCGAACGTCGTCGCCGTGCCCGCCCCGCTGCCGCAGTTGGACTCCCGCTCCCTGCGGCGGTTGCGGCACCTGGTCGCCGATGCCGGCGTGGACGCGGTGCTCACCACCGCCCAGGTCCGCGCCGACGCCACCGCGCCGATCGAGCACCTGCCCGAACTGGGCGAGCCGGCCTGGCTGGCGACCGACGAGATCCCCGACGACGCGGCCGCCTCGTGGCGCAGGCCCGCCGTCGGGCCGGACTCGGTCGCCTTCCTGCAGTACACCTCGGGTTCGACGAGCGCGCCGCGCGGCGTCGTGGTCACCCACGCGAACCTGCTGCACAACGAACGCGCCATCGCCACGGCACTGGGCCATACGCCGGATCTGCTGGCTTCGCTCACCGACGCGCTGTTCGTCAGCTGGCTGCCGATGTATCACGATATGGGGCTCATCGCCCCCGTGTTGCAGACGATGTTCGTCGGCGCGAACGCGGTGCTGTTGTCGCCCAAGGATTTTCTGCAGCGCCCCGAGCGCTGGCCACAAGCGGTCTCCGCGTTCGGCGCGCACACCAGCGGCGGCCCCAATTTCGGCTACGAGCTGTGCCTGCGCCGCATGACTTCCGAACAGATCGACCGCCTCGACTTGAGCTGCTGGAGAGTGGCGTTCAACGGTGCGGAGACGGTGCGTCCGGCCACGGTGCGCCGGTTCGCCGACACCTTCGCGAGTACGGGATTCCGGGCGGAGTCGTTCCAGCCGGTCTACGGCTTGGCCGAGGCCACGCTCATCGTCAGCGCCGCGCGGCTCGGCGCGCCGCCGACGGTGATCCTGCCGCCCGGCCGGTCCGAGCTGGTCGGTGTGGGGCGCCCGGCCGAAGGGTTGTCGATCGTCATCGTGGATCCCGACCGGCACACCGCGTGCGCCGACGGCGTCGAGGGCGAGATCTGGGTGACCGGAACCAGTGTCGCCGCGGGGTATCTGGGCAACGAGACGGCTACCGCCGAGACCTTCCATGCCGGGTTGGACGATGACGATCGCGCTTACCTGCGCACCGGCGATCTCGGATTCTTCTCCGGCGGTGAGCTGTTCGTCACGGGCCGGCGCAAAGATGTGCTGATCATCGACGGCAAGAACCACTATCCGCAGGACTTGGAGTCGACGGTCGAGTCCGCGCACGAGGCCGTCCGCCCGGGGTGCGTCGCGGCGTTCTCGGTGGACGGGGGCATCGACGGAGAGCTGCCCGTGGTGGTCGCCGAAGTGCGCACCGAGGATCCCGCCGAGCTCGCCGACGCCGAAGCAGCGATCCGCGCGGTGATCGGCGCGGAACACGCGCTGACGCTGCGATCGGTGGTCCTGATCCGGCCCGGCGCCCTGCTCAAGACCAGCAGCGGCAAAGTTCAGCGACAAGCCTGCCGCGCGGCGTATCTCGACGACGAGTTCGCGCCGGTGTCGCCTGTCCGCGGCGAATTCGACGAGGTCGGTGCACCGCCGGGCGCACCGCGAGGCGAGGCGCTCGGCGCCGACGAGATGCGGAGCTGGCTGGTGGAGATCATCGCCCGGCTGGCCTACCTCGATCCGGCGCGCATCGACGTGCATCGGCCGCTGGTCGAATTCGGTCTCGGCTCAGCGGATCTGGTGGAACTCGTCGTGGAGCTCTCCGACCGGGTCGGGCGGAGTCTGGACACCAACCTGTTCTTCGAGCACCCGACCATCGCGCAAGTCGTGGCGGCGCTGCACGATACCGCAACCGAGGACGCGCCCGTTCCGCAGCAGGAGCGCAGCGACGACGCCATCGCGATCATCGCGATGGCCTGCCGGTTTCCCGGCGGCGCCGACGATCCGGAGGCGTTGTGGCGCCTGCTGGACGACGGACGCGACGGTCTGTCGGAGGTGCCGCCAGGACGCTGGAGCGTCGACGGGCTCTACGACCCGGATCCGGCGGCGGAAGGCAAGGCCTACACCTTCCGCGGCGGCTACCTCACCCAGGTCGACCAGTTCGACGCCGCGTTCTTCGGCATCGGCCCGCGCGAGGCGGCGGTGATGGACCCGCAGCAGCGGCTCATGCTGGAGCTGAGCTGGGAGGCGATCGAACGGTCCGGCCGCGACCCCAGACAGCTGCAGGGCAGCACGACCGGGGTGTACTTCGGGGTGTACAGCACCGGTTATCTCGCCGACCCCGCTCCGAGCCAGTTGAACGGGCAGGTCGGCACCGGGCTCTCCCCGAGTGTGGCCTCCGGGCGGGTCGCGTACACGCTGGGTTTCCACGGACCCGCCGTCACCCTCGACACGGCCTGTTCCTCATCGATCGTCGCCATGCATCTGGCCGCGCAGGCGCTGCGCGCGGGCGAATGCGATCTGGCCCTGGCCGGCGGCGCGACGCTGCTGATGGGACCGACCGCGCACGTGGAGCTGTGCAAACTCGGTGTGCTGTCGCCGTCGGGACGGTGCGCGCCGTTCTCGGCGGGCGCGGACGGCACGGTGTGGGCCGAGGGCGCCGGTCTGGTGCTGCTGAAGCGGCTCGACGACGCCCGGCGCGACGGCGACCGGGTGCTGGCCGTGGTCCGCGGCTCCGCGGTCAACCAGGACGGGCGCAGCCAAGGTATCAGCGCGCCCAACGGATTCGCGCAGGAGCAGGTCATCAAGGCGGCGTTGCGCGCCGCCGGGCTGAGGCCCGCGGATCTGGACTACGTGGAGGCGCACGGCACCGGCACCGCCCTCGGCGATCCGATCGAAGCACGCGCCTTGGCGCGCGTCTTCGGTCCCGACCGGGAGCCCGAACGCCCGCTCGGCGTGGGTTCGCTGAAATCCAATGTGGGCCATACCCAAGCGGCGGCCGGCATCGGCGGCGTCGTCAAACTGGTACTCGGGCTGCAACACGAGCGGATACCGGGGATGGCCCATGACGGGCCGCCGACGTCGCAGATCGATTGGGACGGTAGCGGTTTGGCCGTGCGGACCGATTCGGCGCCGTGGCCGAGAGGCGACCGGCCCCGCCGCGCCGGAGTGAGCGCGTTCGGGCTCAGCGGCACCAATGCCCACCTGATTCTCGAAGAAGCGCCCGCCGTCGACGACGAGTCCGGCCCGTTCGACGACGAGCCGGGCGATCGCGGGATCGCGCTGCTGCCGATCTCGGCACGCAACCGGGCCTCGCTGCATGGTCAAGCCCGACGCCTGCTCGATCACCTCACCGAAGATCCCACACTCGATCCCGCACCCGTGTCCCGCTCGCTGGCTCTGCACCGCACGCCGTTCGAATGGCGGGCCGTCGTCGTGGCGGGCGAGCGGGGCGAAATGCTCTCCGCACTCGGCGATCTGGTCGAGCACCGAGCGACGCCCGATGTGGTCGTCGGCGCGGACGCGGCGCTCACCGCGGGCAAGACGGCATTCGTCTTCCCGGGGCAGGGCGTGCAGTGGGCCGGGATGGCACGTGACATGCTGGCTCGCTCCGAAGTGTTCCGCGCCGAGTTCGCGCGCTGCGACGAAGCGTTCCGGCACCGCACCGGATGGTCGCTGGCGACCGCGCTGTTCGGTCTCACCGCGGCGCAACTGGGCGACTTCACCCTCGTGCAACCGCTGCTGTTCGCCACGATGGCGGCGCTGGCGGCCACCTGGCGGGACGCGGGCGTCATACCGGATGCCGTGATCGGCCACAGCCAGGGCGAGATCGCCGCGGCCTACGTCTCCGGTGCGCTGAGCCTCGACGAAGCCGCCCACGTCGTCGTGACACGCAGCCGCCTGATGGCCGGCATCACCGAGCAGGGCGCGATGGCGATGATCGGCCTGCCCGCACAGCGACTCGAAGAACGGCTGGCGTCGGACACAGCGGTATCGATCGCGGCGATCAACATCCCCCGCTCCACGATCGTGGCGGGAGCGCGCGAGGCGGTCGAGGCGCTCGTGCGCGAACTGGAGGACGAACAGGTCGACGTGCGGATGCTGGCCGCGGGACCCGCGCTGGCCGGGCATTCCGCTCTGCTGGAGCCCATCCGGCGGCAACTGCTCGACGAACTCGCCGGGGCGGCCGCCGCCGCGCCGGTCGTTCCCTGGTACTCGACGGTGCTGGGCGGGCGGATGACCGACCCCGCCGACACCGACTACTGGTACCGCAATGCGCGGGAACCGGTCCGGTTCGCGAGCACGATCGAGCGGATGATCGGCGACGGATACCGGTATTTCGTCGAACTCGGCGTGCATCCACTGCTGACCACGGCGGTGCGAGCCGTCGCGGAGGACACCGGTCACGAGGTCGTCGCGGTCGGCTCGCTGGTGCGTGACCAGGACGGTCCGCGCAGTCTGGCCCGCGCCCTGGCCGCGCTGTGGGTGGCCGGCCACGACCTCGACTGGACCCGCCTCACGCCCGCGCACGGCCGCGTCGACCTGCCGACCTATGCTTTCGACCGGCGGCGGTTCTGGACCGAATCGGTGTCCGAGGACGCCGCGGCGCTGGGTTTGCGGTCCGCGAGCCATCCTTTCGTGGGCGCTGTTGTGCCGCAACCGGATTCCGGCGGTGTGACGCTGACCGGCCGGATCTCCCTGCGGACCCATCCGTGGCTGGCCGAGCATGCCGCGCCCGCCGCGGTCGTCCTGCCCGGCACCGCTCTGGTCGAGCTCGCCATCCGCGCCGGTGACGAGGTGGACACCGGAAACGTGCGCGAACTCGTGCTGCACGCCCCGGTGGTGCTCACCGAGGAGGCCGCGGTGCAGATCCAGGTGGTGGTCGCCGACGCCGACGCCGACGGTTGCCGACCCGTCTCGATCCACTCGCGACTCGAACGCGATCTCGACACCTCGTGGGCATTGCACGCCCGCGGGATTCTGGCGGCGACGGACGAGACCGATTCCGGCGGCCTCGATGCCGACCGGTGGCCTCCGGCCGGGGCGACGGCCGTCGACGTCGAGGACATGTACGCGCGACTGTCCGATCGCGGGCATCGCTACGGGCCGCTGTTCCGGTCGGTGCGCGCGGCGTGGCGGCGCGGCGGGGACGTCTTCGCCGACGTGGCGCTCCCGGAGCACGCCCACGGCGATGCCGCACGCTTCGAGATCCATCCCGCGTTGCTCGACTCCGCGCTGCACGCGGCGCTGCTGCTGGGCGCGGACGAGAGTGGTTCGGCGCTGCTGCCGTTCGCCTGGACCGGCGTGCGCTTGCATGCCTCCGGCGCGACGGCGTTGCGGGTCCGGATCTCGCTCGACGACTCCGGCGGGGTGCGGGTCATGGCCGAGGATCACACCGGACAACCGGTCGTGTCGATACGGTCGCTGCTCCTTCGGCCCGCACCCGAGGCGCAGCTGCTCGACAGCGCGTTGTCCGCCGCGCACCGCACCTTGTTCCGGCCGGAGTGGGCGGCGCTTCCGACGCCGATGACGCCGCGGCCGGTCACCGCCGTCGCCTGGTCGCGGCTCGGTCCGCACGAGCCCGCGCCGGACGCGGTGATCATCGAAGCCGCTCGAGGCGATTCGATCGATACGGTGCACACGGCGGTGCGGCGCGCGCTCGCAGGCCTGCAGGCGGCACTGGACGATCCGCGACTCGCGGCGGCGACCATCGTGGTACGCACCCGCGGGGCGATGGCGCTGCCCGGCGAGGACATCGAAAACACCGCGGGAGCGGCGGTCTGGGGCCTGGCCCGCACAGCGCAGTCGGAGAACCCCGACCGCATCGTGCTGGTCGACAGTGATGACGCCGAGGTCGACGTCGCGACGGTGCTCGCCTCCGGTGCGGCACAGGCGCTGGTGCGTGACGGCGTCCTGTTCGCGCCGCGTCTGGTGCGTCCTCCGGTGTCCGGTGGTGCCGCCCCCGATTTCGGCGACGGTTTCGTACTCGTCACCGGAGCGCCGGGGCGGCTCGGCTCGCTGCTGGCGCGGCATCTGGTGCGGGCGCACGGGGTCACGAAGCTGTTGCTCGCCAGCCGCCGCGGCGCCGACGGCCCCGGCGCGGAGGACCTGCGCGCCGAGCTCACCGGCCTCGGCGCTGACGTGGTCTTCGCCCGCTGCGATGTGGCCGACCGTGCCGCGCTGGCCGAAATGCTGCGCGGACGCACACTCAGCGGCGTCGTGCATGCCGCGATGGTGCTCGACGACGGCACGCTGGGCTCGCTGACGCCCGAACGTCTCGAAGCGGTGCTGCGGCCGAAGGTCGACGCGGCGTATCACCTGCACGAGCTGACCTCGGGCATGGACCTGTCGTGCTTCGTGCTGTTCTCCTCGGTCGCGGGCCTTCTCGGCAATCCCGGGCAGGCGAACTACGCCGCCGCCAACGCCTACCTCGATGCCCTCGCCACCCATCGCGTCGCCCGAGGCCTGCCCGCGCAGTCGCTGGCGTGGGGTCCGTGGAGCCTGGACATGCACGAGGTGATGGCGGCGGCCGACATCCGGCGCATGGAACGCTCCGGCGTGCGCCCGCTCGGCGCGCGTGACGGCTTGGCCGCCTTCGACGCGGCGTTGCGACGGAACGAGCCGGTGCTGGCGCCGCTGCGGATCGATGCCGACGCGATGCGGCGCGCACCATATGTTCCGCTGCTGCTGCGCGGGACGATCCGTCCGCCCTCGCGCCGAACGGTCGTGCACCGCGACGCCGCCGACCCGTCGGTGCGGTCCCGGTTCGCCGAGCGGCTGCGTGGATTGCCGCCCGGCGAGGCGACCGCGATCGCGATCGACGTGGTGGCGCGCCGGGCCGCCGACGTGCTCGGGCACTCCGGTGCGGAGGCCATTACGGCGGACCGGTCGTTCCAGGGGCTGGGCATGGACTCGCTGATGGCGGTGGAACTGCGCAACCGGTTGCGCGACGACACCGGCATCCTGGTGCCGCTGAGCGAGATCTTCGCCGGTCGCAGTCCCGCCGCGCTGGCGGAATATCTCGTCGGCGAGGCGGCGCGCACGCAGACGGGCGAGCCCGCCGCGCGCCCGGACGACCAGGACGTCCCCGAGGTCGTCACGCTGCCCGTCACCCGCGATCTGATGCGGCTGCTGCGCACGGCCCAGCAAGGCATTCCGAGCGTCGCCCAGACCGGCGGGCTGGCCATGCGCTTGCCCAGGACGGTGGAACACGCCGAACTGGACGCGATTCTCGACCGCCTCGCCGCGCGGCACGCGGCGTTGCGCACGGTGATCGTGCCCAGCGACGAGCACGGCACCCGGTTGCAGGTGCGGTCCCGACCGGGCGGGCCGCTGTTGCGCTCGTCGGCCGTCGATCGGCTCGATCACGCCGTCACGCGGGTCCGGTTCCGCGAGCTGATGCGCGAGCCGTTCGACTTGGCGGAGGGGCCGCTGTGGCGGTTCGAACTGCTGAGTTCCGATTCCGGCGAGCAGGAGCTCGTCTTCGGAGCCCACCACGGTATGTGCGATGTCCAGTCGATGGTGCTGGTCGCCGGAGAGATCGGCGCCGAGTTGTCCGGCGCCCAATTCCCGGACACGCTGTCCAACAAGGACATGCACGATCTGCTCGCCGCCCAGGCGCCGCAGGCCGAGCCCGACGCCGAGTGGCGCGCGGAATTCGCCGGATGCCGCCGCCTCGAACTCACCCTCGCCCGGCCCAGGCCTGCCCAGCGCACCCATCGTGCGGGCGAGGTGCTGCTGGAGCTGCCCGCGGGGCTGCGCGAGCGGGCGGCGCGACGCGCTCGGGAGCTGGGTATCACGCCCGCGGCGTTGTTCCTCGGCACGCTGACAGTGCTGCTCGCCCGGCGGCAGGACACCGATCGTTTCGCGCTCGCCGTGCCGGTGGACACCCGCATCCACGCCGACGCGCCGACCGCGGTCGGCTACTTCGGTGTGCCCGTGCCGTATCCGGCGGCCGTCGAGCCCGGCGAGTCGATCGACGACCTACTGCGCAGGACCGGCGACCGGCTGCGGCGCCTGCTGGTGCCGGGAGCGGGTTTCTCCGACGTGCTCGCCACGCTCGCCGCGGAGGGCCTGTATCGGGACAACGCGCCGCTGGTCGAGGTGTACTTCAACTATCTGCGGGCCGATGCGCCGGTGCACCGCGCCGACCTGATTCCGGTGGGCACCGGATACTCCGATCTCGACCTCATGGTGGCGGTGCTCGCCGGAGCGGACCGCATCTGGTTCACCTACAACGCCGACATCATCGATGACGCGAGCTGCACCCGGCTCGGGCGCGACTACCTCGCGCTGCTCGAGGAGGTGGTGGAGCGTCCCGGGCTGCCGGTGCGCCCCGCGCGTCCGGAGGCGCCGCGCGGCGTCGCGTTCGCGGCCACGTTCGCGCTGGGCAAGCTGCCGGATCTGTATCGCGCGGCGGCACACGCTCACGGCATCGACGGTCCGACCGTGTTCGAGGCGCCGTACCACCACGTGCCGGCCGGGCTGCGCGACCCGTCCGGGGTCTTCGCCCAACCGTCGACCGCCCTGGGCATCGTGCTGTTGCGCGCGGCGGACCTGGAGCGATTCGGACCGCTCACCGACGACGATCTCGATGAACTCGCCGCACGGTATCCCGCCGCCGTCCGGGAAGCGGCCGAACGCGCGCGCGTTCCGATCATCGTCGGCGTCCTCCCGTCGCCCGAACCCGATGGGCGACTGACGCGGTGGGACCGGCTGACCGCCGAGCGGCTACGGGAGATCCCCGGCGTCGCGGTTCTCACCGAAACCGACTGGACTCGCGACCACCGGGTGGCGCATCGCTTCGACGCGCAGACCGACGCGCTGGCACACCTGCCGTTCACCGAGGAGTTCCAGGCGGCGGTGGCGCTGACGCTCGCCGCCGTCGCCCGCACGGCCCTGTTGCCCGCGCCGAAGGTCATCGCCGTGGACGGCGACGACACACTGTGGAGTGGCGTGGTGGGTGAGATCGGCCCCGCGGCGGTCACTTTCGATCCGCCGCGGCGCTCGCTGGCGCGGCGGTTGCGGCAATGGCGCGCCGCGGGCACGCTGCTGGTGCTGATCAGCAACAACGACGAGGATTCCGTCCAGGCGGTGCTGGACCGCCCGGACAGTCCGCTGCGCGCCACCGATTTCACCCTCGTCTGCACCGGGTGGGACAGCAAGACCGACCGGCTCGAGGCGGCGGCGCGAACGTTGGGCCTCGCGCTGGAGGACGTGGTCTATCTGGACGACAACCCGGTGGAGATCGCGAAGATGCGTTCCCGCCTGCCGGAAGTGCTCGCGGTGACCTGTCCCCCGATCGAGGAGCTGACCGCGTTCCTGACCCGGTTGTGGCCGGTGACACCGGTGGCGGTGACCGCGGAGGACGCCGGCCGTGCGGAGTTCTACCGGCACGAGCGCGAACGCGACCTGGCCAGGGAGCACGTCGATTTCGCGCAGTTCCTGGACCAACTGGATCTGGAGGTGACCGTCGAGCCGCTGTCGGACCACGGCTTGACGCGTGCGGTCCAACTGGTCCGGCGCACCAGCCAATTCGCGCTGGGCGCGAGCACCGACCAGGATGTCGACCGCTGGCGGGAGGATGGCGAGGTGTGGACCGCCGCGGCGTGCGACCGGTTCGGCGACTACGGGACGATCGCCGTGCTGGCGGTGCACACCGACGCGACCGCGCTGTGGGTGCGCGGATGGCATCTCAGCTGCCGCGCCCTCGGCCGCGGCGTCGAGGAACGCCTGCTCGGCTGGCTGGCCGACCGCGCGGCGGCGCTGGATCGCGCGACGGTGCGTATGACCGTGCACCGCACCGCGCGCAACGTGCCCGCCCGCCGGTTGGCCGCCGCGCTCGGCGGCGGCGACATCGACAGCGAACGAATCGAGGTCGACGTGCCGCTGGATCGCCTGCGCACGTTCCGATCCTGGGCGCGATGACCATGGCCGACAAGGAGTTTCCTGTGCGCAGTCCGAACGGCGGGTACCCGCCGCCCGCCGAGCGAGCCGATCGGCGCGACCTCGCCGAGGCGATCGAACGCGGCGGCGGTCTGGACGTGTCCGCGTTGCTGGCCCGCGCGGGCGGCGACGTGGCGACCGCGACGGCGGCGATCGCGCGTCCCGGCGCGTGGGACACCGACTCGCTCACGGCGGCGGTCATCCAGGTGGCCGACCGCTTCATCGTCGAACCTCTCGGGCCGGATACCGATTTCTTCGACGGCGGCGGAACATCCGTCGCCGCGGTGCAATTCGTGGCGGCGCTCGCCAGGGAACTCGACGTCCACTTCGAGTTGGACGACGTATTCGCCGACGCGCGGCCGCGCAGGCTGGCGCAGCGCTGGCTGGGCGCGCGAGCGGAAGCCACCGAACGCGAAACGCCGTCGCCGGTGGCGGATACCGTGGACGACGAACTCGCGCAGCTCATGGCCGACGTCGCCGGAGCCGACCGGCTGCCCTTCACCGACCCGCCGGAGCGGGTCGCGCCGCGCCGCGTTCTGCTCACCGGCGCCACCGGCTTCCTCGGCAGCCACCTGCTGCTGGACCTGTTGCGCGGCAGTGACGCCCACGTCGTCTGCCTCGTTCGCGCGCGCGACGACGCCGACGCCGTGGACCGGCTGGCCGCGGCGTTGACGCGTTTCCTGCTGCCGTGGTCGCCGGAGGTGCGCAGGCGGGTGACAGTGCTGCCGGGCGACCTGCGTGAACCGAATCTCGGCCTCTCGGAGAAAGCGTGGGCCGCGCTGGCGGAGGAGATCGACGCGATCGTCAACGTCGGCGCGGCGGTCGACTTCCTGCGTGGCTACCGGTCGCTGCGCCGCGGCAACGTGGTCGGCCCGCTGACCCTGGCCCGGCTGGCGGCAACCGGACGACCGAAACCGTTGCACCACGTCTCCTCCATCGCGGTGTTCAACGAGCTCGGCATCGCCTCGATGGGCGAGGACGATCCGGTGGCGAACATCGGCAAACTCGTGATCGGCTACGACCGGACGAAATGGGCGGCCGAGGCCGTCCTGCGGCGCGCCCGCGAACACGGACTGGTCGTCACGGTGCTGCGCCCCGGTGGAATCGGCGGGCACCGCGAGACCGGCGCGCACAATCCGCGCGACCTCAACAGCGGCATCATCGCGGCGCTGTCGCGGTTCGGCACCGTCCCCGCGCTGCGCAATCTTCATGTGGCCCCGGTCGATTGGGTGAGCAAGGTCGCGGCGGCGATCGTGTGCGCGCCGACGGCGTGGGGCCACAACTACCATCTCACCGGCACGCCGACCACGCTGGAGCAGATGCTGGGTGAATCGGCGGCGATCGGCATGGACATGCGGGTGCGGCACTGGGCCGCCTGGTGTGACGAGGTGGTCGAGCGGATCCGCACCGAGCCGGTCCCGGAGCTGGAATCGCTGGCGCAGGTGCTGGGCAGCCCTACCGCGCGTCATCCGCTGGAGACGATGGCGTCCGTTCCGGCCGCGACCGACGAACGCACCCGCGCCTTCCTGCGCGCGCACAACCTGCCCCAACCGGTCCGTTACGGCGCCCGGTCGCAACACAAAACGCTGGAGATGCTCGCGGGCACCGGCCTGGCACGGCTGCCACGGCCGGAGGACCCACCGTATCTGTGGTTCGCGGAGACCCTGGTGGGCACGATCGGGCCCGTCGCGGCGGCGGCGGACACTTCCTGCACGCTCAACCTGCGGCTGTCCATCGCGAGCACCCACCAGCTGGTGGCCGGGCGCACAGTCGATGTCGGGGGCGAGCTGCGGTGCGCGCGTCTGCACGACGGCCCGCTCACGGTATCCGGTGTGGCGTCGGTGCGTCCGCACGACGGCATCCCGATGCGGCACGGACTGAAACACCCGCTGATGCACTACCGGCTGTCGCTGCGCGACGCCGATGGCGGGACGTGGTGGCTGTCGGGCTACAAATACGCCGAAGCGCGCCGCACGATCATCCGGCAGGCACGCACGTTGACCGTCGAACTCGGCCGGGAGGACCAACCGGCGAGCCTCGCGGGCGAGGTCGCGGTCCCCCTGCACACCTACCTGCACGATCAAATCGACGGCATCCAGGTGGATCCACGCCTGTCCGAACGCCAGCGGCGGACCGCGAAACTGTTGTGGCTGAGCTGGTTCGGATCCCAGCTCGGCAAGGGCCTGCTGGAACCGGCGCTGCGCGTGGGCACCGAACTGCTGGATCTGCGCCGCAACGCGAAGGAGTCGCGCTGATGCTCACCCCCACCCGGCCCGGAGCCGCACCGGTCGTGGAGGAGATCCCGTTCCGCACCGCCGACGGGACCCTGCTCGGCCTGCGGCGCGTGGTCGTCGACGATCCCGAGCGGCCCTCGGTTCTGTTGGTCCACGGCCACGGCGTGTCCTCGGAGATGTTCCTGCTGCCGGAGATCCGCACGATCGTCGACGCTCTCGTCGACGCCGGATACCAGCCGTGGCTGCTGGACTGGCGCGGCAGCTGTCGGCTGCCCTACAACGCCGCAGGCCCGCGTTTCAGCTTCGACGACGTGGCGCTCTACGACCTGCCCGGAGCCGTCGAGGAGATCCGCGGACGCATCGGCGACCAGCGGTTGTTCGTGGTCGCGCATTGCGTCGGCGCCCTGGCGCTGTCGATGAGCATGGCCGCGGGCCTGGTGCCCGGCCTCGCCGGAGTCGTCGCCCAAGGCGTCTTCCTCACTCCGAAAGTGAGCGCCGCGGTGCGGATGCGCGTGCTCGTCGGCGGCGAACTGCTCGGCTCCCGCGTCCATCACCTCGAGTCCGATTTCCGCAAAGTCGGGCTGTGGTCGCGGAAAACGCTGCTGTACGCGCTGCTCACCCGGAAAGGGGAATGCACAGACCCCACCTGCCGGATGGTCCACGGCGGCTGGGGCATGGGTGCCGAGCTGTTCGTCCACGACCATCTCGATCCGCGCACCCACGACCGCTTGGCGCAACTGTTCGGGCCGGTCCCGGTGCATGTTCTGCCCCAGTTGCGGCGGATGGAGCTGGCGCATGCCGTGCAGCGCTGGAACGACAACGACGACCGCTACCGCGTGCTACCGGAGAACGCGCTGGACCACGCCGACCGGATCGATTGCCCGGTCCTGCTGTTGTCGGGCAGCCGCAACGAAGTCTGGCTCGACTCCAACAAGCTGTGCCACGACGTGCTCACCGCCCGGCACCCCGGGCTGGACGTCCGCTACGTCGAGATCCCTTCCTACGGCCATCTCGACACCTTCCTCGGACGCGGCTCCGCACTCGACGTGTACGGGCACATCCTCGAATTCCTCGACGGCTGCTCCACACCCCGAACGCGGGATACGGCGTGAGCGAGCCACCGGGCGACGGACGTTCGCTGCGCATCGCGATGTTCGCGGATTTCCACCCCGCCACCCTCGGCGGCATCCAGACGTCGATGCGCGCACAACGCGCGGCGCTGGAGCGGCTCGGGCATCGCGTCACCGTGTTCACCATTCCCCCGCCGGAGCCCACACCGCCGGACTCCGGGATCGTCGTTCTCACGACCACGGGCGGAATGAGCGTGAACGGGTATCCGGTGGCGCTGCCGACCCGCAGGAACGCGCGCCTCATCGACACGGTCTTCGCCGAGCGCGGTTTCGACGTCGTGCACGCGCAGACCACCTACGGCGCGGGCATCGCCGGATTGCGCGCCGCGCGCAGGCACGGACTTCCCGTCGTCCAGTCCATGCACAGCCGCGACGATTCCTTCATCGAGCGCAATTCGCCGTTTCCCTACCTCGCCGCCCTCACCATGCGCGTGCTGCACGGCGGGTTCGTCGGCTTGCGCAAGGAGCTGCCGCGCCTGCCGGAAAGCCGAACGGCGCGGCACGCCTGGCGGCCGCTCGTCGCGCAGGCACAGGCCGCGGACCACGTCGTGGTGCCGACACGGCATTTCGCGCAGCGGTTGGCCGCTCACGGGATGGATCGGCCGCTGCACGTGGTGTCCAACGGAGTCGACGACGATCTGGTGCGCGCCCTCCCGGAGCGTTCCCGCGACCGGGGTCGCCGGATGCGGGTGCTGTGGTGCGGTCGCTTCTCCGCGGAGAAGCGACCGTTGGACGCCGTCGAGGCGGTGCGCCTGGCCGAGGGCTGCACCCTGGACATCTACGGTGCGGGAGCGCTGGAAACGCGCCTGCGCTCGGCCGTCGACCGGCCCGGCCTGCGTGAGCGAGTCCGGCTGCACGGCGAAGTGAGCCAGGCGGAGTGCCTTACGGCTATGCGTGCCAACGACGTGCTGCTGTTCCCGTCCGCCGGGTGCGACACGCAGGGCATGGTGCTGCTCGAAGCGGTCGCGGCCGGGATTCCGGTGCTGCACTGCGACCCCGACGTCACCGAAACCGTCCCCGAAGGCGGCGAATTCCGTGCGCGCGACGCCTCGACGGACGCGCTCGCCGAGGCGTTGCGCCTGCTGGCGCAGCAGCGGGACCGGCTCGACGCCATGCGCGAGGTGCTGGCGCGGCACGCGGATCGGACGCTGCAGTCCCGGTTCACCGAACGCCTGGTCGCGGTCTACACCGAGGCGATCGCCGCGTCAGGCCGGTTGCCGTAGCGGCAAACCCGCCGCCGCGTAGATCGCGTCGATGACCGTCATCGTCGCCACCGCGTCGTCCGGCGCGGTGAGTACCGGCTCGCCGTGCCGCACCGCCGCGACGAAGGCGTCGAGCTGATAGGCGTAGGTGCTGCGGCGCGAGACCTGCTCGGTGCGACTGCCGCGCTCCGAACGCACCGACAGCCTGCGCGGCAACTGCGGCGCCACCGGATTGAGCAACCGCAGTTCACCGCGTTCGCCCACCACTCGCGCACCGATGCGCAGCACGTCCGACGACCACATCGAGCAACGCAGCCGTCCGGTGTGGCCGGAAGGAAAGCGCAGCTCGGCGCTCATCGCGCGGTCGATATCCTGGCCACGTAATTTCGCCGTCGCCGCGACGACATCCGGATTCTCGCCGCCGAAGACCCGCGCCATGTGGACCGCGTAGCAGCCCGCGTCCATCAGCGCCCCGCCTGCGAGGGTGTAGTCGTAGCGGATATCCGAGAACCGCGGCAGCGGAAAACACATCGCGGTGTCCACCCGCACCAGCTCGCCGAGTTCGCCGGAGGCGATGATCTCCTCGGCCCGCCTGGTCATCGGGTGGTAGCGGTAGTGGAACGCCTCCATGACCACCCGGTCCGACGTCGCGGCCAGCGCCGCGATCTCCCGCGCCTCGGCGGCGTTGGCGGTGAACGGCTTCTCGCACAGCACATGCTTGCCCGCCGCGAGCGCCTCCTTGGTCCACCGGCCGTGCAGACCGTTGGGCAGCGGGTTGTAGACCGCGTCGATGTCGGGTGCGGCGATCAGTGCGGCGTAGCTGTCGAAGACCCGCGCGATGCCGTGCTTCCTGGCGAACGCGCGTCCGCGTCCGGGCTCGCGGGCGGCCACGGCGGCGACCACCGCGTCCGGGCTCGCCGCGGCGGGCCGCACGAGAGCCGCGGGCGCGATGCGTGCGGCGCCCAGGATGCCGATCCGCAGGGGCGGTCCGGGTTGCGTCATGGGCGCGACTGTAGCAATGGGACCGCTTGTGCCGCCGAGTGATCCGTCAGGAGGACGGTGCGTCGCCGTATACGGTCAACCAGATGGCGCGGCCCAGCGCCTCCGCCAGTGCGTCGTCGGTGACTCCCGACCCGGACGAGAAGCTCGCCGCGATCGCCCGCTCGACCATCGAGGTGAGCACGATGGCGGTGGCCTGCGGGTCGATCGCCGGGCTGATCCGGCCCTCGGCCAGCTCGGTCTCCAATCGCGATCGCACCACTCGAACGAACTCGGCGACCCGCCCGCGCCAATACGCGCCGACGTCACGGTCATAGGCGGCCACCTCGCTCAGCGCCAGCAGCAGGGAGCGGTGCTCGCGGAAGCCCGCGATCATGGTTCGCACGGCGGCCACCACACCGGCCTGCCGCCCGCTGTGCTCGGCGAGCCACCAGCGCTCGGCGGCCTCGAACAGATCGGCCGTGGCCAATTCCGCCATCCTGATCAGCAGCTGACTCTTGTCCGGGAAGTACCGGTAGAACGTCGAGCGGGCCGACTGCGACGCGGCGGCGATCCGGTGGACGGCGATCTCGGTGTAGGGCGTGCCATCGGCGAGCAACTCCTCCACCGCGGCGAGGACACGTCGTTCGAATTCCGCGCGCCGGTCGTCGACCGGTTTCCGCGCGCTTCTGGGGACTCGGGTCAGCGAGGGCATCCGGCTCCTCTCTGCGGCGCGGCGGCCGCCTTACTCGGCTGTGCCGGTCGGGTGCGTCCCACCATGGCGTCCATTCTGCCGACACGGCACCGATATTGACATTCGGGCACCCACGGCTCACGATCGATCGGACACAGTGTCCGAGACTATGCGACCGAGGTGTTCGGGGATGCGCGGATCCTCCGCTCCGGCAATCGAGTACACCGACGTGGTGGTGGTCGGCGCGCGCTGCGCGGGCTCCGCGGCCGCCATCGCGTTCGCCACGGCAGGGCGGGACGTCGTCGCGCTGGACTCGGCGCGCTTTCCGTCCGACACCCTCTCGACGCACCTGCTGTGGCCCGCGGGCCTGGCCGAACTGCGCCGCGTGGGCGCTCTCGAGCGCGTCCTTCGGCTCGGCGCGCCCCCGCTGACCACGGCCTTCGCCGATGGTGACGGCCTTCAGGTCCGGTCGTCGTTCACACCGGTGGACGGCATCGGCCACGCGATGTGCGTGCGGCGCACCGGATTGGACGCCGCGCTGGTGGCCACCGCCGTCGCGGCCGGAGCGCGGATCCGAGAGGGCGTCCGGGTCACCGACCTGGTGTGGTCCGGCGGTCGCTGCGTCGGCGTCCGCTACACCGAAGCCGGTGGCGTGCACGAGGTGCGCGCCCGCTTGATCGTCGGGGCGGACGGCCGCCGCAGTACGGTGGCCCGGCTCGTCGGCGCCGCCCGGCCCCGGTTGTCCGCACCGAGCGGGCGGGACTGCTACTTCGCGTACTGGCACGACGGCGCAACCGACCAGCGGCACGTCGCCGCGCAATGGCGTTGCGGTCCCGACCTCGGCACCGCGTTCCCCTGCGACGACGGTCTGCTGCTCAGCCTGGTCCAACCGCCCGCGCAGCCTCCCGAGCCGGGCGCCGGTCGGGCCGAGCTCCGGTATCAGGAGGCCATCGACCGACTACCGGGTCTTGGGCTGCGGCTGCGCGACTGCCGCAGAGTCGGGCGGGTGCGTGCGGCCACCGGCCTGGCGTCCTACTTCCGGCGCTCGACCGGGCCGGGCTGGGCGCTGCCGGGTGACGCGGGCCATTTCAAGGACCCGGTGACCGCGCAGGGCATACGCGACGCCTTGCGCTACGGCCGGTTGCTCGGCGAACTCGCCGCACCCGCCCTCGACGACACCGCTCATCTCGACATCGTCCTGACCGCGTGGGAACAGCTGCGCGATCGCGAGTGCCTAGGCGTCTACCAATGGACCAACCGCCTGGCCCGGGGCACGGCGATGCGCCCGCTGGAGTTCGAGCTCTACCGCAAGGCCGCCGGCGACCCCGTGCTGGCCGACCGGGTCACCGAAGTCTTCTCCCGCACCGTCGAACCGAAGGACGTCTTCACTCCCGCACGCGCCGCAGCGTTCGCGGCGGGAGCGCTGCGCGACTCGTGGCGGGCACCGTGGCCCGTCCTCGCCGACCTGGTCGGCGAATGCCGCGACACGGTCTCCGAACGAAGGGAAGCCCGGGCCTTCACCAGCACCGGGCCCGCCGACGCCATCCCGTCCCGGCCGCCGCGAGACAGTCTCGCGGCATCTTCAGGAGATCGACATGCATGACCCGCGCCCTCGGCCGACCCTGGACCTCACCCGCCGCGACCTGCTGCGCGGCGCGCTCGCGGCCGGAGTATCCATCGCCGCCGCCCCCGCCCACGCCGCACCACCGGGAGTACGCCGAACGCCAGGACTACGCACCGGCGGAAAGTCGGTCGCGGTACTGGGCGGCGGAGTCGCCGGGCTCTCGGCGGCACACGAACTGATCGAACGCGGCTACGAGGTCACCGTGTACGAACCGGCGTTCCTCGGCGGCAAGGCACGCAGTATGGGCGTGCCGGGCACCGGCGCCGACGGCCGCGCGGACCTGCCCGGCGAGCACGGCTTCCGGTTCTTCCCCGGCTGCTATCAGAATCTTCCGGACACCATGCGCCGAATTCCGTTCCCCGGCAATGCCGATGGCGTGGCGGGCAACCTGGTTCGCGTCGAGGGTACGGTCGCGGGATTCCGCGGCAGGCCGCCACTGTTCGCACCGGTCGATTTCGGGGGCATCGACCAACTCACACCACAGCGCATACAGAACACGCTGATCGGCGCCTTCGGCTTCATCCCCGAACTGCCCCCGGCCGAACTGGCGTTCTTCGCCAAACAGATGGCCGTCTGGTTCACCTCGTGCACCGAACGGCGGTTCGGGCAATGGGAATACGTGACGTGGGAACAAATCCTGCGCGCCGAAGGCAAGTCGGCGGCCTACCGCGAATACCTCGTCAGCGCCCTCACCCGCATCACCGTCGCGGCCAAACCCCAGTCGAGTTCGGCCCGCACGATCGGCACCATCGGGGAGGCCCTGGTCCTGGCGGGAACAGGGGCGATCCCGCAATACTCCGCCGGTATCGACCGTATTCTCAACCGCCCCACCAACGAAGCCTGGATCGATCCGTGGGTGACGCACCTGCGGTCGCGGGGCGTGCGATTCGTGCTGGGGCAGCGGGCGAGGCGGTTGGAGCTGCGAGACGGCCGGATCGCCTCGGCAATCGTCACCGATCCCAGCGGCCGCTCCAGCGCGGTCACCGCGGACTGGTATCTGTGCGCGATGCCGGTGGACAAGGCGGTCGCGCTACTGAGCGACGAGATCATCGACGCCGACCCGCATCTGGCGGGCATGCGCGAACTCCGGACCGATTGGATGGTCGGCATCCAGTACTACCTCTCCCGCCCGACCGAATTGCCGGAAGGCCACATCGCCGCGCTCGGCTCGCCGTGGGCGCTCACCGCCTTGCGTCAAGCGCCGATGTGGGTAGGCGACTTCGCCGCCCGGTACGGCGACGGCACCGTGCGGGAATGCCTTTCGGTGGACATCTCCGACTGGGACTCCCCCGGCATCCGCTTCCACCGAACGGCCAAACAGTGCACCGCCGCCGAGATCGCCGAAGAGGTGTGGGCACAGCTGAGCGAATGGCTCAACACCGGCACGGGCTGGCTGCGTCCCGAGGACATCCGCTCCTGGCATCTGGACCCCGGAGTCAGCTGGACCGCGAGCGGCATCCACAACGAAACCCCACTGCTGGTCAACACCGTCGGCTCCTACGACCATCGCCCGGAGGCCCGCTGCGCTGTGCCGAACCTCTTCTTCGGCGGCGACCACGTGCGCAACAACATCGACCTCGCCACCATGGAGGGCGCCAACGAATCCGGCCGCGCCGCCACGAACGCGATCCTCGATGCCGCCGACGATCCCGCGCCCCGCGTCGCGGTCTTTCCCTTGGTGTCCCTGCCGGTCTTCGACCCGTGGAAACGCATCGACGCCGACCGCTACCGCGCCGGACTGCCGCACCTGCTCGACGTGTGAGCGGCCCGCTCCCATGGAGCCTGAGCCGCGGCCGCGCGAATCAGGGCAGCCCTAGGATGCCTCGGCGGCGGTCATGCTCGTGGTGGTCAGGATCGTCTGTGCGACCAGCTCGGGGTCGTCGATCATCGGAACGTGCCCGGTGTCCGGCAGAACGGAGAACGCGGCCTCGGGCAGCCGCGCCCGCGCGATCGGTAAGTGGACCTGCGCGGGCAGCACACGATCGTGCTCCGACCAGGCCACCGTGATCGGGCACGGCAACGGGTCCAGCGCGGCGATCTGTTCGTCGGTGCCGAGCAGATCGGCGGTGACGGTGCAGCCGAGCAGGTCCCGGAGGAACGTCATGGCCTGCGCCGCGCAGGCGCGATCACCGTGGACGGCGATGTTGCGCAACGCCGTTCGCCGCACCACCGCGCTGCGCAGGCCCACCGGGGCGAGGAAGCCGAGCAGCCGCCCGGTGCTCACCTCGCGGGCGATGCGGCGGGTCGCGGCCGAACGGCTTCGGTCCCCGGCTTCCCAGAAGCCCGCTGGCGAGAGCGCGCAGACGGTCTCGGCTCGCCCGCGCCGGGCCAATTCGATGGCCATCCAGCCGCCCAGCGAATTACCCGCGACGTGTACCCGGCGCAGTCCGAGCCCGTCCAGCCGCCGTTCGATGTCGTCCACCAAGTGCTCGACCCGCGCCGGACGCCGCAGGGCCTGCGGTCCGCCCCGATGCCCGACCGCGGTCGGCGTGATCACCTCGTGCCGCGCGGCGAGCAAGGGTGTGACGTCATCCCACACCCGTTCGGACATCGTGACACCGTGCAGGAGAACGAGCGGGGGCTTGCTGGGCATTGGCGTCCCTTCGAATTCGTAGTGCGGTCTCGAAGGTGGATACCACAACCTCACCTATGGGGGCAGCGGAAACCCCGACTTCACCGGGCGATCGCCGGAGTTTGCTCTCCGCAACGCTGCTCGCCGAGCGGGTATCGCCGCCACCCCCGTCCCACCCACACCGGCGGACCACGATTCCCGCACGCCGGAGTAGTGACATGCCACAATGTTCGCCCGGTCAGACGGCTTCCGGACGCCAGGTGGCGACCGCCCAGATCACGACGATGTTCAGCGCGATCACCAGGATCGACCACGCCGGGTAGTACGGCAGCCACAGGAAGTTCGCGATGATCGACAGCGCGGCCAGGCAGATCGCCACCACCCGCGCCCAAGTCGCACCGGTCATCAAGCCCAGCGCCGCGATGACCAGGAGGATGCCGAGCACGATGTGGATCCAGCCCCACGTCGTAGTGTCGAACTTGTAGACGTAGTCGGCGCCGACGACGATGAGTTCGTCCTCGGCGACGGCGGAGATCCCCTCGAAGATCGACAGCACACCGACGGTGAGCAGCAGGATCGCGGCCGCGATGGACGTGCCCGCCGCGATGCCACGGCGAACGGGGTGTGCCTCCGGTTCGGTCATGTGCGTCATCGGTCGCCCCCTTTCTCGGGAAGTAATGGACGCCTTCCGAATCTCCACCAGTCGCCCCGTCCAGCACTTCACCCGTTTCGGATGACTCCGATACTTCGTGTTCGCGCGAAATGAAAGTTCCATAACGACGACACACGATCTGATCGAGCGGACTTCGCACCGGGTATGTTCCGCTACCGAGGCGCGGTAGTGATCTGCCAGCACACGGCCCGGGAGGCACGGTGACCACATCGCACGTCCCCGCTCTACGCCGCATCCCCGCCGCGGCGCGGTCCGCTGCCGAAATACCGGCGTTGCCGTTCACCCCGATTCCCCGGCCCGATCTGTACGCCGCCGCCGACAGCATGTCCGGCACCGGGCACGTACTACTGCTGCGCGCACCCGCCGGGACCGGGAAGTCGGTGCTGGCGGCCGACTGGGCGGCCCGGCACGCCGCGGGCGGATCCGATGTCGCCTGGCTGACCGTCACCGAGCAGCTCGACGACGCGACGTCGCTGTGGACGGTGCTGCACGAGCGGTTCGAGATCGCGACCACGACCGACGCCTGCCCCCCTGCCGCGTACGCCGCGGCGCTCGTCGAGACACTGGCCGCGCGCACGACGCCGACGATCCTCGTGCTCGACGACGCTCATCTGCTCACCGATCCGCTCCTGCTCGCGGGTATCGAATATTTCCTGCACCACGCGCCGCCCACCGTCACGACGATGCTGTGCGCCCGCTCGGCTCCGCCGATCCGCTGGCACGTCCTGGAACTGCACGCGCGGCTGACCCGCTGGGGCGCGGGCGAACTCGCCTTCACCGCGGACGAGATCGACGCGCTGTGCCGCCACCACGGGTGCGAACTCACCGGCGCCGAACTCGATGCGCTCGGCGCCCTGACCCGGGGCTGGGCCGCGCTCGTGCGCATCGCCGCCATCCATCTGGCCGCCGGATCCGACGACCGCGCCGCGGCGCTCGCCGTTCTCGCCCGCCCGGCGCGCGCGGTCACCGATTTCCTGCTCGGGGAACTCGTCGAGGTACTGCCGCCCACGCTGCGCCGGTTCCTCACCTGCACCAGCATTCCCGTCGCGTTCACCGAGCACCTCGCCGACGAACTCGTGGGCGGCGGTGCGGGGCACTCGCTGCACGAACTCGACCTGATCGGCTTCCCGATCGACTCGGTCGTGCGCGACGGCGACGTCTGGTTCTCCTGTCATCCGCTGGTGCGCGCCTATTTCCTCGCCGAAGCTCGCCGCCTCGGGCCGCACGTGTGCGCGGAACTGCATCGCCGGTCGGCCCGCTGGTTGCGGACCGCGGGGCTGCCCGAGACCGCGCTGCCGCATCAGCTCGCGAGCGCGGACCACGAGCAACTGTGCGAATTCTTGTCGGCGTGCGCGCTGCGCATGGTTCTCGACGGCACGGGCCGGACGCTGTTCGATCATCTGGCCCGTTCGGCGCCGGCGTTGCTCGACGACCCCTTTCTCTGGCTGGTGCGCGTCGTCGACGCTCTCGTCGCGGGCAGCGCGGCCGCCGCGGTGGCGTGCCTGGACACCGCGGCGGCGCGGCGCGCGGCCAAGGCCTCCTTCGCCGACGCGCAGCGGCTGGACGCGCTCACCCTCGCCGCGACCATCGACGTCGCGGCGACCACCGGGGCGGTGCTGCCCGAGTCTCCGGAGGACGTCGCGCCGACCGGCGATCCCGATCTCGACGCGTACACCGAGATCCAGATCGCCACCGCCTTCGTCGCGGGCGGCGCGGTCACGCGTGGAGAACAGTTGCTGCACTCCGGGCTCGCGCTGGCCGAGCACGCGGGGCGCCCTCGCCTGGTGCTGCGTGCGCTGACCCGGCTGGCGTTCGCCGCCGACGCCGTCGACGCCGCCACCGCGATGCGGGACCGCGCGGCGCGCGCGCTGGCGATCGCGGAGGAACACGGGCTGCTGGAGACCACCGACGCCGTCCAGGCGACCGCCGTGGCCGCCTACGGCGCCTACCTGCAAGGCGAGACGCCGGGCGCGGCGCAGATCGCGTCGGTGCTCACCGAGCGGGTCGACCACGACGGATCCCACGGTCCGGTCGCGGGATGGCGCGCGCACGTCGTGGGCCGCCTGCTCGACCTCGAGCGAGCCGAGGAGCAGTCGGCCGCGGTCGACGCGCTGCGCCGCAGCCTGCTCGTCCTGCTCGAGCACAAGGCGGTGCCCGCGGCGACCGGCAGCCTGATCCTGCCGGTGGTGTGGGCGCTGCTGCGCGTGCACGATGCCAGGACGGCGCAACTGCTGGTCGAACGCGCCCGCGGTATCGTCGGCGAACTGCCCGAGGTGCGGTTGGCCGATGCGGCACTGCACACCGCGGCCGATCGTCGCAAGGCGACCTGCGCGGTGCTCGAACCACTGCTGGACCGCGCGGGCGAGCTGCGTCCGGTCAGCGCGGTCACCGGGTGGCTGCTCTACTCCGCGGCACAGCACGAGTCCCGCGCTCCGGCCAAAGCCCTCGCCGCGCTGGAGAACGCGCTGGGTTCCGCGACACCGCACCGGCTGCTGCGGCCGTTCCTCGACGTGCCCGCCGCGATGCCCTTGCTGGACAGCTACGCGGGCCGTCTCGGCCGGGCGGAGAGCTTCGCGGAGTCGATCCGCCGTCATCCCGCGGCGCGGCGCAGGCCTGCCTACCCCGCCTTGACCCACACCGAGATGACCGTGCTCAAGCAGTTGCCCTCCGGTCGCACCGCCCAGCAGATCGCCGAGGACCTCGGCGTCTCGGTCAACACCGTGAAGACCCACCTGCGCGGCATCTACGGCAAGCTGGGCACCAATTCCCGCGTCGACGCGCTGCATCACGCTCGCCGCGGCGGCCTGCTCTGACGCCGCATCCGCTCGCGCGACGCCTTCCCGTCGCCGTACGCGGCTTTACGCTGATGTATGGCCCTCTCACGTCGGGAACTGTTCCGGTTCGGCGCCGCGGGGTCTGCCGCGGTCCTGGCGGGCACCGCAGCGGCGGGTAGTGCCCGATTTCCGGCCCCGCGCCGGCTCGGCGATCCGTTCTCGCTCGGCGTCGCGTCCGGCGATCCCGCCCCCGACGGTGTGGTGCTGTGGACGCGGCTGGCCCCCGACCCGCTGGCGCCCGACGGCCTCGGCGGCATGCCGCTGCACCCGGTCACGGTCGACTACGAGGTCGCCGACGACGAGTACTTCCGCCGCGTGGTGGCACGTGGATCGGCGGTGGCCACTCGCGCACTCGGCCACAGCGTGCATCCGGAGGTGCACGGGCTGACCCCGGATCGCTGGTATTTCTACCGGTTCCGGGCGGGGTCGGCCGTGTCGCCGGTAGGACGGACCCGCACCGCCCCGGCGCCCGGCCAGGCCCTGGCGCGGCTGCGCTTCGCTTTCGCCTCCTGCCAGTCCTGGAGTTCCGGCTACTACACCGCCTACGAGCACATGAGCCGGGAAGACCTGGATCTGGTCGTGCATCTGGGCGACTACATCTACGAGCGGGCCTGGCTGCGTGGGCGGGCGGGCGTCACGATGGGTCCCCACTTTCGCGACGAAGCCGTCGACCTGCCCGGCTACCGGCTGCGCTACGCGCTCTACAAATCCGAGCAACCGCTGCGCGCCGCGCACGCCGCGTTCCCGTGGCTGGTCACCATGGACGACCACGAGGTCGACAACAACTGGGCCGGTGACGCGCCCGGCATCGGCCTCGACATCTGGCGGGTGCCCGCCCTGTTCCGCGGGCGCCGCGCCGCCGCCTTCCAGGCCATGTACGAGCACCAGCCGCTGCGCCTGGCGCAGTCACCGTCCGCGGCGGGCATCCGGCTGCATCGCCGTTTCCGGTTCGGCGACCTCGCGGAGATCACCATGCTCGATACCCGCCAGTACCGCACCCCGCAGGCCTGCGGCGGCGCCGTGGTCAGCGGCTGCGCCGAGCGCTTCTCCCCTGACCGCACGATCCTCGGTGCGGCACAACGCGATTGGCTGATCGACGGTCTGACCCACTCCCCGGCTCGCTGGCAGGTCCTCGGTAACCAGGTGGGCATGAGCCAGAACGACTCCGACCCCGGTCCGTGGGTCGCCGTCTCCACCGACGCGTGGGACGGATACGTCGCCGACCGCAACGCGGTGCTGGGCGCCGCCGCGGCGCGCGGCGCCGGAAACCTGGTGGTGATCACCGGCGACCGGCACGAGAACCAGGCCGCCGACCTGCGGCGCGACTACTCCGATCCCGGATCACCGGTTGTGGCGGCGGAATTCACCGGTACCTCGATCACCAGCAACGGCGACGGAGTGGACCTGAGCGACAAGGGCCGCGGTCTGCTCGCGGCGAATCCGGACGTCAAGTTCTTCAACGCCCAGCGTGGGTACGTCCGGGTGGAACTCGATCACAGGTTGTGGCGCAACGACTTTCGTGTCGTGCCCTATGTCCGCTATCCCGGCGCGCCGATCCGTACCCGCGCCAGTTACATCGTCCAGGACGGCATTCCTGGTGTCACCGAGGCGTGGAGTTCCGGCGATTCCCCTGCGCCGCCGTCGGCGCCCGATGCCGTCAGCCGCGCCGACGCCGAGCCCGGCCCGCGCTGACCCGGCGCCCCGGGGTTCACCCGGTCGCCGACTCCGCACGCAGGATCAGCACGGTGATCTCGCTCGGGGCGAACACCCGCAGCTGCGGACCCCAGAATCCCGTGCCCCGGCTGGTGTAGAGCTGAGTGCGCTCGCCGTGGCGGCTCAGCCCGGCCACGACGGGCTGCTCGAGGCGAACCAGATAGTGGAACGGCCAGATCTGGCCGCCGTGGGTGTGGCCGGAGATCTGCAACGCCACTCCCGCGGCCGCGGCCTCCGCGACCTGCCTGGGCTGGTGGGCGAGCAAGACGACCGGAACGTCCGGGTCCGCCCCTGCGAGCGCGGCGGGCAGGTCGGGGCCGTGACCGGTCAAGCCGATGCCGGTTGGGTCGTCGATGCCCGCGATCACCAGGCGGTCGTCGCCGCGGCGCACGACCTCGTGCTGATTGTGCAACGGCTGCCAGCCGAGTGCGGCCATGTGCTCGATCCAGCCCTGCGCGTCGCCGAAATACTCGTGATTGCCGGTGATGTAGAACCGGCCGAGTTCGGCCTCGACCTTGCCGAGCGGATCGACCTGCGCGTGCCGCTTCGCCACCGATCCGTCCGCGAGGTCGCCCGCGTGGCAGGCGATGTCGGGCCGTTGCGCGTTGACCACCTCGACCACGCGTTCCGACCAGCGCAGCCGGTTCAGCGCGGCGTAATGGGTGTCGGTCACGACGACCACGCGCAGTCCGTCCAGCGCGGAGCCGAGACCTGGAATCGCGACATCCACCGTGCGTACCCGCGGCACCCGGCGCGCCTCGATCACACCCCACACCACCAGCACCGTCGCGGCCGCGAGCACGCCCGCCGCGACGATCCGCGAGCGAGCCGGGTCGTTTACGCCCGCGACGGTCAATCCCGCGCGCGCCAGATTGCCCAGCACCGACCAGCTGAACAGCACCCACATGACGCCCAGCAAGGTGTCGCCGACGATCGAGGCCGCGTCCGACTGCACGGGGCCGTGGCCGAGATACATCGCCGCGGGCAGGCACGCGAACCCGAGCAGGAACAGTGCCGAACCCAGCCAGAACAGCGGGCCGGATTCGTCGGTGGTCGCCGCAACCAGCGTCCACCAGGGCAGCAGGAACAAGACAGCGGGAATCGCCAGGAACAAGATCAGGCGGGGCACAAACTTCAAGAGGGCTCGTCCTCGTGCGCGGGTGTAGCGCGCGGTCCCTCTCCGGCGCCATGGGCGCTTTCGACCATAGCAGCGGTCATGCCACACCGAGCCGCTCGGCGGCCACGGTGAGATCCTTGTCCCCGCGGCCGGACAGGCACAGCACGATCAGCGAGCCCGCGGGAATCTCACCGCGGTCGGCCATCTCCATCAGATAGCCCACGGCGTGGGCGGATTCCAATGCCGCGAGGATTCCTTCGGTATGGCTGAGTGCCTGCATGCCGCGCAGCGCCACCGCGTCGGTGGCGGCCCGATAGGTCACCCGGCCGCTGTCCTTCAAATGGCTCAGCTCGGGACCGACACCCGGATAGTCCAGTCCCGCCGCGATGCTGTGCGTCCGCGCGATCTGGCCGTCCTCGTCCTGCAGCAGATAGCTGTAGGAGCCGTCGATCTCACCCGGACTGCCCATGCAGAGGGTCGCCGCGTGCTCGCCGGTGTCCACCCCCCGCCCGGCCGCTTCGACGCCGATCAGCCGCACCTGTGGATCGTCGGCGAACGGATGGAAGACCCCGATCGCATTGCTGCCGCCGCCGACACAGGCCAGGACGTAATCGGGCAGCCTGCCCTCGACGCGCGCGATCTGGTTCCTGGTCTCCGTGCCGATCACCGTTTGGAAATCCCGCACGATCCGCGGGTACGGCGCGGGCCCCGCCGCGGTGCCGAACAGGTAGTGGGTGGTGTCCACGGTGGACACCCAGTCGCGGACCGACTCGCTGATCGCCTCCTTCAGTCTGCGCGAGCCGATGTCGACCGGCCGCACCTCGGCGCCGAGCAGCCGCATCCGCATCACGTTCGACGCCTGGCGGCGCATGTCCTCGGTTCCCATGTAGACCACACAGGTCAATCCGAGCATCGCCGACACCGTGGCGACCGCGACGCCGTGCTGCCCCGCGCCGGTCTCGGCGACGATCCGCTTCTTGCCCATCCGCCGCGCCAGCAACGCCTGCCCGATGGCGTTGTTGATCTTGTGGGCGCCCGTGTGGGCCATGTCCTCGCGCTTGAGATACACGCGGGCGCCCGGCACACCCAGCAACTCTCCGAAGCGCCGTACCTGATGCAGCAGCGTGGGCCGACCGACCCGGTCCCGCAACAATTCTCGATACTCGGCCAGGAACCCGGGGTCTTCTCGCGCGAGGCGATAGGCGTCCTCCAGATCCAGCAGCGCGGCCATCAGGCCCTCGGGGACGAATCTGCCGCCGAACACGCCGAACCGCCCGCGTTCGTCGGGGAACTTCTCGTGCCGGGATGCGCTCACCGCCACGTCAAGGTCAATCCTCATCAACACCAACGCTTTCACCGCCAAAGAGCCGACGGGTCAGTCTGTTCCGCTAGCGCTAGCACAACCCGACGGGTTGGCAACAAGCGAGTTAACAGACTAAATCGTTCGGATGGCTAAGGCTTCTCACTGGTGGAGGCGATCGGCGCGGGCGGGCTCCCGGTGCTTGGCTACCGGGCGGCAGGCACGGTGGCGGAGATCTGAGCGACCAGCTGCCACGGCCGCTCGGTGTCGGTGGTGGCCTTGCCGCTGGTGAGGATCGCCCCGGACAGCCCACGAGCCGGATCGGCCCACCCGTACTGGGTGGTCAATCCGCTGCGCCCGAAGTGCGACCCGGTGTCGCGGCCGAATTTCGACCTGCGCCCGCCGAGTTCGAACCCCGCCCGGCTGACACGTCCGGCGACACCGGGTATCCAGCGAGCCGGGCGCACCGCCTCGGCCAAGGTCTCCGGCCTGATGATGCGCCGTCCGTCCGGTGCGCCGCGCGTGAGGATCTCGTAGAACCGCGACAACTCCGACGCGGTGGTGATCAGATTGCCCGACGGCAGCTCGGCGGTTAGGAAGGCGTCGGTCGCCGAGCGCGACGCCCGGTCCATTCGTCCGCCGATGGCCTTGCTCGCCAGAAAGGTCGCCGTGCGCGACGGAGCCGGACCGGTTTTCACGCTCGGCACGACTTTGCCGACGTCCTCGGGTCGCACACCGAAATTGGTCCAGCGGAAATCGAACGGCTCGAGCACCTGCTCGGCGAGATGGTCCCGCATCCGCTTGCCGGTGGCGCGCTGCACCAGCAGCCGCAGGATCAACCCGATGGTCAGCGCGTGGTACACGCGGAACCGTCCCGGCTTCCAACTCGGGACCAGGTCGGCCAGCCCACGCACGGCCAGTTCCTCGTCGAGTACCAGATCGACGCCTTGATACGGCGGTGTGACGAAGGGGATCCCGGCGGAGTGCGAAAGTACGTCACCGATCGTGATGGCGGCCTTGCCGTTCGACGCGAACTCGGGAATGTAGCCGGACACCGGCTCGTCGAGGGTGAACGCCCCCTGCTCGACGAGCATGAACATCAGCGCTCCGGCAACGCCCTTCGCGGTCGAGAAGCCGCAGAACGGCGTGTCCGGGGTAGCCGGGATCTTGACCGCGTCCGGCCCGTCGCCCGGCGCGTTGCCCCAGCCGTGCCCGATGGCGCGATTCAGGACGATCCTGCCCTCGCGGCGCAGGCAGACCTGGATCGCCGGAGTCGTGCCCAAGCGGTACCACGCCTGCACCGCCGCCCACAGCGCCTCCACGCCGGCGCGGCCGATCCCGGTCGCCGCGGGATCGTCTTCAGGGCCTCGGGTCGTCACGGCCTCCAGGTCGTCGACGATCGCCACCGATCCCGCCGTTGGTGCGCTCACCCGGCCAGCTTATCGACCGGCCGCGGGTGCCGCCGCCCCGCCGATCACGGCGGCGGCACACCGATCGGGGTCAGCGGCTGTTCAGCCAGCTCTCCTTCAGCTTCGCGTGGTTGTCCCACCAGGCCTGAACCGCTGCCGGGTCGGCGTTCCAGGGTGGCGGTGGCGACTCGCCCGGGAACAGGAAGGTGTCGTTGGGGGCGGCGGCGGTCGTCGGTTCGGGGTATTCCGTCGTGGTGCGCGGGTGCGGCGGCGGTTGCTGCTCGGCCGGCGGCGGTTCGGGGCCAGGGGGCACCGGCAGAGGCAGTTGAGCTTGCGCGTTCGCGGGACGCGGCGCCGGCGGCTCAGGATACGGCTCCGGGGTGACCGCCGCCTCCGGAACGATGGACACGGGCGCCCGCTCCGCCGCCGGCGTCGGGGTCGCGAGCGCTGGATTCGGATCGACGGGCTGGGGGGCGGTGAGGGACGCCTCCGCGGGGCCGCCGATCGCGGCGTCGGCCGGACGGTCCTCCCGCGCCTGCGCGACCGCGATCGCGGCTCCGCCCAGCAGTGCGGCGACGGCGGCCCCGGCGAGGATGACTCGGCCGCCATGCCTGCGATCGGCCACTGCCGGTTCCGCCGCGCGCCGGAACGGAGCTGCGGCGACCAAGGCCGCACCGTAAGCGGCGGCGTTGGCATGGTCGGGCACCACGATGACCGGGGCGTCGAGCCCGGTCCGCAGCGCGGAGAC
This sequence comes from Nocardia sichangensis, assembly GCF_047200615.1. NCBI lineage: Bacteria > Bacillati > Actinomycetota > Actinomycetes > Mycobacteriales > Nocardiaceae > Nocardia > Nocardia sichangensis. The sequence continues at coordinate 117,189 of NZ_JBJZOK010000026.1, forward strand.
CACGTCCGGGTCTCCCGCCGACGCGCCGCACAGCACCACGGCGTCGGGCCGCAGCGCGGCCGCCTCCAGGGCGGGCCTGATCCGGTCGACCGCCGAATCCGCGCTCTCGGCGTCGACGACACCGGACGACCATGTGCCGGAAACCAGGATCTCGCCCCGACTCGGCCCGGCCACGAGATACGACGTGTGATATCCGACGACCTCCGATACCAGCAACGTGTCGTACTCGCCGAGGCCCGGCATCTCCTCGAGCAGCGCGAGCAGCGCTGTCTTGGTCGACACCAGCGACGACGATCGCCACGCGGCCGACGAAAGTTGCGAGACGATTGCCCGCCGTTCGGCAACGGTGCGGTACGCGACCGCGACGTCATCGATTTCGGTGCGCGATCCCGCGGCGGACGTCAACGCGTCCAGCGTGGCGGCCACCGAGGCGGCGGTGGAGTGCTCGACGGGCTGTTCGATCTCGCGCAGCACGGCCGGGCGAGTGCCTCGTCGCGCCGTCGACGAGACCATCACACCGCGCACCACCGCCTGCTCCGCTGATATTCCGACTGTGGCCCTCATGAGATCACCTCTGCTCGACCGGTCTCGGTAAAGGTTCGTCACCGCGGCCGCCGGCGATCGGCTCCGGTCGGTGCACCGGACCACCCGTTCGCCGAGCGCCCACCGCACGAAATGGCGTCCGCGAAGACCGCTGGTCTCTTGGGCGCCGCTGGTAGATGCCACGCGATAGCTACCGACCACAATACGTTGGTCGACGCAGTCCGGATACGCCTTTGCGGCAGCGTCGTGCACTCTCGCGCTTGCGGCCGCCTTCGAGTGCGTGCGATCTCTTACCGAAGTAGGCTCCCGCCGCCGGGCGAACCATGATCCGGCCCAGCCGGACGCAATGTTCGAAGAACTCCTTCAGGCGCTCGGCGACTGCGCCCACACTCGGATCGGATTTCGCGCATCCCGCCGGCGGGTAAGCCGAGCGCAATGGGTCTGTTCATCCTCAGAACTACCGCCGTGACACCCCGCAGGCGGCATAGCGGCAGGCTCCGGATGCGAGCAGGTCGGTGTGTCGGGCAAGGGGTCAGCCCGCCGGAGGCGGCGGGGGCGGCCCGGGCAGTGGGATGACGATGCCGAAGGGCAGGGTGATCCCGGGCTGCGGCGTGGGTGTCGACTCCGCGTCGGGCACCGGTTCGGGTTCTGGTTCCGGCGCGGGCGGTGTGGTGATGGCAGGTTCGGGGTTGCGTGGTGCGCCGTCCCGCCGCGGAGCGTCGGGCGCGGGGCCCGTGGCGGTGTCCGCTCCGGGTTGCGTGCAGTCGACAGCTTCGGCACCGGCAGTTTGCGGAATGCCTTCGGCCTCGGCACTGTTCACGTCCGGGTCGGGGAGCTGCCCGGGGGCCGCGCCGTACCGTTGCCCCGGCGCCAAAGGGATGCGCCCCGTGCCGGGCTGTCCCGGTTGCGGCATCGGAGCAGGAACCGGTTGCGCGACACAGGGATTCACCGGCGGCGGAGGCGGGCAGAAGATCCCGCACGGGATCGGCGGCAAACCGGGAAGCGTGATCATCACCTGCGTCGGCGCGTACTGCCGCTGCGGCGGCGCCGACGTCTGCGGCGCCACTTCCGGCGCCTGCACCATCGTGGTGACCGCGCTCATGTCCGTGCCCGGCCCCACCGGCGGCAACGACCCCGGCGCCACCAGATCCGGCGACACCCGCACCTGCGTCGGCGAACCACCCGACCGATACGCCCGAGCCCAGCTCAACACATTCGCCGCATACGCCATCGAGTTGTTGTACCGCAACACCGCCCGCAACTCCTGCGCCGGATCCCGCAGATCCAAACCCCCCGCACACAAATACTTCCCCGCCGCCAACGCCGCATCGAACACATTGTGCGGATCGGCCACCCCGTCCCCATTACCATCCGCCGCATACGCCCCCCACGTCCCCGGCAAGAACTGCATCGGACCCACCGCCCGCA
>NZ_JBJZOK010000027.1:0-110376 GCF_047200615.1 Nocardia sichangensis
CCGCGTCTCGGGACGGATGCACCGCACGGGACAACGGAGTCCTTCTGCCGGGCCGTAACCACGACCCCGGCCCGCTCCCTCTGTGCGAAGCGAACCTTCGATAACATAAGGTACACAATGCCGAGGACATCATGGGTGGGATCACGGAAATTCGCAGTAACTTAGCGCTTCTGGTGACAACCCCTGAAACCAGGGTACCGGCCCGAGCCGCCCCATGCCCGTGCCCGTTTCGTCCGTTGCCATCACAGGCTCGATGAGGTGATCCCTTGGCGCACCGCACTTGTCGGCCGCGGCGGCGTCGCTCGAGCTACTTCTTCGCGAGCCTCCGGCGGCGTGATGCGCGTCGCCTGCACCGAAGTCAGTCTCGCGCCATTCCGGTTCGCGCGACCTCGCTCGGCGCCGCCGCGGTCGCCACGGTGGCCGCGGCGGCACGCTCGGCCTCCTCGACAGTGCAGCGGCCCAGGCCGCACGCCGTCGCCACACCGTAGGCGGATCGACCGGCGGCCGCTTCGAACAAGGCCAGGCTTCGGATACCGTCTTGCGCTTCCGCAGGCGACACGACCCCGGCGATGACGCGCCAGTCCGGGTCCAGCCGGCGCAGCGCCCGGTAGAACGCCGGCTCCAGCGGGGCAGGATGAGCACCGTAGGCACAGGGGATGTGCGCGGGTGGCAGCGGCACGGCGCGAGCGCGCAGGTCTCGTGCGACGGTGTTCAACAGCTGCACGGCCGGCGCGAGACTACGCGGGGCGAGAAGTTCTTTGTGCTGGTAGTCGCCGTAGCACAGATGCAGGACGGTTCGCGCGCCGAGATCGTGTGCCCGCGCGAGGAAATCGGCCAACTGTCGCGCGACCAGACGCCCGACCGGAGCCTGCGCACCGAATCGCGCCGCCTTCACCAGTGCGAGCTGGGCGATCGGCGACTCCACCTGCCAGGTGATCATGTCGCCGTGCTCGGCGGTGACTCGGGCCATTTCGGCCAGCACGGCCTCCACGAAAACCGGCAGGTTGCGCAGCGCGGGAGTCACCGTCCGGAGGTGGCGCAGCGCGCGCCCGAGCGGAAGACCGTCGGCCACCGCGGCGCCTCCGAACACGAACAACGCCAAGTCCAGCGGATTCGGTTGACTGATCTGCAATCTCGTGTCGGCGAGTTCCGGATGTCGATCCCGCAGCGCGCGAAAGGCGGTGACGGCCGCGCCGATACGGTCGGCGCGATCCATCGCCACGTGCCGGGGTTCGAGGGTGGCGCCAGGGCGAATGCCGTACACGCGCATGTCGGCGTAATCGGCGAAGTCCCCGCTGCGCACCACTTCGAAGACGTCGTCGTGTTTCTCCCGCTCCCGCAGGTACTCCACGACCCAGGTGGGATCCAGGTCCCGCGGTACGCCGGTGAGCCGGCGGCCCTGGCTGCGCTGGACGAACCACTCCAGCACGTCACCGTCATCGGTCGTCAATGGTGCGGGCAAGCTGCCCACGAAGTGCACGAGTCGGGTCATCGCCTGTCCAACACGTAGTCCACCCGAACGGATCAGGTGTTCACCTACCGCTCAGGGCCCCGATCCGGCGGCCGCCAAGCAGGATAGGCTGATCGATAGCCAGAAGTTCGCCACTGCTGGGAAGCCGGCGCTGGACTACTGCGGCGGCTTTTCGGAAACGCACCGCGTGGTGCAATAGCGTCTGCCGGAACTACCTGGTAGAACTCGGCCATGGTCGATCGAACGCGGTTCGCGCGGTTGGCGCTGGACCAGGTTGCCGCCGAGTTGGACGGCACGGCTCTTCGCGGCGGCTACCTCACCTCGGAACGGATGCGATTCCTCGCGACGAAGGTCCGCGACGCCGGACAGGCCTACGACAAAGCTCTCGAATCGAACGCGGCCCCGGAATAAGCTCCGAAGACGTGCCGACCGCCGATTACGGGAGGCCGGAAGAACGATCCGGCCGCCCACCCCTTCCCTGCGCTACCCGTGCCCGTTCGGCGGAATTCGAGACCCGGTGGCCTGCGCCCGACCGCTCGGCGCTCGGTCGACGTGGATCCGGCGTCGCCAGATATCGGAGGGATTCCAGTCCGGCGCGGTCCGCCCACGCGTGAGGGGGAACGCGGCCAGCCCGATCAGCAGCGCCGAAAAATGCCCGATGCCGGTGAAGGTGGGGTGGATGAGCAGCGGGATGGCGAACCACACCAGGATTCCGCCGAGGTACAGCCACCGCCACGGCCGGGCGACATGGTAGGTCAGGACTCCGATGATCGCGGCGAGGAAGTAACTGACGCCGATATCGCGGACATCGATCATCCCGGGATCGGCGTAGCCGTGGCGAATGGCCAGGGCCAGGATGCCCTCGCTGAGGTACGTGCTTCCGACGTGCGCGCCCAGACCGACGATCGCCCAGCGCAACGCGCCGAGCCACCGTTCGGCCGGCGCGTGGAAGACGCAGAACAGCACGAAGTAGGGCAGCCAGAAGTAGCCGTCGATCCACAGCAGACTGGTCACGAGGACGTGCACCGGATCGGACTCGAGGTGACGCAGGTTGGTGGAACGCTCACCCAGCAGTCGCTCCAGATCGCCGCGCGGCACCAGGTGCTGGATGATCGTGGTCCCCAGCAGCACAGCCAGCCAGGCGAAGGTCCACGGGGCGGTGCGGACGTACTGCCAGATGGACGCCGTGCGGCTGGGTCGCGTGCCGCCGACGTCGGCTGCTCGAGTCATGGCGCGGCCTTCCCTGTGGAGTCCTCCGCCCGGAGGACGCGACCGCCCGGCAGGATTGCCGACTCGAGACGCGCGCTCCTGGCTCTGCCAGGTGAAACACTACTCTCGGACCGGCTGGAGATCCCGCCGATGACCTGTCCGCGCCCGGGAACCCGCCGAGCGAAGTCAGCCCGCCGCCCGCACGGCGGCGGTGCTGAAATCCTCGACGTCGGCGCAGGCATCGAACGGGAGCGGCGGATAGCTGCCGTCCGTCGGGTGATCGGGATCGCCGTATTGGGCGCCGGGGAGCGCGGTCCAATCGATCGCGAGCCTGATGAGATGACCGTTCAGGCGGCCGTCGCTACTGGGCCGGTAGGTCAGGCTGACGGCACACCGCGACGGCACGGGACCGTACACGGTCGAACGGAGAATTATCCCGCTCAGGCCCGCGGCCCGGTAGGGGCCGCCGTCCAGTCCGGCCGATACCTTCTGCTCCGCGTCCAAGCGGTACTCCAGGTCGACCTGCAAGCTGTATTTCGCGCCCGACTCGCCGAAACTCAACTGGCAGTGATACGGAGCGATCCACCCGACCGAGTTCAGCGTCCAATCGTTGTACCGAGCCTGCACGGCGTCTCTGGCCGCACACGGATCCTTGCCGTACAGCGCCTTCCCATCGGCGGGCTTGCCGCGGGGCGCGAGGGTGTTCAGCCGATCGATGATCTTGCCGACGTAACTCTTCTCCACATCGCATTTCTCGGGCCATGGCGTATTGGCCGACGCGCCGTCGGGCGGGATCTTGCGCAACCGCAACCGGTGCGCGTAGCCGCTGTTCCCTGCGGGCACGTAGTAGTAGCACGTGTCGGCGGCAGTACGCTCGTCGGCCAAGCGGGACCGGTAGATCGTATGACCGTTGACCGTTTCGGCTTTGTCCCGCGCACGGTCATCGTCGTCGTATACCTCGCCGAGTGACAGTTCGAACAGGTAGAGCGCTTCCTTCGAGCCGGGTTCGCCGACGTGATCGCCCACTCTGAGTTGGCACCCGGTGAGTCCTGGTCCCTCGCGTAACACCGATTTCGTGCCCAGGTTCATCGATGGCAACGGCTCGATGTCCAGCATCGAGCACGGATCGGCGGCCCGGATTCCGGCCATCAATGGCTCGGCGCCAGGGCTGGTGACGATACGGTCGTGTTCGCCCACCGAACTCGCCGTGATCGAGGGCGTGGATGTCGTCGTCGTTCCGGTCGGCGCGATACTGGTGCTGCTCGGCGCCACCCGATCCTCGGTGACATTCTTTCCGCAACCGGTCACCGCGCTCACCGCGCAGACCATCGTCAACACGGTGGCTGCGGCCAAGCTACGGAGTGTCATCACGTCCCGTCGTAATCTCGCCCAGCTCGGAGCTTTTCATTCTGTCGGTGCTGGGTTACGGCCATCCAATCCTACAAGCTGTTTCCGAACAACCGACGAGCCGACTGTCGCCGTCCCGTCCGCGGCGCTGCGGACGATCCCGCGATCATGAGCGTCCCGTCGGCAACGAAGGCCTCCACCACGATGTGCGACACTGGAGATATTCAGCCGCAGAGCTTTCCGCGCACTGCCCGACCGTCTAGGTCGACGAGCAGCCGTCCTCGGGCGACTCCGGGGCAAGCGGCCCGGTGCGCTTGGCGGTGAGCATTCGGACGGCCGTGATGCGCAGGTCCGGACGGGGTCGCCGGGCGGTGAGCTCGGCCAGGCAGATCTCGCCGACCATGGCCACCTTCATCCGGGAGGCCGCGTCGGGGTCCGGCCATCCGGCGGCCACCATGTCCGGTCGTCCCACCGCGATGAACAACTCGTGGCGACGGCGGATCTCCTCGCGCAGATCCGGGTCGGTGCGCGCCTGCACCATGAACGCCTCGGTGCCGCGGGCATCGAGACAGGCATCCAGGAATGCGTCCAGGCTGGGGCCGATCCGTTCGATCCCCGGCGGAATCCCGGCCAGCGCCGCGGCCACCGACTGCGACAGCGCGTCGAAGAAGCGGCGGTGCAGCGCGATGACGTAGCTGCGGCGGTTGACGAAGTGGTGATAGAAGGTGCCCTTGGCCATCCCGGCTTCCTCGACCACCGCGTTGATCGAGAGACGGTGCAGCCCTTCGCGTTCCGCCACCACGGTGCCCGCGATGAGCAGCGCCGTGCGACCGGGGTCGGCAATGACTGTCATGTTTCCGAATTCTCCCCACTCTTTCTGAAAAGCCTAGTGTCGTGCACCGGCCGCACCTACGCTGTGACCGATCGGTCGGTCGAAGCCTAGCTGGGTTCCGGATGGGCCATCGGGTCATCGAGGACCGATCTGATTCCGGGCGACCCTGGGGGTTCGAAATGTCCGCTGAGTTTAAATTGGTGAGCGGCGATGTGGTGCCGCTGGCGTCGAACGCGTGCTATCTCGTATCGATCGACGACCTGTTGCCCGCGGATTCGCCGCGGTCCAACGGAGAGGATCGCAGGCATATCGCGCGACTGGCCGAGAGCGATACCGAATTACCGCCGATTCTGGTGCATCGCAGCACCATGCGCGTCATCGACGGAATGCATCGGTTGCGCGCCGCGCAATGGCTCGGACGCGAGCACATCGACGTCGTGTTCTTCGACGGGACACCGGCCGAGGCCTTTCTGCGCGGAGTCGAGCTCAATACGACACACGGTCTGCCGCTGACACTTTCGGACCGCAAAGCGGCGGCCGAACGGATCATCGAGACGATGCCGGAATTGTCCGATCGAGCCATCGCGTCCACCGCGGGACTGTCCGCGCGCACGGTGGCCACGATTCGCCAACGTTCGAGTGCGGAGATTCCGCAGTCGAACATCCGCGTCGGCGCCGACGGCAGGCGCAGGCCGATGGACCGCGCGCAGCGCAGGCGCCGGGTCGCCGAGCTGCTGGCGGCCTCGCCGGACATGCCGCTGCGCGCGCTGGCCGCCGCGGCCGAGGTATCCATCAGCACGGCACACGCGATCCGCAAACGCCTGCGCGAGACCGGGTCCTGCGATCGCGACAACACCGCGGAACAGCCCGAGGGCAGCGCGCTGCTGCTGCAACAGCTCACCCGCGACCCGGCCATGCGGCACAGCCAGCAGGGCCGTGACCTGCTGCGCTGGCTGCACACCCATTCGATGCAGCGCGAAGTGTGGACCACGCTGGTGGCCACGGTCCCACCGCATTGCATCCCGGCCGTCGCCGAACTCGCCAGCCGCAATGCCAAGGAATGGCGAGCGCTGGCCAGCTACATCGATCCCGGCGCCGCCGAATAGTGCCCGGCCGCATCGGCATTCGCCACCGCCGGAGTTCGAGAAAAGGTCATTCATCATGCTTGTTGGTCTCGCACGCCTGGCAACCCGGCGCCCGCGATCCATCCTGTACGGCGCGCTGCTCATCGGGATCGTCTGCGTCGGGCTCGGCTGGTCGGCGCCCGCCCACCTGAAGTCCGGTGGTTACATCCCGTCCGACACCGAATCCACCGAGGTCGCGGCGTTCCTCAATCGCGAATTCCCGGTTGCGGCACCGAATCTCGTGCTGCTGGTCACCGCGCCCGACGGGCTGGACAGCCCCGCGGCCCGCACGGTCGGCGAGCGCCTGGCCGCGGATCTGCGCGTCCGCGACGAGGTCGACGCGGTCCAGTCCTACTGGGAGCTCCCGCCGGATCTGCGGCAAGGGCTGCGCGGCAACGACGGCCGCGCCGGCCTTGTCCTGGCTCATGTCACCGGCGACGACACCGACGCGCCGAAACGGGCGGGCGCCATCGCCGAACACGTGAGCGGCGACTTCGACGGCGTCTCCGTGCGGGCGGGCGGCCAGGCGGTGGCGTTCGACGAGATGAGTCATCAGATCGTCACCGATCTCCTGGTCACCGAGGCGATCGCGATACCGCTGACCGGCCTGGCCCTGATCCTGGTCTTCGGCAGCCTGACCGCCGCGCTGATCCCGCTGTCGGTCGGGGTGTTCAACGTCTTCGCGACGCTGCCGATCCTGCGGCTGCTCACCGAGGTCGGCGACGTGTCGATCTTCGCGCTGAACATGATGAGCGCGCTGGGTTTCGCGGTCGCGATCGATTCGAGCCTGTTCATGGTCAGCAGGTTTCGTGAGGAACTCGCCGCAGGGCACGACACCGGCTCCGCGGTCTCGCGCACGGCGCGCACCGCGGGCCGCACCGTGCTGTTCTCCGGTGTGGTGATCGCGCTGTCGCTGTCGACGCTGCTGGTCTTCCCGCTGTATTTCCTGCGGTCGCTGGCCTATGCGGGGCTGGCGGTGCTCGGCGCGGCCGTATTCACCACGCTGCTGCTGGTGCCCGCCGCGCTCGCGCTGCTCGGCCCCCGCGTCGACGCGTTCGACCTGCGGGGGCTCCTGCGCCGCCGACTCCGGCGGCCGCAACCCGAGCCCGTCGAGGTCACCGCAGGCAGGTGGTATCGCCTGGTGCAGTTGGTCATGCGCCGCCCGGTGGTGGCCGCGCTCTCGGTGATCGCCTTGTTGCTCGTGCTGGGTTCGCCGTTCCTGTCCATCCGGTTCGGCGCCGCCGACGACCGGGTCATCGCGGGGGCGTCCAGCCACGTGGTCGGCGACGCCTTGCGCACCGGTTTCCGGGAGAACGCCATGGCCGGTGTGGTCGTGGCCATGCCCGGGTACCGGGGCGGCGACGCCGACATCGCGGACTACGCGGAGCGTTTGTCACGAGTGGAGCACGTGACGTCCGTGCTCTCCGCGGCCGGCGTCTACGCAGGCGGGCTGAAAGTGGCCTCCGCGCCGCCCGGGATGCGCGACGACGCGGGCACGTACCTGCGGGTGGGCACCCGGCTCGACCCGTACTCCCCTGCCGCGATCGACCAGCTCGACCAGGTGCGCGCGGTCCCCGCACCGGGCCGGGCGCTGCTCGGTGGCGCGGCGGCCGAAAGTGTCGACTCGCTCGACGCGCTCGCGGCGAAAGTGCCGGTGGCCGTCTTCGTGATCGTGCTGTCGACGCTGGTGGTGCTGTTCTTCTTCACCGGCAGCGTGCTGCTGCCGATCAAAGCGCTGCTGCTCAACACGCTTTCGCTCGCGGCGACCTTCGGCGCCATGGTCTGGATCTTCCAGGAAGGGCACCTTGCGGGCCCGCTCGGCTTCACCCCGACGGGCTACCTCGTGCCGACCATGCCGATCCTCATGTTCTGCATCGCCTTCGGCGTCTCGATGGACTATGAGGTGTTCCTGTTGTCCCGGATTCGCGAGGAGTGGCTGTCCTCCGGCGACAACACCCGCGCGGTGGCGACCGGCGTCGCGCGCACCGCGCGGATCTTCACGGCGGCCGCCTGCCTGATGGCGATCGCCTTCGCGGGCATGGTGACCTCGCACGTGTCGTTCATCCAGCTGTTCGGCCTCGGCCTGACCCTGGCCGTGCTCAGCGACGCGACATTGATCCGCGGCGTGCTCGCGCCCGCCCTGATGCGCCTGCTCGGCGCGGCCAACTGGTGGGCCCCGCGTCGGCTCGCCCGGTGGCACGAACGTATCGAAATCACCGAGACCAGCGCAGCTCTCGAGCCAGTACCCAAGTAGTGCGATAGGAACAACATGGCGAAATTCCGCACAGGCGTGATGGATTCCGGCGTCTACACCCGGTTCGCGCCCGATCTGCAATTTCGCGGCAGCCGCTCGGTGGCGATGGCGGGCGGGGCGGACTCGCTCTGGGTGACCGACCATTTGCCCTCGATCCTGCCCGCCTCGATCTGGAAACCGCGGCACGTCGGCATCACCCGGCTCGCACCGCACGCCGACGGCATCTACGAACCGTGGACGGCGCTGGGCTATCTCGCCGCGCAGAACCGCTTCGCCCGCCTACGGCTCGGCGTCGGCGTCACCGACGCGGGCCGCCGCAATCCCGCCGTGACCGCGCAGGCCGCGGCCACGCTGCACCAATTGAGCGGGGGCCGCGCCATTCTCGGCATCGGCACCGGCATACGGGACAACAACGAGCCCTACGGCGTGGACTGGTCGGCTCCGGTCGGACGGTTCGAGGAGGCGCTGGCGACCATCCGGGCCCTGTGGGATTCCCACGGCAGCCTGGTCACCAGGGATTCCCCGTATTTCCCCTTGCGCGACGCGGTCTTCGACGTGCCGCCGTACCGGGGCACCCGTCCGGAGATCTGGGTCGCCGCCGGGGGCCCGCGCATGCTGCGGGCCGCCGGGCGCTACGCCGACGTGTGGTTCCCCGGCTTCGCGCAGCGCCCACACGAATACCGGCATCGCCTCGACCTGGTTCGCACCGCGGCCTCCGACGCGGGCCGCGACCCGTCGTCGGTCGCGCCGGCCGCCGTGTTCAGCGTGCTCACCGCCGCCCGTCCCGGGCAGGTGGACGCGCTCGTCGAGAGCGTGGGCGCGCGGGCGCTGACCCTGTGCGCCCCCGGGGAGATGTGGACCAGGCACGGCGCGACCCACCCGCTGGGCGAGGACTTCACCGGCCTGCAGGACTACCTGCCGCAGACGTTGGACGAGCGCACCGTCCTGGACTACATCGAGAAGGTCCCGGCCGCACTGGTACGGGAATTCTGTCTGGCCGGAACGCCGGACGAGATCGTCGAGCAACTCGCGCACTGGCGCGACCACGGTCTGCGCTATGCCGTGCTCATGAATCTCAGCGCAATTCATCCGAGCATCACACGAGGGATGTTTTCGAACGCGCCCCTGGTGGCGACGTTACGTAAATTGAAACGTCTGTAACACAAGACAATTGACGGCCGAGCCGCCCGAGCAATAGCATGCATTCGAGCGAAGGAGCTCGTCACAATATTTGTGCTGCTGCGGTCGGGGGGCTCAGCATGGTCCCGCATTCAAGGCCAGGAGAAATAATGGTCGACATTGCAATAGTGGGTATCGGCTGCCGGTTTCCAGGCGGTGTATTCGATGCGGAAAGCTACTGGAATTTTCTGTTGAACAAAGGCGACGGGATCGTCGATATCCCGCCGGACCGTTGGAGTATCGAAAAGTACTACGACCCGGATCCGGACGCGCCGGGTCGTATGTACACGCGGCGCGGCGGATTTCTCACCCAGCCGCTGTGGGATTTCGACGCCGACTTCTTCGGCATCGCCCAGAAGGAGGCCGCGATCCTCGACCCCCAGCAGCGGCTGCTGCTCGAGGTGACCTGGGAGGCGCTCGACGACGCGGGTATGGCCGGCCGGGTCTCCGGCCACCGGGTCGGCGTCTACGTCGGCGGCTTCATCCTCGACAACGTGCTCGGGCGCAGCGGTCCGCTGGTCCGCTCGGCGATCACCAGCCACACCGCGATGAGCGCCTCGCACACGTTGTTGTCCAACCGCATCTCCTATCTGCTCGACCTGCACGGCCCGAGCCTGACGGTCGACACCGCCTGCTCGTCCTCGCTGGTGGCCACGCATCTGGCGGTGCAGGCGATCGCCAACGGCGAGTGCGAGATCGCGCTGGTCGGCGGGGCGAACGCGATGCTGCAGCCGGAGACGTTCATCTCGATGTGCAAAGGCCGGTTCCTGGCGGTCGACGGTCGCTGCAAGACCTTCGACGCAGCCGCCGACGGCTACGGCCGGGCCGAGGGCGCGGGCGCGGTGCTGCTCAAACCGCTGGACGTCGCACAGCGCGACAACGACCGCGTCTACGCCGTCATCCGCGCGACGGGGGTCAACCAGGACGGCCGCACCATGGCCATACCGGTGCCGAATCCCGTCGCGCAGGAACAACTCGCTCGCCAGGTGCGCGACGACGCGGGTGTCGCGGCGCACGAAGTGAGCTACCTCGAAGCGCACGGCACCGGCACCGCGGTCGGCGATCCGATCGAGCTGTCCGCGCTGGGCGCGGTGTACGGCGCGGTGGACGGCCGCGGCGAACCGGTGCCGGTCGGCTCGGTGAAGAATAATTTCGGGCACACCGAGGCCGCGGCCGGGGTCGCGAGTCTGATCAAGGCCGCGCTCACCCTGCACCACCGCACGGTCGCGCCCCAATTCGAGCTGATCACGCCGAATCCGGCGATCGAGTTCGACGAGCTACGACTACGGGTGCCGCTGAGCGCCGAACCGCTGTCCGCGGCGCCTGGGAAGGGTGTGGTCGCGGTCAACGGCTTCGGCTACGGCGGCACCAACGCCCACGCCGTACTCGTCGAAGCGCCGCAGGCGGCCGCACGAACCGAGGACGAGCGCCCGGTACCGCGGGTGCTGCCGATCTCCGGCCGCCACGACACCGCCGTGCGCACGCTCGCCGGTGAACTCGCCGACGCGCTCGACCGGCATCCCGCCGAGTCGGTGACCGCGGCCGCCTGGACCCGCCGCGCCCACCACCCGCTGCGGGTCGGCTTCGCCTACGACGACGCCGACGATCTGCGCACCCAGTTGCGCGCCTTCGCCGCCGGAGAGGGTCGCGCCCCGTCCCGGATCATCGGCGACGGAGAGGTCGAACCCGTCTTCGTCTTCAGCGGAATGGGCCCGCAGTGGTGGGGCATGGGCCGCGAGCTGCTCACCACCGACAGCACGTTCGCCAAGGTCGCCAGGGAGATCGACCGTGAGTTCGTCTCGATCGCGGGCTGGTCGATCCTGGACGAGATGCTCGCCGACGAGGACGGCTCGCGGATCATGCAGACCGCGTACGCCCAGCCCGCCAACTTCGTGCTGCAGGCCGCGCTGACCGCCGAACTGGCCGAGTACGGCGTGTATCCGGCGGTGGTCGTCGGGCACAGCGTCGGCGAGGTCACCGCCGCGTACGTGTCCGGCGCGCTCTCGCTTCGCGACGCGCTCACCGTCAGCTATCACCGCGCGCGACTGCAGGCGACCACCGCGGGCACCGGCGGCATGCTCGCGTTGGGCATGTCCGAGAGCGAAGCGCGCGAGTTGCTCGCCCGCACCGACAGCATCTCGATCGCCGCGGTGAACAGCCCCGGCGCGGTCACCCTCGCCGGCGACAGCCAGGACCTCGAACTGCTGCGCGACACGCTTTCTGCCACCGGCACATTCGCGCGCAGCCTGCGTGTCGAGGTGCCGTACCACAGCCATCTGATGGACCCGATTCTCGACGATCTGCGGGACGCGCTGGCCCAACTGGCGCCGCGAGACGCGAAACTCACCACGTACTCCACCGTGACCGCCGCCGAGATCGCGGGCACGGACTGGGACGCGGACTACTGGTGCCGCAACGTCCGCGAGCCGGTCCGGTTCGCCGACGCCATCGGAGCGCTGGTCGACGCGGGTCACCGGGTCTTCCTCGAGGTGGGCCCGCATCCGGTGCTCAGCGGCAACATCCGCGAGATGCTGATCCATCGTGGCGTGATCGGCGCCGCGGTGACCACGCTCTCGCGCGATCTGCGCGATCGCAACAACGTGCTGCGCGCCGTCGCGGACCTGTATGTCGCGGGCTCGCTGGACGGTTCGGCCGTGCCGGGCCGTCCGGACTCGATCGTCGAGCACCTCGACCTGCCCGCCTACCCGTGGCAGCGCAAGCGGGTCTGGCACGACGAGGCGGTGACCCTGCTCGATCGCCTGGGCAGGCCGGACGGCTACGCGCTGCTGGGCGATCCCACGACGGCGGGGAGCCCGGAATGGGAGGTGCAGCTGTCGGTGTCACGGCTGCCTTGGCTACGCGACCACGTCGTGGCGGGACATGTCGTGCTGCCCGGCGCGGCCTATCTCGATGCCGCGCTCAGCGCCGCCGTCGAGCGCACCGGACGCACGAGCCTCGGCCTCGAGTCGGTGGAATTCGTCGCGCCGCTGGTGATCGACGAGCACGACATCCCGGTACTGCGGGTGAGCGTGGAGGAGTCGACCAAGCGCTTCCAGATCCGCTCACGCTCGGCCACCGCCGCCACCTGGACGCTCAACGCCCACGGCAGGCTCATCGAAGCCGATTTCACCGCCGCGGTCGTGGATGTCGACGCCCCTGAGCACGCCGTCACCGTCGCGGGCCCGGATCTGTATCGCGGTCTGGCGGCGCGTGGGCTGGACTACGGTCCCGCCTTCCAGCGCATCGTGTCGGCCGTCGTCGGCGCGGACGCGGTGGTCGCCTCGCTCGCGCCGATCGAGGAGGAGACGCCGATCCGGCACCTGGCCCACCCGGCCCTCGTCGACGCCGCGTTGCAGTGCGTCGCCGCGCTGGCAGCGGACTCGGACACCGACGTGGCGATCGTGCCTGCCGCCATCGCCGGGGTGCGCAGGCTGGGCCCGCTGCCGGAGCGACCTCGTGTCGTGGTGACCCGGCGCGGAGTCGACCCGCTGCGCGCCGACATCGCGATCGTCGGCGAACAGGGCGAGGTGGCCATGCGGCTGCTCGGCGTCGAGTTCCGTCCGGTCAGCGCGGCGATCGATGTCACCCATCAGCTGGATCGCGTTTTCTACCAACCGCTCTGGGAGATCGTCGAGACACCGTCCGGTGCGCGGCCCGCCGACGAGGAGGCCGTGGTCGCCGTCTGCGTCGGCGCGGACGCCGCCGACCGTGCGGCGTCGCTGCTGGGCGAGCGGACCGCCGTCACCGTCGTGCTCGCCGACCCCGAAGCCGATGACAACGACGAGCGCCTGCGGCTGGCGCTGCGCTCATCCGAGGGCGTACCGATCGCCGAACGGATCCGGGTGGTCAGCGTGTTCGGCGACGCGTTCGACGGGTCGCGCAACGTCTACTGGCTCGCGCGGGTGGCCAATGCGGTCGAGCATCTGCTCGCCGACGCGCCGCAGGTCCGGGTCCGCAGCGTCGTCGTCACCGAGGACGCGCTGTGCACGCCCGCCGACAGCGCCGCCAAGGTGGCGCACGGCGCACTGGTGGGGGCGCGGCGCGCGCTGCTCAACGAACAACCCGCGGCGGGCTGGCGGCTGGTCGACGCGTCCTCGCGCTCGGGAACGCCGCTGGCGGATCTCGTCTTCGCCGACGACGTGCTCGACGAGATCGGTGTGCGGGGAACCGATCACTGGGCGGTGCGGCTGGACCGGAATTTCGGCACGTATCTCGACGAGCGCAACCGGGCCACCCCGCTGTCGGATCCGGAAGCCTCGTTCGTCGTGGAGATTCCCAAGTCGCGGCTGATGTCGGATCTGGCGTTGCGCGAAACCGAGCGGGTCGCGCCGGGACCCGGCGAGATCGAGATCCGGATGGAAGCGGCCGGGCTGAATTACAAGGACGCGATGAAGGTCATCGGCGTGCTCACCGAAAAGGAGCTCGCGGGCACGTATTTCGGCACGACGGTCGGTATGGAGGGCTCCGGTGTGGTCGAGCGTGTCGGCCCCGGCGTCACCGATGTCGCGGTCGGCGACCGGATGATGGTGTGTGCCCGCGATATCCTCCGCAAGTACGTCACCATGCCCGCCGACGCGGGCGCGACCATGCCGCACCGGCTGCTACCCGGCGAGGACTACGATCCGTTGACCTGCGGATCCGGGTTGCCTTATCTCACCGCCGAATTCGGATTGCGGACGCTGGCGCGCCTGCGGCCGGAGGAGACCGTGCTCGTGCACGGCGCGGCGGGCGGCATGGGCATGGCCGCGGTGCAGGTCGCGCTGGACATCGGCGCCACCGTGATCGCGACGGCGGGCACGCCCGAGCGGCGCGCGCAGGTGCGCGCGCTCGGCGCGCACCACGTGTTCGAGTCGCGGTCGGCCGACTTCGTCGACCAGATCGCCGATCTCACCGGCGGCCGCGGCGTCGACGTCGTCTACAGTTCGGCGCCCGGCGAGATCCTGCGCCAGAACTTTCGGGTGGCCGCGGAATTCGGCCGCGTCGTCGACATCGGCAAGGCCGACATCTACACCGGCGGCGTCATCGATCTGGGGCCGTTCGACCGCAACCTCACGTTCTTCTCCGTCGACATGGACCGCGCGCTGGCCCACGATCCCGAACTGCTGCGCACGCCGATGCGCGCCAGCCACGCGGCATTGCGCGCGGGCGCCTACCGATACCTGCCGCACACGGCCTATCCGGTGTCGGAGCTGGCCTCGGCGTTCGAGTCCGTCGCGCGATCCGATCAGATCGGCCGGGTTGTGCTGGACCTGCGCGAGGAACAGCCGATGGTGCGCCCGAGACTCGCCCACCCCCGGATCGACCCGGACGGCTGCTATCTGGTGACCGGCGGCTTCGGCGGCTTCGGCCTGGCCACCGCCCGGTGGCTGGTCGCCGAGGGCGCACGGAAGCTGGTGCTGGTCGGCCGCAGCGGCGCGTCCACCCCGCAGGCCCGGCAGCAGGTCGCGGCGTTCACCGCGGCGGGCGTGACGGTGCTCGAGGAGCGGGTGGACGTCGCCGACTACGCCGCGACGGCCGCGTTGGTGGATCGCATCCGGTCGGTCGCGCCGCTGCGCGGGATCTTCCACGCGGCTGGAGTGGTGAACAACCTGCCGATCCCGCAGATCACCCGGGAATCGCTCGACGAGCTGTTCGCCAAGGTGCGCGGAGCGCAGCATCTGGACCGGGCGGTCGAGGAGACGGGCATCGAGCTGGACATGTTCGTGCTGTACTCCTCGATCAGCGCGCTGGGCTGCATCACCCCGCAGATCGGCTACGCCGCCGCCAACGCCGCCCTGGACGCGCTCGCCGCCGACCGCCGTGCCCGTGGCGCCGCGGCACTGGCGGTGAACTGGGGCTTCATGAGCGGCGGCGGCATGGCCGACAAGACCGAGGCGCTGGTGGACTACGTGAAGTCGATCGGTTTCCTGCCCATCGACATGGACCGGGCGACCGCTCTGCTGCGCGAATGCCTGGCGCTGGACACCACCCAGGTCGCGGTGGCGGACATCGACTGGACGGTGTGGTCGCGGGTGGCCCGGCCGTCCACCGACACCCGCCGCTTCCGGCAGCTGCTCGCCGACATCGGCGTCGGCGGCGAGGCCGGCGGCGCGCTGCGTACCGAAATCCTCACGCTGCCCGCCGAGCAGCGCGCCGACTTCGTCGCCCAGCGCCTCGCCGATCAGCTCGCGGTGGTGCTCGGCGTGAACACCGACGCCATCAACATCGACGAGCCGGTCACCGACCTCGGCATGGACTCGCTCATGGCGATGGAATTCGGGGCCCGCACCGAGAAGGAACTCGACGTCAAGATCTCCGCGCTCGAACTCAGCCGGGGCCTGTCGCTGCGCGGCATCGGCGCCAAGGTGGTCAGCCAGTTCGCCGAGCCCGCCCAGGCGCAGGCCGCGGCATGAAAGGCACCGACATGTCCACCGAACTCATCGCTTACGCCGATATCGACACCGTGCTGGGGCACCGCGACGGACGCTTCTTCGGCGAGGGCTACAAGCGGATCACCCACCGCATCTTCGACATCACCCTCGACCGCGACGCGCAGGACCGTCCCCGGCTGACGGCGACCGCGGGGGTGCACTATCCGCTGGACTGGTCGCGCAAGAGCACCCGCGTGCTGGTCCCGCACGTGAGCAGCATCGATTGCTCGATCTTCGGCTACCGGCTGCTCGAGGTGATCCTGCGCGAGTGCTACGGACTCACCGACAGCGAGATCCGTTCGTGCTGGGTTCCTTTCGTCCAGTTCAGCAGTGGGACCATCGCGACGGAGTCGCTGGAGGAGTTCCCGATCAGCGCGACGGTGGTCGCGGTGGAGGGCGACACGATCAGCATCACCGGGGCGCTGGGCGGCGGTATGAGCCTGGAGGCCACCGTGGCGTTGCCCGCGCCACCGCGCCCGGCCCAGGCCGCACGGCACACCGTGCACGAGACGGGCCGGGGGTACTTCCACGGCGGGGTGTACGCCCGCGGACAGTACCTGCGCAATGTCGTCGTCTCCGACGGCGGCAGCCGGGCGCAGGCCGATTTCGCGCTCGCGGAACCGGATCCGGCCGGGCCGTGGCACGGTGTGGCCGACGCCTACCAGCCCTCGGTCACGCTGGTCGACGCGACGGTGATCCTGGCGCAGCTGTCCCAGGTCGTGCTCTACGAACTGGACAACATCGCCCGCAAGGACAGCGAGACGCTATGGATGCGCCGGATGACCGCCCGCGCGTCCGCTCCCCCGGCACCGTTCACCTCGGGCACCGCGACCACGCACATGGCGCGATCGATGGTCCTCGCCTTCGGCGGCGGCGACTGGCGCATCTCCAGCTGGGCGTCGGACTTCGCCGGGTGCGAGATCCGATACGACCTCGCGCACCGACTGCCCGCCTAACCCGCGCAATTCCGAACGTTCAGAAAGGCACCCCCATGTCGGGAAACAATTATCGACGCATCGTGATATCCGGGACCTACTCGACCGGAAAGACCACGACCTCCACGGCGCTGTCCCTGCTTACCGGGATTCCCCGGGTGGACGCCTCGTCCGCGCGCGAAGTGGTCACCGAGCTCTATCCGGGCATGCGGTTCCAGGACCTGAGCACCACCGAACTGATGGCGCTCGGCTTCCGCAGGCTGGAGTTGCGCATCCAGGCCGAGGCGATCCTCGATGCCCAGGGCGGATTCATCGCCGACGGTTCGGTGCTCAACGAGTGGGTCTACGGCACCACGCGGCTGATCACCGGCCCGAACCCCGGGTCGACCCGGTGGCACAAGGCCGTCAAGAACACCCTCACCCTGCCCGGCCGGCCGTTCTACCGCCGCTACCTCAACGCCTACGGCGATATGGCCCGGCAGCGGGCCCGGCAGAACTACGACATCTTCTTCCACCTTCCGGTGGAGGTGCCGATGGATCCCGACGGCCACCGGCCGGTCGACGAGCGCTACCGCGCCATCTCCGATCGGCAACTGCTGCACGCGATCAGCGAGCTCGGGCAGCCGGTGGTGACGGTGCGCGGCACCCCCGAACAGCGCCTGGAATCCATCGTCTCGATGCTCGACATCCCCACCGTGATGGACATCGACGTCGCGGTGAAGGAGGCGATGGAGATCGTGCGCAGCAGCCGCGAGCGGGTTCAGGAAACGATCATCTCCCAGGCACAACCGAACACTCTCGGCCGCAAGATCAAGTTCGCCACCCGCGTTTAGGAGCACGCCATGACCGTCCTGCTGGACAAGACCAAACGCTACAACCCGATCGACTCGTGGTTCTACGACAACTTCATCTCCGATGCCGTACGGGAGATGACCCCGACCCTGTTCGACGACATCGTCGCCCAGCTCGACGACGGCGCCCAGGTGCTCGACGTCGGTTGCGGCGGTGGGCAACTCGCGGTCGGGCTGGCCACCGCCGGGACCACGTTGCGGCTGACCGGCATCGATCTGTCCCCGCAGCAGGTGCGCAGGGCACGCAAGCGCGGTGCGGCGCTGGGCAGCCGGATCCAGTTCCGGGAAGGCTCGGCGATGGACCTGCCGTTCCCCGACGCCGCCTACGACGCGGTGATCAGCTCCGGCTCGATCAAGCACTGGCCGAATCAGCGCAAGGGTCTCGCGGAGATGATCCGGGTGCTGCGGCCGGGCGGTCTGCTGCTGGTGATCGAGGCGGATCGAGGCTGCACCTTCGAGGACGCGCGGTCGTTCGTCGACCGCTGGAAGCTGCCGCAGCCGATGGCGCGCGCCTGCCTGCCGTTCTTCCGCACCTACATCGCCGGCTACGGCATCGACCTGGAGGACGGCCGCGAGCTGGTGGCCGATCTCCCGGTCACCGAGGCGACGGTGCGGCGCATCTCGGGCGAGCCCGGTATTCAGATCACCGCGCGCAAACTGGACGAGTGAACACGGCTCCCGTCGGCGAATCCTGCCGGTGATCGAGCCGGGCGGCGGCACGGCCGAGACGCCGCCCGGCTCGACCCGGTGTTCTCACGAGCGCCGGCCGCGCTGGGGCTTGCGTGCGGCTTCGTCGGCTACCTGAGCCTGCCGTTCGGCGGGCACCAAGGCGCGGATGTCCTCTCGGGAGCCGATCATCAGTTTCGCCAGGATCGAGCTCATCTGGGCGTCGACGGTCTTGAACGAGCTGCCGCGCCGGGCGGCGATGGCGGTGTTCGTCCAACCGGCCGCCGCCAGCACGGCCACTTCCTGTTCGGCCGCCGACAATTCCTCCCAGTGCGAGGGACGGCGCTGCCGGACCGGATGTTCGACAGGTAGCCGGTCCAGCGACAGCTTCCCCAAAGCCAGTTGCACCACCTCGCCCAGCTCCGGACGCAGCAGCGCACCTTCGCGCTCGGCCTCCGCGAAGGCGGACTCGCCCAGGACCGCCCGGGCGGTGCCTGCGGCGATCTCGGTCTCGATGGCGAACGGGCCGAGATTGGACATGTTCACGCCGATTCTGTCGCGCAACGTGGCGCCACCACCGACCAGGCGCGCGATATCGCGCGCCCGCGCCGTCATCGTGCCGGAGCCGCCGCCGGTGTCGCGGATCGAGCGCGCCAGTGCCCAGGCGGTGATGTGGACGGCCCACACCACGCCCCACTGATCGCGCATCGCCAGCTGAGTGGTCAGCGCGGCCCGTATCACGGTGAGCGCTTGTTCCGTATCGCCGTGTCCGGTCAGCGCGATCCCCCGCGCCAAACCGGCCCACGACGCGGCCCATCGCGCGCCGGAGCGCTCGGCGTGGTCCAGGTGCCGCCGGGAGGTCTCCAAAGCCTGCGCCGGTGTGCCGAGCAACGCCGCGGCCAGCGCTTCGAACAGTTCGCTCATCGCGGCCCCGCCGCGGTCGCCGTCGGCCAGGAACCGCTCCCGAGCGCGGGCCAGTACGGCGATCGCGCGCACATCCCGGCGCACCAGCATCAGCTCGGCGCCTCTGGCGAATTCCACCGGGGCGGGCAGCTCGATGTCGTCGAGCCGCTCGCGCCACCCCGCACGAGCCGCTGGGTCGGGCAGGCAGAGTGCGACGCATTCGTCCAGCATCCGATCGGCGTCGTGGTGCATGCCCTGGCACAGGCTGATCCACGTGATCAGCGACATCGCCGTCACCTGCAGCGGCACCGGCTGCGGGTCCAGCGTCCGGCTGGCGGCCAGCGTGCGCTCGGCCCAGCGGCGCGGTTCGCGCAGCGAACCGCTGAGGAACGGGATGCGCAGCGCGATCAGCCCGGCGGCGATCTCCAGCCCCACCACGGCCTCCTCCGGCACCGTGAGGCTGCCCGCTATGGCGCACAGCAGGTTGTCCCAGGCCGCGCGCGCCCAATCCAGCAGATCCTGCTCGTCCGGACCGAACCATCCCGCTCCGGCCGCAACGACCTTGTCGCGGTAGTAGCGGCGGTGCCTGCCTGCCAGCCGGGCCGGTTCGCCGTCGCGTTCGGCCAGTCGCTGCTGGGCGAACAAGCGGACGCTCTCCAGCAGTGAGTACCGCACCGTTGTCGCGGTCAAATGCACCGTGACCAGTGATTGGTCCGCGAGCCGTTCGAGCAGGCCGTCGATCTCCGCGCGAGCCAACCCGCCCGGCTCGTCGTCGGCGCAGACCGCCTCGATCGCCTCCAGCTCCGCGCCGACGTCCGACTCCGCCGGGTCCGCGTTCTCCGGGTCGACGTCGTACCCGGCCGCGAACACCGACAGCCGGTCGAACAGCAACCGCTCTTTGTCCCGGCACAGGTCGTACGACCAGGCGATGACGTCGCGGATACCTTGATGCCGTGCCTCCGCGCCGATCCGGGGACCGGGCGACCAGCGCAGCCGCCGGTCGCTCGCCTCGCCGGTGAGGTCACGCAGGATCATCCGCAGCGGCTGCCGCAACAGCCGTGCGGCGGCCAGACGGATGTAGAGCGGATGGTTGTGCACATGGCGGCAGATCTCCACCGCCAGGTCGGTCTCCTCCTCGGCGACGGTGTGCCCGGTCAGACCGGCGCGCGCACGGAACAGAGTGAGCGCCTGTTCCCGCGACAGGGCGGGCACCGGCACCAACTGCTCGTCGACCCAGCCGATCGCCTCGCGGCTGGTGGCCAGCACGGTCAGCCCCGGCGCCGCCTCCAGCAGGTCGGCGATCACCCGCCCCGCGCCGTCCAGCACGTGTTCGCAGTTGTCCATCACCAGGATCGTCTGCAGGGTGCGCCCGACCGCGTCGCGGCGGCGCAGCGTGTCCAGCACCGCCTCCCACGCCGACCGCCCGGAGAAATCGGCGTCGATGAGCGAGCGCGCGAGCAGTTCCTCGACCGCCGCAGCGCCGGAGTCCCGGGACAGCAGCGCCAGGCGCACCCAGTGCACCGGCACGCGTCGCGCCTTGTGGAACCGCTGCGCCGCCTCGGTCGCCAGCCTGGTCTTGCCGATGCCACCCGCGCCGATCAGCGTGACCAGGCGGGTTCCGCCCAGCAGCGCCATGCCGATCTTCTCCAATTCGCGCTCACGCCCGACGAAGTCACTGGTGGCCACGGGTGCAGACCCCAGACCCGGCGTACGTCCTTCCGACACAACAGGGCAGCGTAGTCGGGTCGCGGCGGCGGATTCGCGGGTCTCTACCGATGCGCGGTGTCCACCTATACGCGGACGATTGCGCTGTCACGGCAGTCGATCGCACGACCGGAAGGACACGATGGTGGGACGGATACTGGTACTCGGGGCGGGCGAATGCGGGTTACCCCTCGCCCACCGTCTGCTGCGCGGCGGCCGGACGGTGACGCTGGTGACCGATCGGGACGCCGACGCGGTCCTCGCGGGCACCGTGACCAGCACCCAGGTCAAGTTCCCGCCCACCCTGGACCTCGAATCGGATATCGGCCTGGGCTTCTGGCGCTCGACCGCGCCGAATATCGAGGGCATCCGGTTCACCATGGCCATCGATCGCGCGGCGGTGGTCGGCTGGACCGGACGATTCACCCGCCCGGCCCAGAGCGTTGATCAGCGGACGGTGTTCGCCCGCTGGCTCGGCGAGTTCCTGGCCGAGGGCGGCGACTTGCGCATCGCCGAGCCGTCGGTGCCGGAGCTCGACCAGCACGCCGCCGACCACGACCTGACCGTGGTGACCCGTGCGGGTCGTGAGCTGGCCGGCTGCTTCGAAGCCGATGCGGCGTGGCCGGTAGCCGCCGCACCGATGCGACGACTGGCGGTGCTCTATCTCGACGGCGTCCAGCCGGATCCGGAGAACCTCGGCTGCTACACCACGCTGCCCGAGCACGGTGAGGTGATCTCCTATCCCGGGCTGACCGGACGACCGGGGCAGGAACGCCGCTGCGAAATCCTGCTTTTCGAGGCGCGGCCTGGCGGCGTGCTGGACGTTTTCGACCAGCACGGCACGCCCGCGCGACGTTGGGCGCAAGCCCGGGAACTGCTGGACGCGCACCTGCCCGCCGAACTCGCCGAGCGCTACCGGCACGCTCAGCCGACCGATGCCGGTGCGACGCTGGTGGGCGCGGTGACTCCGGTCATGCGTCGTCCGGTGGGCACCCTGCCGTCGGGCAGGCCGGTGCTGGGCGGAGGCGACGTCGTCTGTCGGATGGACCCTGGCGGCGCACAGGGCGCCAACAACGCCGTGCACTGCGCGGTCCGCTACGGCGAGGCGATCCTGCACGATCCCGACGGCCCCTACGACCGCGCGTGGATGGAGTGGGCGGCCGCGCCGTGGCTGACGGCCGTCGCGCACCCCGCCGCGCGGTGGACGACCACCGTGCTCGATCCCCCACCCGCCCTGCGCGAGATGATGCTGGCCGCCCAGCACGACACGACGCTGGCGGACGCCTTCGCCGACACCTTCGCCCGGCCGGCGAACCTCACCCGGCTCGCGGCGGCAGCGCCGTCCTGACCGACTGCCGGGTTCAGGATTGCCAGGGCGGCGTTTCGGGAAAGACGACCGGCAGCGCGGTCAGAGCGCGGTGAAAAGGCCCCGGCCGCCAGGTCAATTCGTGCACCGGCACGGCGGGTCGCAGTTCCGGCAGCGCGTCCAGCAACTGGTCCACCGCGTCCTGGCCGATCAGGTAGGCCGCGCTGCGGGCCGGACAGGCGTGTGGCCCGGCGCCCCAGGCCAGATGTGATCGGTTGCCGCTGTGGTCGTGCCCGCTGATCGCCGGATCGTTGTTGCAGGCGGCGAAGCTGATGACGACCGGCTGATGCGCGGGCAGCCAGACGTCGTCGATCAGGATCGGCTGGCGCGGATAGGTGACCGAGAAATTCGCCATCGGCGGGTCGGTGAACAACACCTCGTCGAGGGCGTCTCGGGTGGACATGCTCCCGCCGAGGACGTCGCCGCCGAACCGGTCGTCGGTGAGGATCAGCACCAGGGTGTTGATGATCAGGTTCTGCAGCGGTTCGATGCCCGCCCCGTAGAGCACGACGAGCTGATGGATCACCTCCGCGTCGTCCAAACCGGCCGGATGCCGCAGCAGCCGCGTCGTGATGTCCTGGCCGGGCTCGGCGCGCTTGAGTTCGAGCAGCCGCAGCAACGCGGTGACGAGCAGGCGATTGCCCTCCTCGGCGTCCACCCCGTCGAACACGGCGCGGGTCGCGGCGGCGACTTCCTGCCCGATCTCCGGCGGGCAACCCAGCATGGCGTTGATCGCCTCGAAGGCAAGCGGAAAAGCGTACTGCGACACCAGATCGGCGGTGCCCGCCGCGCAGAAGGCGTTGATCAGCGGGACCGCGATCCGCTCCACGGTCTCGTGTAAGGCGTGCAGATCGACGGCATCGATGCTCGCGGTGTTCGCCTGGCGGTAGCGCGCGTGCTCCTCGCCCGTGCTGCGCATGGCGTTGGGGCGCCACTCCAGCACCGGCAGCACCGGGCAGTCGCTGGGGACGTTCGCCTGCCAGGCGCGCGGGTCGGCGGGAAAGTGGGCCGGATCGTGCATGATTCGCACCGCCGTGTGATAGCCCAGTACCAAGGTCGCCGACACGCCCGGCGCGAGCTCGACCGGCGCCATCGAACCGTAACGGGCGCGCATGTCGCGGTAGGCGGCATGCGGATCGGACGCGAACTCCGGGGAATACAGCGATACGCGCTCGATGTCGTGGCCGATCGGCGAACCATGGTGTACGCCGGAGTTATTCGCGGTGCGATCGAGGTCTCGGGACGTGGTCAACGCGTCACTCCCACGGTAGAAGCGTGCACGGCGAGCGCGGGCGCACTCGGCGCGGATCGTCGCGGCGTCGTCCGGTCCATACGGCGCACCACTGCGACGCATCGTCCCGACCGCGCAGCGGATCGACACACAGGATGGTCGCGTAGGTAGAACGCGGGCATCGGTAGCCGCGCGTGACCTGCGGCAATGCGAGCGCTTCCGCTGCACCGCAACCGGATTCGAGACCGCTCGTCGCCCGGTCGTCCTCCACCGATCGACACGGTCACCGGCAGCGCCGTGGGGCACGCGAATCCCTCTGGGACGCTGGGTATTCGCTACAGAAGGCAGGACCGACGGACGCGTCCGATCCGAGACGGCGGCCCGGCCGCGCGCCCGCTTCCCCTGGAGCACAAGCACTTCGACGTGCAAGTGGCTGGTGTATAACTTCCATCGGCCCGGTCGACTCCACCGACAAGCGATAGCGAGAAACGATGCACGGTTACCTGAACCAGGTGTCCCAGAGCACGACCCCCTCCGGCTATCCCACGCGCGAGCCCGAGACCCGTGCCGTCACGCCGCCGCGCACCGCGGATCTCGTCGTCAGCGCGCTGTTGTGGTTCCTGCCCGCGACGCTGGCGGCGATGTCGACGATTCTCGCGCCGTGGTTCCTGATGGCGGGCGGCATCTGCGAGTCCAAGCCGGAGTGCCGGGTCGACACCAGCGCGGGCGTCTGGATCATGGTCGGCGGCGGAATCGTGGGCTTCGCCCTGGGCGCGTTGCTGTCGGTGCTGGCGGCCCGGCAGGGACGGGCGATGTTCCCTGGCGCGTTGGTCGGTGCGGTGCTGGTCCTGCTCGCGTGGTTCGCCGCCTCGTTCCTCATGGGCTGAACCGCGCGTCGGCAGCCGCCGCGACGGACCCGTGACCGCGCGGCGCTCGGGGGGTCAGTTTGCGTCGTAGATGCCTTGACAATGGGCCGACGCGGTGGTGCGCACCCGCTCGTCGGTTTAGTGCGCGAAGCGATCCGGCGCCATAGGAACTCGCCACTGCGCCGCGGACCTCGGGCCGCTTTGTTCTCGTTCCCAACTCACGAAACTGGCGCGGGTGTACTATTCGCCGGAATCACCCCACCGCGGGAGCTCGGGCACGACCGGGCTGAGAGGGCGGACCGCACGCGTCGCCGACCGCATGAACCTGTCCGGGTAATGCCGGCGTAGGGAGAGCGTTTCCGTCATGTCGTCGACCCGCGCGAGCGCGGCGCAAGAAGCCCCGCTCACCCTCGACCAGCCCGCGCCGAAAGTGCTCTCGTTCTGGGACCAGAGCGCGTTCTGGGCCAATCTCGGCGTCAGCCTCATCGCGTTCTCCGGCGCGTACACGGTGCTCGCGCCGAATGCCGAGGGCGCGGCGCAGATCTCGATCGCGGCGGGCATCCTGGCGACCGTCCTCGGCACCCTGGTGGGCGGGCTGATGCTCGGCGCCGCCGCGCTGACCGGCGCGCGTACCGGACAACCCGCCATGGTGCTGCTGCGCGGACTGTTCGGCGCGAAACTCAGTTATCTGCCGACCGTCCTCAATATCGCGCAATTGATCGGTTGGGGCACATTCGAGCTGATCGTCATCGGCGACGCGGCCGGGGAGTTGTTCGGCGGCGGCCCGCACTGGCTCTACGTGGTGGTCGCGGGCCTGCTCACGACCGTCCTCACGATATGGCCGCTGGGCTCGGTCCGTCTGTTGCGCAGGTTCGTGACCGCCGGTGTCGTGATCGCCCTGATCTGGTTCTACGCGCAGTTCTTCCGCGCCGGTCTGCCCGATCTGCGGGCGAACCCTGGACCGAGCGGGAGCGGGCCGTTCGGCGTCGACTGGAACCTCTTCTGGGTCGCCACCGATGCCGCCTTGGCCGTCTCGATCTCGTGGGTTCCGGTCGCCGCCGACTACACCCGGCACTCCCGCACCGGCCGCTCGGCGTTCGGCGCGGCCAGCGGCGCGTACGCGCTCACCCAGATCATCGCCTACGTCCTCGGCCTGTTCGCGCTGGCGCTGGCAACCGGCGCAGGCGGGCCGTACGCACCGTTCCTGCAGGTGAGCCTCGGTGCGCTGTTCTTCTTCGTCTTCGTGCTGCGGGAGGCGGACCAATCGTTCGCCAATGTGTACTCCACCGCCGTGTCGATCCAGAACCTCGCGCCGCGCGTCGACCGCAGGGTGCTCTCGATCGGCCTCGGCGCCCTGATCACGGTGCTGGCCCTGCGGTTGGACATGAGCAACTATTTCGGCTTCCTCGGACTCATCGGTTCGGTGTTCGTGCCGCTGCTCGGCGTGCTGGTCGCCGACTTCTTCCTGCGGGCCCACCGCGAGTGGAACACCGCTCCCGACGCGCCGGCGCGGTGGGGCATGGTGGTCGCGTGGCTGGCTGGCTTCGCGGTGTATCAACTGATCAACCCGGGTGACGCCGGAGTGTGGACCGAGTTCTGGGATCGGGTTCGGCAGGCTCTGCATTTCACCGCGCAGGCGTGGATGAGCGCATCGCTGCTGTCGTTCCTGGCGGCGCTGGCGGTGGCCTGGCTGGTCGGCAAGGTGGCGGCGAGGACCGCATCGGCGTAGCGAATGCGCCACCATGGAGACATGGGCCAGATCAGGATCGGCACGTCGGGCTGGGTCTACCCGCCCTGGCGCGGGACGTTCTATCCGCAGGGCCTGGCGCACAAGCGCGAGTTGGCCTATCTCTCGGAGCAGCTCGACAGCGTGGAGATCAACGGCTCGTTCTACGCACTGCAACGCCCGTCCAGCTACCAGAAGTGGGCGGAGCAGACTCCGGACGATTTCCTCTTCGCGGTGAAGGGCAGCCGGTTCATCACGCACATGAAGCGACTGCGCGACGGAGACGATCTGCTGGCCAACTTCCTGGCTTCCGGCCCGCTGGCGCTCGGGCCCAAGTTGGGGCCGATTCTGTGGCAGCTGCCGCCGACCTTCCGCTTCGACGCCGATGTGCTGGACGCCTTCTTGTCCGGGCTACCGCGCAGCACCGAGCAGGCCGCCGAGATCGCACGCCGGCACGATCACCGCGTCGATCCCGCGCATACGAGCACCGACGCCGACCGGCCGTTGCGGCACGCCCTGGAGGTCCGGCACGACAGCTTCGTGACCCCGGCCTGCACCGATCTGCTCGGCCGCCACCAGGTCGCCCTCGTGGTCGCCGACGCGGCGGGCAAGTATCCGCTGCTGGAAGAAGTCACCGCCGACTTCGTCTACATCCGGTTGCACGGGCACGACGAGCTCTACGTCAGCGGATACACCGACGAGGGTTTGGACATGTGGGCGGAGAAGATCCGCTCGTGGGCCGGATCGCTGGACGTCTACACCTATTTCGACAACGACGCGAAAGTGCGGGCACCGCGCGACGCGATGGCGTTGCGGGAGCGCCTGGCGTCGCTCGTGTCGCCATGGCCCGCGGGATGACGAAGGTGACGCGGCAGGTCGCGGTGTGCGGACCCAGGGAGTGCACGCGACAGGAAGCGGAGTGGGCGCGTGCGGTCGGCGAACTCTTGGCGCGGGCCGGGATCACCGTCTTGTGTGGCGGCGGGGCCGGGGTGATGGCCGCGGTCGCCACCGGTGCCGCCGAGGTCGGTGGACTGGTGATCGGCGTGCGTCCGGACACCGACCGCGACGCGGTGTGTCCCGGGCTGTCGGCGGTGCTGTTCACGAACATGGGTGAGGCGCGCAACGCGATCCTCGTCGAGTCGGCGGACGCGGTGATCGTCATCGGCGGTTCGTGGGGCACGCTGTCGGAGGTCGCGCTGGCCCGCAGGCGTGGTGGCATTCCGGTTGTCTCCCTGGGCGGTTGGCAGATTCGCGACGCGAATGGACGTCCGGTGGCGGCGACGGTGGGCGCGGCCGATCCGGCCGACGCGGTGCGCCGGGCGCTGGACGGGATCGGTTCCGCACCGGCCGAGCCGACCTGAGGCCACCGATCGATCCGGGGCGGACGGCGCGGTGCACAAGAGGAGCCGACCATGCCTCGGGCGGCATGCACCGCGGATGGTCGTTGCGCCAGGCGTGAATTCGGCTCAACCGCCCTGCGCCGAAAATCGGCGCTGCGATTGCCCTCTGTGGCCGGCGCGACACTGCGACTAGTTTTCCGGATTGCCGAATCGCCTGATGGGTGCGGTCGGACGTAGTCCGTCCTCAGCCCGCGCATGGCCGGAGCGAAGGCGGAGGTACGCCTGATCTGCGCTCTCCCAGATCTTTCCGATCACGCAATCTTGCGCATCACGCAAGTTTCGCTACGGTGGAGCCGTGGCATTCGTACTCGGCTTGCGCGAACGCAAGAAACTCGCCACCCGTGAGGCGCTCGGTTTCGCGGCGCTGCGACTGGCCGTGGAGCGGGGGCTGGACAACGTTCTCGTCGAGGACATCGCCGCGGCGGCCGGGGTGTCGCCGCGGACGTTCAACAACTACTTCGCGAGCAAGTACGAGGCCGTCTGCTCGGTGGCGGTGGACCGGGCCCGCCGGATCGCGGACGACCTGCGCGCCCGCCCGGTCGCCGAGCCGCTGTGGCCCGCGGTGATCCACGCCGTGCTGGCGGAATTCCGCGACGCCGAGCCACCCGATCCCGCGTGGACCGCGGGCGTTCGCCTGATCACCCGAGCGCCGCCGCTGCAAGGTGAGTACCGCAGATCCCAGGCGGTGATCGAGGACGCGCTGGCCGAAGCCATCGCCGAGCGCACCGGCCGCCCGATCGACGCCGACATGTTCCCGCGGATCATGGCCGGCGCTCTCACCGCAGCGCTGTGCGTGGCCATCGACCGATGGGTCGATGCCGATCCACCCGTTCCCGCGCTACCGGTCATCCGGGAGGCGTTGCGGCAGTTGTCCCTTCTCCCAGGAGCATTTCCGATGGATGTCCCCACCCAGCACACTCTCGCCGTCCCCGGCGCGACCCTCTACTACGAGATCCGCGGCACCGGACCGCTGTTGCTGCTGATTCCCGGCGGCAACGGTGACGCCGCATCCTTCGACGCCGTCGCCGAGCGGCTCGCCGACCGCTACACCGTGGTCGCCTATGACCGGCGCGGCTTCACTCGCAGCCCCCTCGACGGACCGCCGCACGATCGCGTGATCACCGACGGCGCGGACGCCGCCACGCTGCTCACGCACCTCACCGACCAGCCCGCCCACGTCCTCGGTAGCAGTTCCGGGGCGATCGTGGCGCTCGAATTGCTGCGCGCCCGGCCGGAACTGGTGCGCACACTCGTGGCGCACGAACCACCGCTGGCCACGCTGCTGCCCGACGGCGAGAAGTGGCTGGCCTTCCTGGACAGCATTCACGAGCAGAGCAAGACCGAAGGCACCTCCGCCGCCATGGCCGCGTTCTCGGCGGGCATCGGCATGCGGCCCACGCCGCTTCCCCCGCTCGAACAGCTGCCGCCGGAAGCCGTCGCGACAGTCACCAGGATCCAGCAGAACTTGGTCTTCTGGATGGAACACGAGCTGAGACAGTATCCCCGGTACGCCCCGGATCTCGCGGCGTTGCGCGCGTCGTCGGACCGGCTGGTACTCGGCGTCGGACGCGAATCGAGAGACACCTTTCCCGGACTTCCGAACGCCGTACTCGCGAAGGAACTCGGCCTGGACCTTGTCGAGTTCGCGGGCGACCACGTCGGCTATCGCATCGCCGCCGACGAGTTCGCCGCGCAACTCGATCGCGTCCTGACCCGCGACACACCAGCCGCCGCGGACTAAGCCGACTGGCGCAGGGGATGCAGGGCGGCCAGCGCCCGCAGGGCGTCGGCGCGTGAGATGGGCTGGTCGTTCTCCAGGGCGGCCAGTTCCAGTTCGATCCAGTCGCGGATGAGCGCGGACATGGTCACGTTGCGCTGCTCGGCGGCCTTTTTGACCCGCTGGTGCAATTCCAGTGGGATGCGCAGCGACGTGGTGACGGTGACCGTGTCCTCGGCGCGCAACGGCGGGGGCAGCTCGGCCGCGTCGACCGGTGCGTCACTGTATTCCAGACCGGAGAGGAAGTCCCGGACGGCCTCCGGGTTCGTCGGATAGTCAGTCATCGGTGTGCTCCCAACGCTCGAGTTCGGCCACCTGGGCCTCGGTCATCTCGACCGCGCCCAGGATGTCCCACTGCCAGCCTTCGGTGCGGCGGACAGCGACGATGAGCGGCCGGCCCGCCTCGGTCCGGCCCCACACCGTCAGGACCGCGAGCTCGTTCCGGCCGTGCGCCTGCCGAGGCCATCGGCGGGCGCCCATGAGCACCTGCAGCACTTCACGCGGGTCGATTCCCACCAGCGACAACAGTGCCCACTCAGGCCAGTTATAACCCACGATCAGCGATA
Organism: Nocardia sichangensis; assembly: GCF_047200615.1. Taxonomy (NCBI): domain Bacteria; kingdom Bacillati; phylum Actinomycetota; class Actinomycetes; order Mycobacteriales; family Nocardiaceae; genus Nocardia; species Nocardia sichangensis. Next base: position 29,818 of record NZ_JBJZOK010000027.1, read on the forward strand.
ATACAAGTGTATTGCAACGAAGCTCACCGCGCTATCGCCCGGGACAGATTCCAGCTCTGCCAGCTGTCCTCGCCCAGGTCGGCGCGCAACCTGGCACGTACGTCCGCACGCAGCGGCTCGGGCAGCCGTTCGGTCGCGGGCATGATGTCCGGCGACAGCGTCACCAGGTATTCGGTGTCCAGCGCTTTGCCCCGCTGCCAGCGATCGATGTTCTCCTCGGCGATGAGTCGCTCCGGGTCCACCACGGCCAGCGCCAGCAAGGTCGCCATAGCGGTGCCGAGCACGGCGCGCGGCAACCATGCCCGGCGCAGTCGCAGCACCGCGACCAGGACCAGAACGTAGACCAGGCCGAGCCACAGTTCACAGACTTCCACCAGCAGGCGCAACACCGTGAAGCCGTAGGCCCGCTGATAGGTCCACATCCGGCCGAGCGCCGAGGCGACGATCACCAGCGCCAGCAGGCTCACCGCCGTGAGCAGACCGCGCAGCCACCACCGGTCGGCGGGCGTGTCCTGGGCCGCCCAGCGCAACACGACAACGAGCACCGCGAGTGTCAGGACGGTGACGGCCGACAGCTGCCAGAAGCCGGTGCGGGCGTACTCGGCGTAGGTCAAGCCCGACGTCTTCCGGACATGCTCGTCGCCGCCGAACAGCACGACGAACTGGGTCACGACGAAGGCCGCGAACAGGATCGCGAGCGCACCGACCGGCAGTGCCCATTCCGAACGGCGCAGTGTTCGCCCACCCGCGCGCGCGGTGGCAGGCGGCGGCGGGCCCGCGAGCACGAACAAGGCACTGACCGCACCGAGCGCGACCACCGCGAACAGGACGATCCACCGCACCACCGAGGGGATGTCCAGGTCCGGCGTCACGGTCTCGAGCAGCGCGGCGAACATCGCGTCGGCGCTGCCGAGCAGCGGAACGAAGACCGCGAGCAGCGCGACGGTCACCGCAACCGACAGCCCGAGCCGCCGGGCCCGCGGCGTGTGCGAACCGCGCACCCTGGCGGTACCGGCGTACACCCACGGCACGGCGGAGACCGCCTCCAGGCCGAGCGCCAGGGTGTCGTAGAGGATGCCGTTCGCCGAGCGGCGTCCCACGACCGCCAGTGAACCGGCGACACACGCCGCGAGCACGCACAAGGCGAACAGCCAGCCCGCGGCGCGGACGGCGCCTACCGCGAGCAGGGCGAGCGCGAGCGTCGCCCACCACGCGCGTCCCGCGAACCGCGCTCTTCGCGCGTAATGCGATGTCGCCGCCGATCGTTCGGCCGCTTGTTCCGCGTCCCCTGTGCTGTCTTTCGTCGTGCTCGCCACGGCCCTGCGGGCGTTCCGGTCGACGAGGACGACCGCCGTCGCCGCGACCGCGGCGGCGAGAACCCAGCCGATGCCGGGCCGGTCCCAGTGGACGAGGACCGCCGCCGCCAGACCGGAGACGAGCGCGGCAGGCGCCACCCCGGGAGGACAGACCACACGCCGCCACTTGGGTGGCCGCTGCCACGCGGTCGGGCCGCCCGGGCAGGGCTGGGCGGATCCGCCGGTCGGTGTACCCGCAGCGGCGATGCCTGCCGCCCGCATGTCCGATCCGGCGACCGGTGGATCGACCATCGCAGTGCCGGAACTGATTGCGGCAGAGATGGATTCGGTGCTCGACGCAGCAGAGGCCTCGGGTTCGGCCGTCGAGGCGGATTCGGGTTCGGGAGGCATGGTTCGTCCCTTCGATAGGCGTGCGGAATCACCCCGGAACCGTTCTGGTGGTCCGGGTCGGATGAGTGGCAGGTCAGCGCCCGGGCAGAACGACCCGGATACGGGAGCCAGGCTCGGCGACCGCGATGGTGCCGCCGTGCAGGTCGACCACCCAGCGGGCGATGGCGAGGCCGAGCCCGGTGCCGCCGCCCGTGGTCCGGCCGCCCCTGGTGAACCGGTCGAACACCCGGGCGCGTTCGGCGTGCGGGATGCCGGGGCCGTCGTCGTCGACGTCGATGACGGCCTCGCCTTGCGAGACACGCACGGCCACGCGGACTTCCCCGCCCGCAGGTCCGTGGCGGGCGGCGTTGTCGAGCAGGTTGAGCAGCACTTGGTGCAGACGCGCACGGTCGGCGTACACGCGGGCGGCGCCGGGCAGCACGTCGGTGCGGAATCGCACGCCGCGCCCGAGCGCGGCGGTCATGACCTCCGCTTCGGCGACGACGTCGGCCAGCAGCGGCGCGATCGGCAACTCCTCGCGGTCGAGCGGGAAGGCGCCCGCTTCGATGCTGGAGAGATCGAGCAATTCGGACACCAGCAGGGTGAGCCGTTCGGTTTGGGCCAGTGCGGTGCGCAGGGTCGCCGGGTCGGGTTGGGAGACGCCGTCGACGAGGTTCTCCAGTACCGCCTGCAAAGCGGTGATGGGCGTGCGCAATTCGTGCGAGACGTTGGCGATCAGGTCGCGGCGTTGCCGGTCGGCCGCCGCGAGGTCGGCCGCCATCTGGTTGAACGCCTCGGCCAGTTGCCCGACTTCGTCCCGGGAACTCGCCCGCACCCGCAGGGTGTAGTCGCCGTGGGCCATCCGTTTCGCCGCCGCGGTCATCTCGCGCAGCGGCCTGGTGATGCCGTGGGCGAGGAACTGCGAAGTGAGCAGCGCGATCACCACCGCGGTGAGCGTGGTGCGCGGGGGCAGCCATCCGATCTTGAACCGGAAGAATCCGAACGCGACCCCGCCGGAGCACAGCATGAGGATGGCGAGCTTCAGCTTGATCGACTTCACCGGGTCCAGCGGCCGGGGCAGCAACTCGGCGATCCGATCGCTCGCTCGGCGCGCCCACCGCCGTTCGCCGTATTCCGCTCCCCCGACGGGTATTTCGCGTTCCACCTCCGGTGCGCTCTCGGGTTCGGTACTCATCGGGCATCCAGGGCGTACCCGACGCCGCGCACGGTGCGGATCAGGTCGGCGCCGAGTTTGCGACGCAACGCCTTGATGTGGCTGTCGACCGCGCGGGTGCCCGCCGCGTCGGACCAGTCCCAGACGTCTTCGAGCAGCCGCTCGCGCGCGAGCACCATGCGCGGGCGGCGGGCCAGCCGGGCCAGCAGATCGAATTCCAATGGCGTGAGCAGGGCCTCGACCTCCGCGCGCCAGACCCGGCGCTGGTCGACGTCGATTCGCAGGTCACCGACCAGGATCGTCGCGCCGTCGCGGTCGGCGGCCCGGTCGAGCCGGCGCAGCAGCGCGTGCACCCGGGCCGCGAGCACGCGCAGTGAGAAAGGTTTCGTGAGGTAGTCGTCCGCGCCGACACCCAACCCGACGAGCTGGTCGGTTTCCTCGGCGCGCGCGGTGAGCATGAGTACGGGCACCGGGCGGCGCGCCTGAATACGGCGGCACACCTCCAATCCGTCGAACCCCGGCAGCATGACGTCGAGCACCACGAGGTCCGGTCCGACGGCCTCGGCGGCGGCGACGGCCGAGGGACCGTCGTGCGCCAAGTCGACGGTGTACCCCTCCGCCCGCAGGCGAGCCGCGACGGATTCGGCGATGGTCATCTCGTCGTCCACCACCAGGATCCGCCGTGCGGCCTGCGCCGGTGCGCTGTGTTCCATGCACCGAACCCTAGCCACCGGCTGTGGAGAGATCCGGGCTCGATTGTGGAGATTTCGTGTGCATCCGCGTGGGCGCGCCCGCGTTCAGGGCCGGGGCCACGGACGCTTGTCGATGCGTTCGATGTCGGTGTTGAACCGCTTCAGGAATTCGGCGAACGCGGCGATGTCCTGCGCCGTCCAGTTCGCCAGGACGTTTTCGAGAGCGCGGACGTTGTAGGCGCGTTCGGCGTCGAGCTGGCGCCCGCCCTCGGCGGTGATCCGGAATTTGCGCGCCATGCCGCCGTCCGGATCCGGAATACGTTCGATCAGACCGGCTCCGCGCATGGCGGTGGTCTGCCGGTGCAGCGTCGAAGTGTCCAGGCCGAAGGCATCGCTGAGTTCTCCCACGGACATCGGGCCCTGTACCCGCAGCCTGCTCAGCACCGTGTAGGCGCTGCGGTCGAGGTGGCCACGGCCCCGGCGGGCCTTGGCGCTGAGGCTGTGCCGCCCCAGCAGCATGGTCTCGAACTCCACCGAAGATACGGGCTTGTCCACACAACGCTCCTGCCGATATTCGCCAGCTACGGGCTCATCTCCGCACCTATACCACACTCCCGCGGCCCGACCAGCACATTTGCATAGTACAACTCTTGTGCATCATGCACTTCATATGTATCGTGCACAAGAATCGAAAAGAGAGGGAGACCCGCGTGACAGCACCATCGGCAGCTCGGTCCGAGGGCATCGTCGGCGTACTCGCGGCGGCAGGCATCGTCGCCGCACTGATGCAGACCCTGGTGGTGCCGTTGATCGGGGACCTGCCCCGCATCCTGGACACCACACCGTCCAACGCGTCCTGGGTGATCACGGGGACGCTGCTCGCCGGCGCGGTGGCCACCCCGATCACCGGACGCCTCGGCGATCTCTACGGCAAGCGCCGCATGCTGCTGGCGTGCACGGTTCCGCTCATCGCCGGATCGCTGGTTTGCGCGCTGGCGAGTTCGGTGGTGCCGATGATCGCCGGTCGCGGCCTGCAGGGCATCGGCATGGGTGTCGTCCCGCTCGGCATCAGCGCGTTGCGGGACGTCCTGCCCGCCGAACGACTCGGCACGTCCATCGCGGTGATGAGCGCGTCGATGGGAATCGGTGGCGCGCTGGGTCTTCCGCTGGCCGCGGCGGTGGCCGAGAACGCCAGCTGGCGCGTGTTGTTCTGGGGCTCGGCGGTGCTGAGCGCTGGTGTCGCCACGCTGATCTGGCTGCTGGTGCCCGCCATCCCGGCACGCGGCGGCGGCGGTTTCGACGTTCCCGGCGCACTCGGCCTCGGCACGGCGCTGGTGTGCCTGTTGCTCGCGGTGTCCAAGGGCGCCGATTGGGGCTGGACGAGCGGAACCATCCTCGGCCTGTTCGCGGTCGCGGTCCTGGTCCTCGCGGTGTGGGGCTGGTGGGAACTGCGTACCGCGGACCCGCTGGTCGACCTGCGCGTGACCGCGCGCACGCAGGTCCTGCTGACCAACGCGGCCTCGATCGTGGTCGGGTTCGCCATGTACGCGCAGTCTTTGATCATCCCGCAGCTGCTGCAACTGCCGGTGGTCACCGGGTACGGCCTCGGGCAGTCCATGCTGGCGATGGGATTGTGGATGGCCCCCGCCGGCCTGGTGATGATGGCGGTTTCCCCGCTCGGTGCCCGGCTGTCGGCCGCGCGCGGGCCGAAGGTGACGCTCGCCGTCGGCAGCTTGGTGATCGCCCTCGGATACGGTTCGTCGGTCGTGCTGATGGGTTCGACCTGGGGGCTACTCGTCGTGACCTGCGTGTGCAGCGGTGGCGTCGGCCTCGCCTACGGCTCGATGCCCGCGCTCATCATGGGCGCGGTCCCGCTGTCGGAAACCGCGTCGGCCAACAGCTTCAACACCTTGATGCGCTCGATCGGCACCACGGTGTCGGCCGCGGTCGTCGGCGTCGTCCTCGCGCAGATGAGCACCCGCCTCGGTGGGCACACCATCCCCACCGAGGCCGGCTTCCGCACCGGATTGCTGATCGCTTGCGGCGTCGCGGTGCTGGCGGCGCTGATCGCGCTGGCCATTCCGGTTCGCAAGTCTGCCGCGACGCTGCCGGAGGCCGACCTCGAGCCCGCGGCCGCGCGCGCCTGAGCGCCGCGGCCCGCGCGGGGGTCAGGCGAACAGGCGGGCGACGAACGGAATGCTGTCGGACAGCGAAGCGGCCATCGTGGCGCTGTGATCCTTGCCCGGATACACGTGGACCTCGGGCCGGACGCCGTGCGATTCCAGATCGGTGACCAGCTTCGCGGTCAGGGGAGCCGGGACGTCGGTGTCGTTGGTGCCCTGCCCGATGAACAGCGGCCGGTCGTAGCCCGTGAGCGGAACGTCCATGACGGAGCGGGCGGTGGCGACGAAATCGCCGTCCGCCAGCGGGCGCGAGAACAACCGGTTGACCGAGATCCCTTGCGCCCGCTCGGCCAGCGGCTGGAAGCACAGCGATTCCGCGGCGGTGGCCAATTGCTTGCCGACCGGGCTGAGGTAACTGTCGAGATCGAAGCCCGGTCGCGCCGCCCGCAGTCCGTTCATGACATACGCGATATAGGCGGTGAGGTGCGAATTGTCGATCGGAGGGGCGTCGGGCCCGAGGAACGAGGCGGCCTCGACGATATTGGAGGCGGGGCCGGTGGCGACCGCGCCGCGATAGTCCAGTTCAGGGGCGTACGCCGTGGCCAGCGAGGCGGTGAACACCGCGGCTCCGCCACCCTGTGACTGCCCGATGGCCACCCATTTCGACGACAGCGAATCCTCGACGGCGCGGGCCGCGCGCACCATGTCGATTCCGGCGTGCGCCTCGGCGCGTCCGTCCAGATACGCGTGCGGCCCCGGGGTGCCCAGACCGATGTAATCGGTCGCGACGACGGCGTAGCCCTGGCGCAACCAGGTCGCCAGGTAATCCAGGTCGCGCTTGCTACGGCCCGCGGTCGACGGCGCGCATTCGTCCGCGAGGCCGACCGTCCCGTGCTCCCAGGACAGCACCGGCCAGCCACCGCTCGGCGGCGTCCCCGCGGGAACGAAGACCGCACCACCGGCCAGCGCCGGCCGGTCATCGGAGGTCCTGGTCCAATACGTCAGGCGGCGGGCCGCGCCCGCGCCCTCGATCCAAAGCTGTTCGGGCAGCGCCTCGTCGCTGGCGACCGCGCCCGGAGCCGCGCCCGGCCCCGTGGGGTCGGCCACGGCCGCCCCCACCGGCGGACCCGCGAAAAGCAATGCGGCCGCGGCCATGGTGATTCCTGCACGTCGCACCGACATGGCGCCACCTCTCGGTTCTCAATTTGGTGTCTCGTCGAGACACTGTAGCCCGATTTTCGGCTAATGTGTCACTTTGAGACACCAACGGGGACGACATCGCCGAGAGAGAATGCGGGGCATGACGGGTGTGAACGGTCCACGCGACCGCGAGAAGGCGCGGGTGCGGCGGGAATTGGTCGACGCGGCGCTGCGGCTGTTCGAGCTGCATGGGTTCGAGCAGACCACCGTGCAGCAGATCGCCGACGCGGTACAGGTCTCCCGGCGGACCTTCCACCGTCATTTTCCGTCGAAGCTCGCGGTGGTGTTCAGCCACGAGGAAGACCTCATGGCCCAGTTGCTCGCCGCCGTCGACCGACGCCCGGCGAGCGAATCGGTGCTGACCGCGGTGCGCGCGGCGCTGCGCGACTTCTTGCTCGACGAGCGGGACGCACCGTCGCGTGACCGCCAGGCGGAGACCGCGCGCCGAGCCAGGCAGCTGCTGGTCGGCAATCCGGAATTGCGCCGGGAGAACTTCATCGGGGCGCTGGGACGCCAGCGCGCGATGGCGCTGAACTTCGCCGCCCGCGCCGGGCTTCCCGCCGATGACCTGCGACCGCAGCTCACTGCCGCGGCCTGTTTCGCGGCCTTCGGTGTCGGCCTCGATCACTGGATGATGGGAGCGGACCACTCGATCCCGGCCTTGCACCGGGTCCTCGATCGCGCGATCGCGTCGCTCCAGCGGGGCATCGACATCCAGGGCGCCGGCTGAGCGCGCGCCGGATCGGCACAGCCCGCGCCGCAACCTGTTTCAATCGGTCGCATACCATCGCGAAGGTGATCACGGTGGCCACTTGGAACGTCCTGCATCGCGTCCACGCCGAGAACTGGTACGAGGACGTCGCCACCCGCTGGCCGGACGAGGGCGCACGGATCGCCGAAGTCACCGCGCGGGTGGCCGAACGCACCGAGCGGATCATCGCGTTACAGGAGGTCAGCGGCGATCAACTGGCCAGCCTGCGAATGGCGCTGCCGGATCGAACCTTCCACGCGATGCGGTATCAGCGGTTGCCGACGCCGCGGCGCATGCCCAGCTCCTTGCTCGACGGCGGGGAGTACCTGGTGGTGCTCACCGCGGAGCCGAGCAGGGAGGTGACCGCCGAATCCTTCGCGCACGACCACGGCAAGGGCGCCCTCGTCGTCGACGTCGGCGGGCTGACGGTGATCGCCACCCATGTCACCGGCGACCGGCGGCGCACCGACCAGCTCGCCCGCCTGGCCGAACTCGCCACCGATGCCCCGGAGGACGCCGCGGTGCTGCTGGGTGACTTCAACATCGACCGCGCCACCGTCGCCGCCGGGTTGGGTGACCACTTCATGGTCGCCGAACACGTCGCGGGTGGGCTGCCCACCCGCCCGCGTTCCTCGGGAACGAAGTCGCAGCACATCGACCACGTGGTGGTCCACGGCGCGACCGTCACGGCGGCGTCGGTCGACGACATCGGCGGGGTGTCCGACCACAATCTCGTCCATGCGAGCGTCATGGTGTGAGTCGGCCGGGGTCCGCGTCGGTGCCGTCGTGCTGCCGATGCCGGGCGGGCCACGAGTTCGGTGCCGCGGCGATTCCGGTCGACCCGTGCCGGCGGTCCCAACGGAAGTTCCGGAAAGCGGGGATGCCACGGCATGATCGGCGAGTTCGGGGAGGGAGCCGGGATGTCCGCGGTCCCGAAATCTCCCGCGCACACAGCGGGTTCCGCAGCGGCAGCGCGTCTTCGACCCCACTGAGTCGTTGCCGTGTCACGTGCGCCGCAACAGCTCCCGACTGGTAACACCCAAGTCCCGAATTCCGGGAAGCACGAACGACCTCGGCGCGGACGACGAACGTCGTCACCCGCTCGCGGCAGAGATACTCCAGGCCAGAACGATTCGGCTCCGGTCTGTGGCCGGGACCCGTCGAGTCGAGTTCGGCACGCGGGTCCGTCGGGCATCCGATCCGGCACCTCCCCGCGCTACGACGGGCGGTAGTATGAGTCGGTGCGTAATCCGACGGTAGTGGCGGCGCGGCTGCGCGGCGCGTTCGTCGGATCCGCGGCCGGGGCGGTGAGCATCGCCGCGCACGCGCTCGGCGGCGGTGCGATGGCACCCGGCGCGGCGCCGATCGCCCTGCTGATCGCCGCGTGCGCGGCGGTCGGCGTGCTGGCCGGTGTGCGACCCCACCGGCACGGGCTCGGCGAGATGATGGCCACGCTGGCGGTGGCGCAAGCCGTCGCGCATTTCGCGTCCACCCTGTCGGCTGCTCATCACCACGACGCGGGCGCGACCTCGGTCATGCTCGGCACGCATCTCGCGGCCGTCCCGCTCGGCGCGCTGCTCATCCGCGCCGCCGAACACGCTGTCGTGCGCGCGGTTTCCGATGTGCGCCGCACGGTGCGCGTGCTCGGTGAAGGCCCCAGCGCGCCGGTCCGGATCGGCTCGCCCGCGTTCGGGCATGTTCTCCCCCATCCGCGCCGCCCGCTACTGAGTTCGGGCCCCGGCCTGCGCGGCCCGCCACCGATCCGCTGACCCCCACATCGCGCCGACGAGCATCGCCGGAGCACCCGGCCGCGCGAGACGACCCTGCCCACGATTCGCTTCGGATCATGCCTGCCCACTCCGGCTCGCGAATGCCATTCCGACCTCGGATATCACGGCGGTACAGCGCCGGAGAATCGACTCGCCGTGAACCCGGTTGCGAAGCGGGCGTTTTCGGCGACTCGCAGTGCGGCTTCAGGGCCAGATCGGCGGCCGCCGACTCGGATGCCCGGCCTCCTCGCGGCGGGCCGGATGTGACGTGTCCACCGACAGCACCGAGTGACCCGGGCCCGCCGACGGATCGGTCGATGCCCGGAACTCCCGAGGCCTTCGTCAGCGCGCACCACACCGAATCTCACGACTTGCGGAGTTCTCATGACCGTCAACCTTTTCGTCGCACCGCGCACCGCTCGCCTCCTGCGTGGCGCGCTCGCCGCCGCGGCGGTGCCCCTTCTGCTGACCGCGTGTTCGTCGGCCGACAAGACCGGCACCGTCGCATCCGCCGATGCGGTGACCATCTCCGACCAGTGGGTCAAGGCCGCCGACAGCGGGATGTCGGCCGCGTTCGGCGACCTGACCAACAGCGGCGACACCCCGCGCACCATCGTCTCGGCCGCCAGTCCCGCCTCCGGCCGGATCGAGTTGCACGAGGTGGTCACCGACGCGAACGGCACCAAGGCGATGCGGCCCAAGCCCGGCGGCTTCGTCGTTCCGGCGCACGGCCGCACCCAGCTGCGGCCCGGCGGCGACCACATCATGTTCATGGACCTGCACGGGCCGCTGCGCACGGGGTCGGAGACGTCGGTCACGCTGACCTTCGACGATGGCTCGACCACCACCTTCACCGCTCAGGTGCGCGACTTCGCGGGCAACCAGGAGAATTACGTGCCCGATCACACGGGCGGCGAGGCACATGCAGGCGCGCAGACCCCCGCGCACGGTGGCTGACCGCAACGAACCGCGTCCCGCACGGATCAACCGGCGGCGTCTACTGGGCGGCGGAGCCGCCGCGGCCGGCGTCGCCGGTGCCGGGCTCGGCGCGGCCGCGCGTATCGGACGGCGGGAACCCGGTCCCCGGGCCCGGGAAGCGACGGTGCCGTTCTACGGCCCGCACCAAGCCGGGATCGACACCCTCCCGCAGTCGCACGCGGCATTCGTCGCCTTCGATCTGCGACCGGGTGTCCGGCGCGAGGACCTCGTCGGACTGCTGAAGATATGGACCGGGGACGCCGCTCGGCTGACCGAGGGGCGGCCCGCGCTCGCGGACACCGAAGCCGAACTCGCGCTGCGCCCGGCGCGGCTCACCGTCACGGTGGGTTTCGGGCCCGCGGTGTTCACGGCGGCCGGGCTCGAGCATCGCAGGCCGTCGTGGCTGCGGCCGTTGCCCCCTTTCGCCATCGACCGGCTCGAATCCGCCTGGACCGGAGGCGATCTGCTCCTGCAGATATGCGCCGAGGAGGCGACCACGGTGTCACACGCGGTGCGTGTGCTGTGCCGGAGCGTGACCTCGCTGGTCACCGTGCGCTGGGTGCAACGCGGATTTCGCGATGCCGCACCAGGCCGGACACCGCGCAACCTGATGGGCCAGGTCGACGGCACGGTGAACCTGGCGCCCGGCACACCGGAGTTCGCCCGTCTGGTGTGGGACGACGGGGCCACGCAGCCCTGGCTGCGCGGCGGAACCTCGTGCGTACTGAGGCGGATCGCGATGACGCTGGACACCTGGGACCGGATCGACCGAGAGGAAAGGGAACTCACCGTCGGCCGCACCATCGCCGACGGCGCGCCGCTGACCGGAACCGGCGAGTTCGACGAGCCGGACTTCGCGGCCGTCGACGCGAACGGGATACCGGTCATTCCACCGTCATCGCACATCGCTCGCGCCCATCACACCCACGACGGCGAGCGTTTCCTGCGGCGCGGCTACAACTACGACGACGCCCCCACACCGGGCGGGACCTCCAACTCGGGTCTGCTGTTCGCCGCCTATCAGCGGGACGTGGACACCCAGTTCCTTCCGGTCCAGCGTCGGCTCGCGGAATTCGACGCGCTCAATGTGTGGACCACACCCATCGGTTCCGCGGTGTTCGCGATCCCGCCCGGGGTCGCGTCACCGGGCGGCTATCTCGGGCAACCGCTGTTCGAGGCGTGAGAAGTGTTCGGCGCCCATGCGGCGCCGGACACCTCAGGTCCACAACACGGCCACCAAGACGTTCACGATCGCCAGCACGCCCGCGGCATCGGTCAGCCACGGCACCGGCTTGCCTCGCTTCTCGTCCGCGTGCCCGATCTCCGCGAACGCCGCCACCGCCACCGCGACGACCAGCTTCACGCCGATCTTCACCATGTTCGGGTCCTTGCCGAGCGAATCGATCGACTCGGCCATGCCGACCAAGATCAATCCGGTGACCACCTGCAACCGCGCACCCCAGACCATCACCTCCGAGACCCGAGGCCGCCCCGCCACATAACCACCCACTACCGCCGCCATGCCGAGCAGGTGAGCGACGACTACGACGTTGTAGATCAACTCTGACACGTTCACGCAGCAAACTTGCCATGGTTCGGGCGCGAGTGCACTTCGCGATTTCGCTGCCCGATGGGACGAACTCGCCCGCACCGGTGCAGCGCACTCGAAGAGCTCGGTCGCCGAACTACGTCGCGTACAGCGTCACCTGACGGATGTGGCGGGGATGCCGCACGACCCGACAGTGGACCACACGACTTGCATCACACCTGCTCGAAGGACGAACCACATGGTCGAAATCCGACGCGGTCGCACACGGTGGCGAACCACCAAGACTGTCACCACAATCGCGGCCGCAGTCGCCGCGGGCGGACACGCCGCCGCGACCCTACCGAAACGAACTGCCGGGCCGGCTACGACGCCGACCAGCCCGCGGAGAAACGTCGGCGTCCGTGTAGCGACACGACCGGCCGCGCGACTATCGTGACGAGTCGATCTGTTGGTGGACTTGGCTTTTCATCCCACGGTGGGAGTATTCGAGGTTGACGTATGAGCAGCACATCGGCCGCTGTCACGCTCGACCGGCTGCGCCGGGATCTGCGCGAATTCGCGCGCTTGGCCGAAGCGCGTTACGACCCCGCGGTGGTGGATCCGGCGCTGGACGCTCTCGCCGATCTGTGGACCGGCTCGGTGGTCGGTGTGCGCACCACGACCCATCCGGTGCCCGAGCGCGAGGTCAACGCCAGGGTGCAGCACTCGGGCCCACCGGCAGAACTGGTCGAGACGCTGCGCGGTGCCGGACTGATCACCTTCATCGGACATCCCATGGAGCGATTGCTGGCGGAGGTCTGTGCCGAGGTCCCGGCGGGATCGGCCGTTGACCTGTCCCTCACCGGTGGTGTGCAGAAGGTCTGGCTGTTCTTCGCCGATGTCCTCGAGGTCGAGCGGATGCTCGCGTTCCCGGGGATTCCGGACGCGGCGCGCTCGCACGCCGAGCACTTGACCCGCTACGGCGGCAAGGTCGGCATTCTGGCACTCGATTTCGCCAGTCGCACCATGAACTTGTACTCCCAGGTGCTGCCGCCCGGTGCGATCACTTCCGACGACATCGCCGCGATCCTGACCGACCTGGATTTCGTCGTTGCCACCGACGAAGAACTGACGCTGTTCGACGGCACATTCAACGTCTACCGCACCTTCTCTTGGACCTCGCCGCGCATGCGACGCATCTGCTTCCCGCAGCGTTATCAGGAATCGAATTTTCCGCGCGACCTCGATCCGGTGCTGGCCCGTTTCGTCGACGGGGCGCCGCGCGCCTTCGAAGGGCCACGCGGCTTCACCCTCTACGCCGCCTACGGCCCGCACTCGCGGTATTACAAAGTGCAAGCCGAATACACGACCGTCCATCGTGCCGTCATCCCCGGCGGGGGCGCCGCGCCGCCAGCGAAATAGGCGCGGCTCGTAGTGGCCGCCGCTGACGAAGATGGCCTCGAGGTGCGGCGGACGTTCGGCGGCGGCGAGCACCTGCATCGAGTGCGCGCAGACGATGGCGCCGTCGACCGGGCGCACACGTTCGTGCCGTGACCTCGAGCCGTGCGCACGCCGAGGCGGGGTGATCCACGCGACAGTACAATCTGGAATGATTCCAATAAAGTCGGAGTTGTTCTCCGTGAAGACCACGAGAGGAGTGCAACCATGACTACGGCACACAAGACTCAGCACCGAACCAATCGCCGTCTCGCCGACGAGGTCCGCAATTTCACCGGTTCACCCCGCTTGGCCGCGGATCTGCAGCGCGTTCTCGTCGATCTCGTCGAACTGCACTTGCAAGGCAAGCAGGCCCACTGGAACGTCGTCGGCGCCAACTTCCGCGATCTCCACCTGCAACTCGATGAGCTCGTCGATGCGGCACGGGAGGGCAGCGACACCATCGCCGAGCGGATGCGAGCCCTCGACGTGGTCCCCGACGGACGCTCCGACACCGTCGCCGCGACGACGAGCCTCCCGCCGTTCCCCGCCCAAGAGGTGAACTCCGCCGACGTCGTCGACTTGATCACGACCCGCACCTACGCGGCGATCGACACCATCCGTGACGTGCACGACGCGGTGGACGCCGAGGATCCAAGCACCAGCGATCTGCTGCACCAGATCACCGCGTCGCTGGAGAAACTGGCGTGGATGATCAAGTCGGAGAACCGCAAGGTCTAACGCACGAGCGCCTTACGCCGAGTGGAAGCACCCGCCGTTCCGTTCCAGGGGTCCGAGCGCGATCATTGAGGCGTGCACGACCTGATCCGCTCGGTGTGGCACGAGCCGCACGCCCCCGACGCTCCACCTCGATCATGGCGGGATCGGGCGCTCGTGGGAACGTTCATCGCGCTCGCGGTTCTCGAAGGTTCGCTTCGACAAGACATCTCGCACCGGTTCGTGTGGATCGCGGTCGCGGTCGCGATCATGCCCACGCTGTTGTGGCGCCGGAGCCGACCACTGGCGATGGTCGGCATCGCCTTCGTCGGCTCGACCTCGGCGACGGTGCTGCTGGGTGGCGATCAGTCGGACATCGCCGCCATGGGGGCGACGCTGCTGCTGCCGTACGCGTTGTACCGGTGGGGGTCCGGGCGCGACATCGTGATCGGATCGGCGATCGTCTTCCCCAGCGCGGGCATCGCGATGCTGACCGGCGGCCTCCCCGCCGCCGATGCGGCCGGAGCGTTCATCGTGCTGTTCGCGGCCGTCGCGCTGGGCTTGGCATTCCGGTACCGGGCACGGGCGAAGGCTCGGGAACTCGATCAGGTCAAGCTGGTCGAACGTGAACGACTGGCCCGCGATCTGCACGACACCGTCGCGCATCATGTGTCGGCCATGGCGATTCGCGCCCAAGCCGGTCTGGCGATCGCGGAGTCCACGCCCGGCGCCGCCGTCGACGCGCTGCGCCTGATCGAGGCCGAAGCCGCGCGCACGCTCGCCGAGATGCGCGCCATCGTGCGTGTGCTCCGGCGAGACCAGCCGATCGATGATGGGGACCGCTCGCCCAATCCCGGCATCACCGATCTGGAACAGCTCGCCGGTTCCACCGGCAACGGTCCTTCCGTGGAGGTGGAGATCAGTGGTGATGTCACCGATCTGCCCGCGACGGTCGGCACCGCGATCTACCGCTTGGCCCAGGAGTCGATCACCAACGCGGTGCGTCACGCCCGGCACGCCACCCGCATCGAAGTGCGTGTCACCAGCGACGACACAGCCGTCCGACTGCTCGTCCGTGACGACGGCGACGGCGGTCCCGCACGCCCGGCCGGATCTCCGGGTTACGGGCTGGTCGGCATGGCCGAGCGCGCCGACCTGCTCGGCGGCACCTGCGCGGCGGGCCCGAACTCCGACCGCGGGTGGACCGTGACGGCGGTGCTGCCCCGGCAGGGTGCGGCGACATGACCGTAGGCGAGCCGATGACGCCGGATCTGCGGGTGGTCGTCGCCGACGACCAGGAGATCGTCCGCACCGGGCTGGTGATGATCCTCGACGCCCAACCGGGTATCGAAGTCGTCGGCGCGGCCGCGGACGGGGCGCAGGCCGTCCGGCTCGCTCGCGATCTGCGCCCAGATGTGTGCTTGTTCGATATCCGCATGCCGGGCGTCGACGGCATCGAGGCCACCCGCCTGCTCGCCGGGCCTGCCGTCGACGACCCTCTCGCCGTGGTCGTCATCACCACCTTCGACCTCGACGAGTACGTTTACGCGGCGCTGCGTGCCGGCGCACGCGGTTTCTTGTTGAAAGAGGCCGGACCCGCGATGCTCGCGCAGGCCGTCCATGCCGCCGCACGAGGCGACGCGCTCATCGCCCCGAGTATCACCGCGCGTCTGCTCACCGCCTTCGCAGGCACCGGACGCGCCGCATCGCCTGCCCGGCCCGCCATGGAACTCACCGAGCGCGAAGAGCAGGTACTGGCCACTGTGGCCCGGGGGCGAACCAACAACGAGATAGCCGCGGAGCTGCACATCAGCCTCAGCACGGTCAAGACCCACATCGCGAGCCTCATGGCCAAACTCGGCGCGCGCAACCGGGTGGAACTCGTCATCTGGGCGTACGAGACCGACCGCGTCGGGCGCTGACCGGAGCACCTCGGCCGAAAGTATCAGCGGACCACGTTCTATCGGCCGACTCGGATCGAACCGCTCGTCCGATGTGGTCCGTCGGCTGGTTCGCCAGGATGGACGCACCACCGACGCCGCTCGCGGCCCGGCGTGACCATTCGAGGGAGAAAACCATGTCGGCATCGACGAACGCGACCACGCCCGAACGCGACGCCACGATGAAGGCGATCGTCCAACGCGGTTACGGTGCACCGGAACAGGTACTCGCACCGGACGACATCGCCCGCCCCGCTCCCTCCGACGACGAGGTCCTGGTCCGCATGCGCGCCACCAGCGTGAACACCCCGGACTGGCTCGCGGTGACCGGTGTGCCGTACCTCCTGCGACTGGGGTTCGGACTCCGCCGGCCTGCGACACCGGTGCGCGGAAGTGACATCGCGGGAACCGTGGAGGCCGTCGGAAAGAACGTGACCGGCTTCCGCCCCGGCGACGAGGTATTCGGTTCGCTGTGGGGCAACAGCGCGAAATCGCTGGCAGGCACGTTCGCCGAATTCACGGTGGTACCGGCGTCCCAGCTGATCGGCAAACCCGCCGAACTGTCGTTCGCGGAGGCCGCGGCATCGGTCATGTCGGGCATCACGGCGCTGCTGGCAATGCGCGACGTGGGCCGGGCCGGGCCGGGGAAACGGGTCCTGATCAACGGCGCGTCGGGCGGTGTCGGAACGCTCGCGGTGCAGATCGCCAAGACGCTCGGCGCTCAGGTCACCGGCGTGTGCAGTACCCGCAACGTCGAGTTCGTGCAGTCGTTGGGCGCCGACCACATCATCGACTACACCCGGGAGGACTACACCCGTGGCACACAACGCTACGACGTGATCCTCGACAACGTGTTGAACCATCCGCCCGCCGCGACAGCCGAGCTGCTGACACCCACCGGAATACTCATCCCCAACAGCATCGGCAGCGCCAGAGGACTTTTCGGGAGCCTGCCGAGGATCGCCCGAGCGAAGATGATGGGTTGGGGTTCGACCGACGTCCGCACCGTCACCTGCCTCCCCGGCCAAGACAATTTGAACGATCTCGCCGCGCTCTTGGTGTCCGGCGACGTCAAGGTGATCATCGAGAGGGCCTATCCCCTCGGCGAAGCCGCGCACGCGGTCGCCCACATGCTCGGACACCACGCCAGAGGCAAGATCGTCATCACCGATTAGCTTGCCCGGCGACCGCGGTCCAGCCTTCGCCGCACCTGTATCGGAGAGGCCTGGTTGGTTGAACCGCGCTGTCGGCGGAGTGGCTTGTGCGCCACCGGGGAAGTTGCTCAGCCACCCGTGAACTCGGGTGGTCTGCGCTCCAGCACGGCCGCGACGGCCTCGCGATGGTCTTCGGTGTGATGCGCGGCGGCCTGCATGGCCGCCGACAGCTCGAGCAGGCTTTCCAAGGTCTGGTGTGTTCCTTCGCGCAGCAGCCGCTTGGTCATTCGCAGCACATGCGGCGGATTGGCGCACACGCGGGCAGCGAGCCGGTGGGCCGCGTCCAAGAGTGCGCCGGGCTCCACCACCTCCGAGACCAACCCCCAGTCGAGTGCGGTGTGCGCGTCGATCGGCTCACCGGTGAACGCCATTTCGCAGGCCCTGGCCATGCCGATCGCCCTGGGCAGCAGCCAGGCTCCGCCGTCGCCGGGGACCAGGCCGATCTTCACGAAGCTCTCGGCGAACACGGCGGTGGCAACGGCGATCCGCAGGTCGCACAGCAAGGCCAGGTCGCAACCCGCGCCGATGGCCGGGCCGTTGACGGCGGCGATGGTGGGTATCTCGCAGTGATACAGCGCTCTCGGGATGCGCTGAATCCCGTGACGGTATTCCTGACGTAGCCGCGCCGGTGTGCCGCCGAACATTCCGGCCCGGTCGCGCATGTGCTTGACGTTGCCGCCGGAGGAGAACGCCGAGCCCGCACCGGTGAGGATGGCCGCCCGGAGGCTATGGTCCCGGTTGGCCGCCGCCACCGCGTCCTCGAGGGCGCTGATGGTGTCCGCTTCGGAGATCGGATTGCGGGCTCGCGGGTTGTTCAAGGTCCAGACGACCACGTCGCCGGTCCGGTCGATCAGGATCGGGTCACTCATCGCGACCTCCGGACGCCGACTTGGACAGGACGATTCGCACATCCACCAGCGTGAGGTCGTGCCCGGACGCGATCACCGGATTGAGATCGAGTTCGGCTATCTCCGGGTGCGCGGCGACGAAATCCCCGATGCGCACGAGGAATCGCGCGAGCCCGTCACGATCGACCGCGGGCAGGTGCCGGTAGCCGTCGAGCATGCGGGAGGCGATGGTCTCCTCGATCATCTCGTGAGCTTCCGATTCGGTGAGGGGGACGGCTCGGAACGCGACATCCCGGACCGCCTCGACCAGCACCCCACCGGAGCCGAAAGCCAGCACCGGCCCGAAGATCGGATCCCGGGTCGCGCCGACGAGCAACTCCACACCAGCGTCGGCCATGGGGGTCACGATCATTCCGTCGATCCTGGCGTCGGGCACCTTCGCGGTCACCGCGTCGACAATGGAGTCGGCGTTCTCGGTCGCGGTGGAGGCCACCACTCCCAGCCGGACGCCACCGACGTCCGACTTGTGGATCACCTGTGCTGAGACGACTTTCAGTGCACACGGTCGCCGGTACGCGGCGACTGCTGCAGCCACCGCATCCACGTCGCGCGCGAAGGTCCACATGCCGACCTCCACTCCCGTGTCGGCCAGCACCCGCCGCGCGGTCGGCTCGTCGAGGATCCCCGAACCCGGGATGGGCGGGGCGGGCGGCGGCAGTGTCAGCGGGGAGCGCCGGGCGCGTTCGGCGATCAGGCGGCCGCGCCGGTGCAGAGCCGCCGCCGCTCGCACGGCGTGCTCGATCGAGCCGAGCACCGGTACGCCGCCGGCGCGCAGCCGGTCGTGATTGGCGATATCGAGACCGGCGTAGCAGCTCTGGATCACCAAGGGCACCTTGTATTCGGCCGAAAGCGCGAGCAGGACGCCCGCCGTCGCGTCTTCGCTGTCGCGCAATCCCGCGTCGAAACGCAGGTGGTAGCCACCGAACAGCCCGATGATCAGCACGAGGCCCACCGCGGGATCGCGCATGAGGATCTCGGCGGCTTCGGCGAAGACCATCGGGTCGGTATCGGTGGCGCCGGCCACATCGACGGGGCCCGAGACCGCGGCCGCCGCGCCGAGCACTTTCCGCAATTGTTGCCGGGTGTGCTCCGCGAGCCGCGCGGATTCGATCCCGTGCGCGGCCAGGCCGTCCGCCGCCAGCGCGGCGTGTCCACCGCCGTCGCTGAGAATCGCGACCGTGCGCCCCGGGGTGATCGGAGCACACACGGCGAGGGCTCCCGCGACGACCGCGAGTTCGTCGGAGCGATCGACCAGTTCCACCCCGGCTTGGCGCAGGACGGCGGTCGCCACCGCGTCCGAGCCCGCTATCGAGCCGGTATGCGAGGCCGCGGCGCGCCGGCCCTCCTCCGAGCGGCCGCCGCGCAGCAGGACGACGGGCGTGTCCGGCACGGTCCGAGCGGCCGCCACCAGGAACGACCGCCCGTCGGCGAATCCCTCGGAATGGACCGCCACGACACCGGTTTCCGGATGACGGGCAAGTTCGACCAGGCATTCGTCGTAACGGACGTCGGCTTGGTTGCCCAACCCCACGTACGCGTGAAAGCCGGGACCTCTGAGGACGTTGTTGTCGTTCACCAGCGACAACAGCATGTTCCCGCTCTGCGTGATGACGCTGATCGGTCCGCGCGGAACACCCTGCAGCCCCACCAGATTCGCACCCGAAGTGAGGTTGAGCAGGCCGGAGGTGTTGGGACCGATGACGCGAATGCCGGTCTCGTCGATCGCGGCTGCCAGCTCGGCGGCGAGATCGGCGCCGTCCACGCCGATCTCACCGAAGCCGTTGGCGAGCACCACTGCTCCGGCGATGCCCGCGGTCGCGCATTCACGCAACACGCCGGGCACGGCTGCGGCGGGCAGGGCGATCAGCGCGACATCGGCGCCGGGAGGAACCTGATCGAGCGATGCGCAGACATCCAGGCCGAGTATTTGCCCGGCATTGGGATTGACCGGATAGACAGGGTTTTCGTAACCGGCCTCTCGCAGAGCGCGAATGGCCTGGTGACCACGCTTCGCCGGGTCGGAAGACGCACCGACCACCACGACGGAGCGCGGATCCAAGAGACGTTCGAGCGCGGTGCGGACCGAGGCGTCGAGTGTGGGCACGTCACTTCCCTTCGAACACAGGGGTGCGGCGTTCGGCGAACGCCGCGACGCCCTCGGCCCAGTCCCTGGTCGCCATCAACTCCAGGATCTGGCGCGGCTCACCGGCGAGCGCGACTTCCAGGGGATCGTCACGGCGCAGCGCGGCCTTCATCCGCGCCAGCGACAACGGCGCTTTCCCCGCCAATGCGTCGGCGAGTCCGCGCGCAGTATCGAGAAGGACGTCACCGGGCACCGACGCGTAGGCCAATCCCCACTCGAATGCTTGTGTGCCGGTGCAGCGCTCGCCGAGGACGAGCAGATCGGTGGCGCGGCGCAGACCGACCAAACGCGGTAACCGATGGGTGACTCCGCCGCCGACGAACGTCCCGATGCTCACCTCGGGGAAACCGAGCTGCGCGTCCTCGGCCATCACGAGGAAGTCCGCGCTCACCGCCATTTCGGCGCCTGCGCCCAGCGCGTATCCGCCGACGGCGGCGACGACCGGCGTGTCCATTCGCTGGATCTGCTCGCACGCACGCTGGGCGAGATCGAGGTAGTGCGCTTGCTCGGTGGGCGTGCGGGAGCCGGCGTGGTGCGCCTTCAGGTCGGCGCCGGCACAGAACGCGCGGCCCGCACCGTGCAGCACCACGCAGCGCACCGCCGGATCTGAATCGGCGACCACCAGATGGCCGATCAACGCTTCGTAGAGCTCTTCGTTGACCGCGTTGAGCCGTTCCGGACGGTTCAACGTCAGCGTCGCTGTCGGACCGGACCTGCTCACCAGCACCATGGACATTCGCTCATCTCCTCCTGCTCGGGTCGACGTCACACTATGCCATAACAGTTGCATTCCCATCTCTGAATGCAAATCGATTTGCACGCACGGGGACGCGGGTGTTGCATGACCGACCATCAGTTACCCGGGTCACAGCCCACGGTCCTTGGGAGGCATCGTGCCCACCTCAATTCCCCCTACGCGAAATCTCCAGCACACCATCACCACTCGTCAGCTCACGATGATCGGGATCGGCGGCGTCATCGGCGCCGGGTTGTTCGTCGGCAGCGGCACCGCGATCGCGGCCGCCGGACCCGGCATCGTCCTGGCCTATCTGCTCACCGGCCTGGTCGTGATCCTGGTGATGCGCATGCTGGCCGAACTGGCCACGGCGCGCCCGGAGACCGGTTCGTTCTCGAGTTACGCCTCACGCGAACTCGGGCCATGGGCCGGACTGTCGGTCGGCTGGGTGTACAGCTACCACTGGTCGGTGACGGTCGCTTTCGAGGCCGTCGCCGGTGGCGCGATCGCCAACCAGCTGGCGCCCGCGGTGCCCGCCTGGGCGTTCGCCCTGCTCTTCCTGAGCGCCCTGACCGGAGTGAACTTGGCCGCGGTGAGCTCGTTTGCGCGTTTCGAGTTCTGGTTCGCCTTGATCAAGGTCGCCGCGATCGTCGTCTTCATCGGCGTCGGCATCGCGGCGATCTGCGGCGCGTTCGCCCACTACACCGCACCGGGCACGACGAACCTGCTGGGACGAGGCGGGTGGCTGCCCAACGGATTCACTCCCCTGCTGGCCGCGTCGCTGACGGTCTTCTTCTCCTACTTCGGCACCGAATTGGTCACCATCGCCGCCGGTGAGGCCGACGATCCGGTCAACGCCGTGCGGGCGAGCATGCGCAGCGTCGCCGGGCGCATCCTCGTCTTCTACGTGGGCTCGATCCTGGTCGTCGTGACCTTGTTGCCGTGGGACAGCGCCGAGATCACCGAAAGTCCGTACACCGCGGTCCTGAATCTGCTGGGGATTCCCGGCGCCAGGACCATCATGAACCTGATCGTGCTCACCGCGGTGCTGTCGTGCCTGAACTCGGGGCTCTACTCCGCGTCGCGCATGCTGTTCGCGCTGGCCCAACGCGGAGAGGGGCCGCGACCGCTGGGCCGCGTCACCCGCTCCGGTGTGCCGACGGCCGGGGTTCTCGCCGCCGCGAGCGCCGGATTCCTGGCCGTGGCCGCGAACTACTTCCTGCCCACCGGAGCGGTTTTCAGCTTCCTGCTCAGCTCGTCCGGCGCCGTCGCGGTGGTGGTCTACCTGTGCATCTGCGCCACGTATATCGCCGGCCGACGCAACCGCGCCGCCGTGGAATCCGCCGCGCCGGCCGTACGGATGTGGGGGGCTCCCTATCTGCCGTACCTGGTCTTGGTCACTCTGCTGGGCATCGTGGTGGGGATGGTGTTCGGTTCCGATACCCGAACGCCGCTGGCGCTCACCCTGGTGGTCACGACCCTGGCCGTCGCCGCGGGCCTGCTGCACCAACGTCGCACCGACCGGGTCGCGGCGATGACGCCGGTGAAATAGCCACCGGCAGAGCAGGATCAGACGCCGTCGGCGGCGTATACGCCGAATTCGCCCAGCAGTCTCTCCTCCTCCAACAAGGTCTCGCGGACCTCACGGCCGAGGAGGTGCGCCACCGCGCCGGACAACGCCTGGACGATCGACGTGAAGGCGGTGATCGAGCGCAGCACGCTCGCGCTCGACGCCTCGACGTAGAAGGTCTCGTGCGCCGCCGCCGCCAGCGGCGAGGCCGGGGTGTCGGTCAGGGCCACGACGTGGGCGCCACGCTGGCGGGCCCACCGCGCCGCACGGACCGTGTCGGAGCTGTAGCGATGGATCGATATCGCCACGAAGCAATCCCCCGCGCGAACACGCCGCAGTTCGTCGGTCAGCGACCCCCTGGTCCCCGTCACGGTCGCCACGTCCTCACGCAACAGACCGAGCAGGTAGCCCAGCAGATAAGCAGGCGCGTGGCACTTGCGCAGGCCCATCACGTGGACGCGGGGCGCGCGCGCCAGCTGGGCGGCCACCGCGTCCCAAGTGGTGTCCGCGATGCCCGCGAAGGAACGCGCGATGTTCGCCTGGTCCAACACCACCTGGCTCTCCCGCAGGCCCGCACCCTGCGCCACCAAGTGTTCGAGATTCTCGAAACGGCGCAGCAACTGCGCCCGCTCCTGCAGCCGCTCCTGACACAGGCGGGCCAAGCCGGGATATCCCTTCAGCCCGAGGCCATTCGCGAACCGCACCACCGTCGCCTCGTTGACGCCGACCGCGCTCGCCAGATCGGACACGGTCATGAACGCCACCGCCTCCGGGTCGGACAGCACGCGCTCGGCCAGCTTCTTGTGCGAGGCCGACAGCGAATCCCATCTGGCGCGGATCTCGGTGACCAGATCGTCGAATGTCGCCGGACCCGTCGCCGACTCCGCACTCGCGCCCACCGCGCCTCCTCCACCACTTCGACCACCACGGATTCTTTCCCAATCTATCCGACCGAGCCGAGCGGCCCCCCGGGGTCGGCCCTCGATCCGGGGCGCAGGAAATCGGTCCCGCTGGAGCGCACATCCCGTCCCCACCGCCCGGCTCGCACCGGATTTCGCGGCATTGTCGCGTTCGCCGTCTGATGCACACCACGAACGCGACTTCATTGGTGATGCCAATCAAAGGTAGGTATAGTTGGCACCGCCAATGTTAGTGGCGCCAACGAAAGGGGCTCTCATGTCCACGAATACCCTGATCGCCGATCGGATCGAGATCGCCGATCTGTTCGCGCGCCTGGCGCGCCTGCTCGACGAGAAGCGATGGGAGGACGCGGCCACCGTCTTCGCCGACGATGTGGCGATCCACTCGCCCCGCAACGGCGACCTCCAGGGCATCGACAACCTGGTCGGCCTCATGCGACAAGCCGAGGTCGCGGAGGAGCACACCCAGCACGTGACCACCGACCTGTTGGTGGACGTCCACGGCGACCAGGCTGCCGCCTCGGCGAACTCGCTCGTGTACTTCTTCCGTGAAGGCCGAGCACCCCATCGAAGGAGCGGCCTGCGCATGGCCTGCACCGTCGTACGGACGCAGGCGGGCTGGCGACTCAGGGAGTCGCGGACCACACTTGCCTGGATGCACGAGGAGTGATCTCTCCCCACCCCGCCGGCTCGGCCCGGCGGGCTCCGGATCGTTACCGCGTAACCGGATCAGGACGCGGTCAGCTCGGCGGCGAAGAGCTCGCGCACCCGCTGCCAGGAATCCTCGGCGGCTTGCTTGTCATACACCTCACGGCCGGGGAAGAAGAAGGCGTGCCGAGCCTCGGGATACACCACCACGTCGTGCCGGACATCCGCCGCCGACAACGCCGCACCGATCCGCTCCCGCTGATCGGCATCGATGATGTGATCCTGCCCGCCGAAGAACAGCGCCAGCCGAGCGGTGATACCAGGCGTCGCCACCGACAGCGGATCCGGAACGCTCAACGCCATACCCGAGTCGGGCACCCATCCCGGGTAGTAGATGGCGGCGGCGCGCAGCGGCAGCCGGGTCGCCGCGAAATAGGTGACGTGGCCACCGAGGCTGAAGCCCAGCATGCCGACCCGGTCACCGGCCCCGGCATGCTCGCGGGCATGGTCGGCGGCGGCGCGCAGGTCCGCCTCGACACCGTCGCGGGTCAATCGGCCCAGCAGTTCGAACGCGCGGGCCCGGTTGGCATCGCTCTCCTCGAACCCGGCAGAGGTCTCGGGACCGCTGCGGTGGTACAGATTCGGCGCGATCGCCACATATCCCAGGGCGGCGACATCGCGCACGACGGCCCGGACCTCATCGGTCAACCCCCACAACTCGGCTCCGACCAGGACGAGCGGGTAGTCGCCCGCCCCCTCCGGCCGGGCGAGATAAGCCGCCATGGGTGTCGCGTCATCCTGGGGGATTTCGATCTGCTCGGCCGTGATCTCGTATGTCACGAGGCCACTCTAACCGCTTCGGATCTCCACCGCGCCAGAGGAAATCGCGCACCGGCTCTCCGGAATCACGGGCACTGCGCCAGGACGCCCAGCGGACCGCACCCGGGCGGCGGATCCGGCCCGACGTCCTCGGCTGCGCCGGGATCGTCGGCGACCGCCTACCCGATGTGTAGCGGCTCCCGCCCCGGACCGCGAGGGCCCCGACTCGAGCGGCGAGGGTTCGCGCCGCACACCGTCACAGGTGGCAAGTCGTCCGGTTGCGGCGAGGTCGCTGCTGGGCCTGCGAACACCCGCTGAGGCGGGGTGATACCCAGGTGGACGGCGTGGCGGTCCGCCGACCGCGAGGAGTGCACGATGACAACCGGATACGTGTGGAACACCCTCTACGGGTGGGCCGACACCGGCAGCGGCAGTTTGTTCCCGTCCGACGTCACGGTCGGTCTCCAGCCGATCGGCCACCACCTCGCGCATCCCGACACCAAACGACGCTTCCACGAATTGGTCTCGGTGTCCGGACTGCTGGACGAGTTGCACTCGATCAAGGCGGAACCGGCCGACGAGGCCGACATCTTGCGGGTGCACACCACGCAACATCTGGAGCGCATCAAGACCGAGAGTCTGCAGCCGAAGGGCGGGGATGCCGGCGACGGCGTCTCGTCCTTCGGCAAGGGCGGATACGAGATCGCCGCGCTTTCGGCGGGCGGTGCGATCGCACTCGTGAAACATGTGCTGGCCGGGACGGTCGACCATGGTTACGCGCTGGTCAATCCGCCTGGGCACCACGCTACCCGCGCTACCGGCATGGGCTTCTGCGTCTTCAACAACATCTCCATCGCCGCCGCCTACGCGAAAGACGTACTCGGCGTGCGACGCGTCGCCGTCGTCGACTGGGACGTCCACCACGGCAACGGCACGCAGGACATCTGGTATGAGGATCCGTCGGTCCTGACCATCTCGATCCACCAGCATCTGTGTTTCCCACCGGATTCCGGCTACCGGGAGGAGCGCGGCACGGGCGACGGACACGGCTACGCGATCAACGTGCCGCTCCCGCCGGGTAGTGGAGACGCCGCGTATCTCCATGCGATCGACCGAGTCGTCGAACCCGCGCTGCACGCCTTCGCGCCCGAGCTGATCATCGTCGCGTCCGGTTTCGACGCGAGCATCCTCGATCCGCTGGCTCGGCAGATGGTCACCAGCGGCGGCTTCCGGCACCTGACCCGCCGGATGCTGGACATCGCCGCCGCGACCTCCGCGGGCCGGATCGCCTTCGTGCAAGAAGGCGGCTACAGCCCGCACTATGTTCCGTTCTGCGGGCTGGCGGTGCTCCGCGAACTGCTGGGCGAACCGTTCGTGGACGACCCGTACACACCGATCGTCACAACGCAAGGCGGCGACGTCCTCCTCGACCACGAGGCGGCCGCGATCGAAGCGGCCGCCGCCTTGGTCGCCGATCTCTGACCCCAGTCGGCCCATGGCGACACCTGCTGTCCGGCGCAGATTCAGAACGGCTCGGCGGGACGCGGTTTCGCCGAACCGCCGCACCGGGATTCGCTGGACAATCGCTACCGGTGACGACGACAACTGCGCCTCCGCTGGAGACATCGTTCAGTTCGCGGCGAACGCTTCGCCACGAGTCCACTTCAGCAGGGTCGGATTGTCCACGGTGGTGATGACGCTGACCTCGTGCCCGGCATCGAGCGCCTGGCCGGTGAGCAGACGGCCGGTGGGACCATTGGCTCCGAACACTGTGATACGCAGTTCCTTCCCGAGCACGACACGCACTGACAATCGGTTCGGAGGGCCGTGCACAGCCGAGTGACGCCTATCGCCCGTGCCCGAAAGGGCTTCGGTCACGGCCACGGCGACGATCTCGACCGTCACGACCAACCGAGCGACCACAAGACGCCGGTGACGGCGCCCGCGTGACAGGTACGGACGCGTGACATGTGTCACCTGAAGGGGCGACACCGGTTGGACCAGGTCCAGCGCCTGGCGCATCGGTCGGTCTCGGCTCGGAGTCACCTATGCCGAGGAGGCGAGGACGCTCGGGTTCACACCGTGCCGGCGTGCACCAGGTGCGGCACCGAATTCGCCGGCCGAGCGGCGGCTCCGACGCCATACGCGCTCAACAACTCTGTCGCAGTACGGTCTTCGATCCGTGTGAAGCCGAAGGACAGCAACGCATCGCGGATCTCCTCCGCGGTGAAGAAGCTGAGCCACGGCTCACCGACCGCGGCGACGCGATCCGCGCGTGCCTGCCTGTCGTCGGCCGCGACGTCATGCGGCGCCGAGGAGGGCGGGTACAGATAGTCGAAGACCACCTCCGCGGCGGCGCCGTGACCGGCGATGTAGCGCAGTGTGTCATCGATCGATGCCCTGGTCAGGTACATGACAACACCCAGCCAGACGAACAACGCGTCGCTGCTGCGGTCCAGACCGGCCGCGGCCAATCCGGCGGCGAGCGTGGACTCCTCGAAGTCGATCGGGGCGAACGTCAGCGATGGCGGGACGGCGATTTCGGCCTCGGCAAGCCTGCGCCGCTTCCATTGCTGGGTGTCGGGATGATCGACCTCGAAGAATCGCACGTTCTCGTGGGTATTGCGGTAGGCGCTGGTGTCCAGCCCCGCACCGAGGACGACTACTTGGTTCGTCCCCCGGGCCACCGCGGCCGCCACCACGTCATCGGCGAAGCGGCTGCGCGCCGCGATGAACAAGCGCCGTCGACGAGCCAGATCCTGGTCGATCCCTCGCTCGAATTCGCTGGCGCCTATGGCTGCTTCGCCGACGATCCGCACAGCCAGCGGATCCGTGAACACCCGCGGCTCGTCGGCGATTTGATGGTGGGCCCTCGCTCGCGCTACGGCCATGGCGGTTCTACTCGGTTCCCCGACCTGCATGCCGCCACCCTACCGATCGGACCGGATCACCCACACACCAGACGGTGACCGTCGCCGCTTGACGCACCACCACCTAGATGAGAGCATTGCTCTCAAGAAAGAGCGGTTATCACTGGAGGTAGTTGTGCTCGGCGCGGTCAAAGCGGCCAATCTCGGCCTGATGTTCTTGTTGGAGTTGAGCGTGCTGGGGAGCGCCGGATATTGGGGTTTCACCGTGAATGCGCAGTGGCCGATCAAGATCGTGGCGGGCATCGGCGCACCCCTGCTGCTCGCGGTGCTGTGGGGACTGTTCGCCGCAGGCGGCGGAACCAATGCCACATACCCTTTACACGGTTTCGCTCGAATGCTGTTCGAATCGGCCTGGTTCGGCACCGGCGCATTGGCGCTGTACGGCGCCGCGTCACTCACCCCGGCCGCGATCCTGTTCGTCTGCTACCTCGTCAACGGCGTGCTGCGCCTGGCATGGAACCAGGGGTGACGCGGCACCGACGCAGCTCCACGCCGAGAAGCCCGCCGAAGACCAGTTCCCCGCGGAGAACGGCGATTCGAATTCCCGTCCCATTCCGCGCTCCCGGTCGCGCGGCCCGCAGTCGGGCGCGCCGTCCACGATGGTTCACCGATCCCGGCCGCCACTGGTGAGTAATGCCGCGCCGCAACACTATTCGATGAGAGGGTCCTCGACGACGGTGTCCAGGTGCGTCGACAGGTCGTCGACCAGGCGACCGAGCAGGCGAACGAGGTCGCGCTGATCGGACGCCGACCATCCCGACAGGGCCTGGTCGAACCATCCGTCGATGACTCGCAGATAACGGCCGATCAGCTTCTCCCCGGCCGGAGTGAGGGTAATCAATCGGGCGCGTTGGTCGTCCGGGTCCGGGACACGCTGCACCAAGTGGCGCCGTTCGAGACCGTTGAGCTGGCGCGTGACGTGCGGCCCGGCCACCTGCATCCGGACCGCTATCTCCCCTACCCGCAACGGTCGTCCGGCGGATTCCAGGATCACGAGTATTGTGACCGCGGGCCGCTCCAGGGTGATTCCGGCTGCCGCCGTGGCTGTTTCGAACAACTGCCCACGACCCAGCGTGTTGCTCAGCTGCGTCATGCGCGGCAGCAGCCCCTTCAGCGCGTCGTTGTCGCCGCTCATTTCCCACCTTGTTCAGATACCTAAGTTAGGTATATAGTACTCGGCATCCCACCCCTCGACAGCGACGACGTGCGGTCGAAAAATAGATACCTAAGGTAGGTAGATGAAAATGCAGACATCAACGGACATCCTGATCGTCGGCGCGGGCCCGACCGGTCTGGCCCTCGCGATCGACCTGGCCCGCCGAGGCGTCGGTTACCGCATCGTCGACCGCGCCGCCGGACCCAGCACGGCGTCGCGCGCCAAGACGATCCAGCCCCGGGCCTTGGAGGTCGCCGACGACCTCGGCGTGATCGATCGAGTGTTGGAGCTGGGGCGGGTGCATGTGCCGACCCGGCACTACGACCGTGACCGCGTGATCTCCGAGGCCGTGGAGGCCGCGCTGGGCGTACGCGATCCAGGGGTGCCGTACCCGCCGGTGTGGTTGTCACAGCCGCTGTTCGAGCAGATCTTGCGCGATCGGCTCGCCGAACTCGGCGGCCGGGTCGAGTGGGGAGCCGAGGTGACGGCCGTCGCGCAGACAGCTGACGCCGTGGAGGTGACCGTGTCCACGACCACCGGTGATCGGCGAATGCGCGCCCTCTACGTCGTCGGTTGCGACGGTGGGCGCAGCGTGGTCCGGGAGCGGATCGGCGCCACCCTCGCCGGGGTGTCCTATGGCGACCACCGCTGGTGGCTCGGCGATGTGCGGATCGAGGGCTTGGACAATCGCTGCCAGCACGTGTGGATGAGCCCCGAGCACGGGATCCTCTCGCTGTTCCCGCTGCCCAGCACCGATGTCTGGCAATTCCAGGCGTCCATTCCCGCCGATGACCCCGATCCTGCCGCGCCGACGCTCGACCTGTTCCGGCGCCTGTTCGCCGAGCATTCCGGACTGGGAGAGGTCCGCATCGAGGATGCCGGTTGGTTGTCGCTCTACCGGATCAATGTCTGCCTGGCCGACCGTTACCGGGTCGGGCGGGTCTTCCTCGCCGGGGATGCCGCGCATATCCACTCCCCCGCCGGTGGGCAGGGCATGAACACCGGCATCCAGGACGCCTACAACCTCGGCTGGAAACTCGCCGCCGTTCTCGATGGGGCCGATGAAAGCCTGTTGGACACTTATGAACTCGAACGCCGCGCGGTCGCGCGGGCCGTCCTCGACGACAGCACCGACCGTATGCACGCACTCATGCGCTCCGCGGGCAACGGCGACGGAGCCTCGGCCGTCCGCAGGCTCACCGACGATTTCACCACCGGGCTCACCGTCGCCTACCCCGACAGTCCGCTCACCGGCCCCGGCCCGAGGACCGGCCGCGTTCGCGCCGGTGACCGCGCTCCCGACGCCGTCGGTATCGAGGCCTCGTCCGGTCGCGAAGTCCGGGTGTTCGATCTGCTGCGCGGTCCCCATTGGACCCTGCTCACCTTCGACCAGGGCAACGCTCCCGACCGGACCGAAGCCCGCGGCACCGCAGCGACGCGAACGATCCGGATCACCACCGACACAGCCGCTACCGGGGCCGACACTCTGATCGATGGA
Source organism: Nocardia sichangensis (assembly GCF_047200615.1). Classification (NCBI taxonomy): domain Bacteria; kingdom Bacillati; phylum Actinomycetota; class Actinomycetes; order Mycobacteriales; family Nocardiaceae; genus Nocardia; species Nocardia sichangensis. The sequence continues at coordinate 60,354 of NZ_JBJZOK010000027.1, forward strand.
GACGGCAGTGTCCACCGCAACTACGAGATCACCGGTGACACCGCGGTACTCATTCGTCCCGACGGCTACATCGCAGCCGTGTTCCGCGACGAACCCACGGTCGCGGGACGGCGGCACCGCTCGGCCGACATCGGAGAGGACGTGCGGCCGGGCGTGGAGAACCAGGACTCGACGCGATCGGCATATGGGGGATGACAGAGCAAACCCGTCCTGAGCGGCCCGCTCCCATCGCGGGTCGAGGCGGTTAGCCTGAGCGGGTGGGACCGATCGGGCTCGAGCATGACACCGGGTGGGATTTTCGCCGTTCGTCCGGTGACGCGCCGCTGGGCGGCACGGCGATGATCGGGTATCGCGCTCATGGGGCCGGCGGGTTGGACCTCCGAGTCACCGCGCTACCGGCGGTCACGGTGCTGATCGAGTTCGGGGAGAACGAACTGATCGTCGACAGCACCGCGGGCCGGCAGGCACTCAGCGGCTTCGTCTCCGGGTTTCCGCACGGGACGATGCGGGTGCGCACCGAGCGGGCCGAATGCATCGAGGCGCGCTTGTCGCCGCCGCAGTTCTATTCGTTGTCGACTATCGATCCGGTCGATCTGGGCCGCACGGTCGTCGGCTTGGACGATCTGTGGGGTCGCGGGGCGCTGTTGCTGCGTGAGCGGCTCGCCGGTGCCGCGACATGGGAGGAGCGTTTCGCGCTGACGAATTCGTTTCTGCGGCAGTGCGCCGACCCGACCCGGACCCCGGACCCGGAAGTCGTCGCCAGTTGGCGACGCATCGTCGCGAGCCGAGGGCAGGTCTCGGTCGGCGAACTCGCCGGATCCTGCGGATGGAGCCGCAAACGGCTGTGGTCCAGGTTCGAAGCCCAGATCGGACTGACCCCGAAGCGGGCCGCGATGCTGGTCCGGTTCCGGCACGCGGTCGAAGGCCTGCTGACGGGCCTTCCTGCCGCCGACGTCGCGGCGACCTGCGGCTACACCGACCAGTCCCACCTCTGCCGGGACGTGTCGAGCTTCGCGGACATCACGCCGGGTGCGCTGACGGCGGAGCCGCTCACCGCCATCTCGAAACACCGCTACCGAGTGTGGGGAACATTCTTCCGGTGAACGTCTTCAGCTCTCGCTACCCTGTCGCCACGCGCGCGGGGCAGGGCTCCGAGAGCTGAAGACGTGCCCGTCAAGCGACCAGCATCTCGCTCGACACCTGCCACAGCCGGGCCGCGGCATCGGGGTCGAGCGCGTACTCGGCGACTCCGTTGCGTGCGCTGAGAACGCCGATCTCGGCTTCGTTGCAGTCCTCGAAGTAACGCCCCCCGACACCGGCGAGCAAGGGCGACGCCGCGACCAGAACCGAGGTGGCCGCACCCTGCTGCGGCGTCTTCCACATCATCCGCGCCCCACCCGCGGCCGCGCGGAGCCGTTCGAGTTCCTCGTCGGACACGTGGCGTTGCAGGTTGGTGCGGATCCCGCCGGGCATCAGCGCGTTGACCGTGATGCCGTCCGCGGCCCACTGCCGGGTCGCTTCCACGGCGAACAGCACGTTGGCCGTCTTGGACTGGCCGTAGGCCGACCACGGATCGTAGGGCCTGCGTTCGAAGTGGATGTCGTCGAACACGACCGGTGAACGGTGATGCGCGCTCGAACTCACCGAAACGACGCGCGCGGCGCCCGCCGCGGCCAGCGCTGGACGCAGGCCGGTGGCCAGCGCGAAGTGACCGAGGTGGTTGGTCGCGAACTGCATTTCCCAGCCCTGCGGCGTGCGCGTCAGCGGCGAGGCCATCACGCCCGCGTTGTTGATCAGCATGTGCAGCGGCCCTTCCCAACCGGCCACGAACGCCGCGACGGACGCTTGATCGGCGAGATCGAGCGCGGCGACGCGCACCCGGTCGTTACCGGTGGTGCCGAGGATGTCGGCCGCCGTGCGCTCGCCGGCCGCGAGATCGCGGACGGCGAGGGTCACCTCGGCCCCGGCGCCGGCCAGTGCCCGTGCGGTCTCGACACCGATCCCGGAGGCGCCGCCGGTGACGATGGCGCGCCGCCCGGCGAGGTCGATGCCTGCTAGCACCTCCGCCGCGGTCGATTCGGCGGTGAACGGGGTGGTGATGCGATCGGTCATGACGTGTCCCATCTCGGTAGACTCGAACCGGAGGAGGCTCCGGTACTCACAATAACCGGAGGACCCTCCACTTTGTTCCTGGGAGGATTGATGACGAACGCACGCCCGCTGCGCGCCGACGCGCAACGCAACCGAGACCGGCTGCTCGAGGTCGCCACGCGCGCGTTCTCCCACGACGGACCGGACGTCACGCTCGAAGCCATCGCCAAGGAAGCGGGCGTCGGCATCGGCACGCTCTACCGTCACTTCCCCACCCGCGAGGCCCTCGTCGACGCCGCCTACCGCAGCGAACTCGCCCGGCTGTGCGACTCGGCCGACGACCTGTCGGCCGCACTTCCACCGGACCGGGCGTTGCGCACCTGGATGGACCGCTTCGTCGACTACACGACCACCAAGCGTGGGATGGGCGACGCCCTGCGCGCCGTCATCGCCTCCGGCGGCAATCCGTTCTCCGAAAGCCGCGACCGTCTGACCGCCGCAGTCGCCACCCTGCTGCGAGCCGGAGCGTCGGCCGGAACGCTCCGGGCGGACGTCGAACCCGAAGACATACTCGTCGGCCTCAGCGGCATATCGCTCGCCACCGAGAGCCCGGAACGCCGGGAACAGGCCGGGCGGCTGCTCGACCTGTTCGTCGACGGATTACGTTCCAGCACTTGAGTTCCCGGCATTTCACCGACCTCGCACCGTGCGCAGATCCCGGGCCGCGACGGTGTGTGCGGTACCTCAGCACCGTCTCGCCGAGCATCGCGACGGCCGCGCCAGCGGCAACGAGCTCTCGATACTGGTGAGCGTCACGATCAACGCGCCGACCCACAGCACCGCGGCGACGACCGCGAGCGGGCGGATCCGGTCGGCGAAATGCCCGGAATCCGGTGCACCGGCGGCAGCGCCGAAAATCGCACCCCGCGCGGCGTGGTCACGGTGGCCGCGAGCGCTGCACCGCGTGCTCGGTGTGGATTTCCGCTGAACGAGCCGGTGGGCCCGACTCCGCCGCGCGTCGTCGACATCATCTGGCCGCCAACCCGTCCCATGTCCGGGCGCTCGCCGAGCCCTCGCCGATGCGGCCGGGCGCGATTCGATCCGAGCGGGCCCTTCGCGCCGGCGGGTGCCGACAGACCTATTGGGACAGGCGGAGGGCCGATTCCGCGCATTCGACTCCCGACGGGAACGATCGCGTCGCCCATTTCGATCCGGCTGACTGTAATGCTGGCCGCACCGGGGTGGGCGTGGTTTCCTCTGACCCGATCATCCGGTTCGAGCGAAAGGCCCTGGTATGTCCGCCGATCACACAGCCGGCATCGCATCCGCTCCGCAGGTGGTCGGGTCAGGCGGTCACGTCGGCGCGCCGAGCACCGTGATGGCGGGCAATGCCGGGCTCCACTCGACGGTCGGCCTCGTCGCACAGGCGGCATAACCCGTTCTCGTGACCAGAGGACTCGTGCCCACAGAACTCCTGTCCGGCAAAGAATCGGTTACGGTCGAAAAGGAGCGCGAATTCGGCCGTGCGGCGATTCGCTTTCCGCGCGCCGCCGGAAATCGAACCCGCAGTGTCCACGACTTTTCGCCGGCTCGCGCGGCTGTACACGGACAGGTACCGACCGGTCTTCGGCTGACGATGGGAATCCCGTGAATTTATGGAGCTATATCCGGGGGCGGGGCGAAGTCCTGGCGTTCCTGACCTATCAACACGCCTCCCTGGCGTTCCAAACCGTGCTGGTCGGAACCGTGGTCGCCGTCCTCATCGCGGTGGCGGTCTATCGGCTGCCGCTGCTGTCCGCGCTCTCGCTGACCACCAGCCGCGTCGCGCTGACGATTCCTTCGCTGGCACTGCTGGCGATCCTGCTGGTCCCGTTCGGGCTGGGGGTGGTCCCGTCGTTCGTGATGCTGGCGTTCTTCGCGGCGTTGCCGGTGGTCGGCAACGCGATCGTGGGGTTGCGGTCGGTGCCGGCCTCGGTCGTCGAATCCGCCCGTGGGATCGGCTTCTCGCGCCGGCGCATTCTGCTGACCGTCGAATTGCCGATCGCCTGGCCGGTGATTCTCACCGGTATCAGGGTGTCCACCCAGATGATCGTCGGGGTCGCCGCCATCGTGGCCTACGTCCTCGGACCGGGCCTCGGATCGCTGATCTTCAACGGACTCTCCCGCCTCGGCGGCGCGAACTCCCTGGAGATGGCGCTCACCGGAACCATCCTCATCGTCATCATCGCGCTGGTGTTCGACGCACTCCTCGTCCTGCTCGGACGCCTCACGATCGCAAAGGGACTGTCATGACCGACGATGTGACCACCGGGCCCGCTCCCGCGCCGACGCGACGCGCGGTGACCGGCGCGTCCATCACACTGGACTCGGTCGTCAAGCGCTACAAAGGCCAGGACAAGCCTGCGGTGCGGCGCCTCGACCTCGAGATCGAGGCGGGAGACATCGTCGCGTTCGTCGGCCCGTCCGGGTGCGGCAAGACGACCACTTTGAAGATGATCAACCGCTTGATCGAGCCGACCGAGGGCCGCATCTTCATCGGCGGCCGCGATGTCACCAGGGAGGACCCGGACAAGCTCCGGCAATCGATCGGATACGTCATCCAGTCCGGTGGCCTGTTCCCGCACTGGACCGTCGCCAAGAACGTCGGCGCCATCCCCCGGGTGCTCGGGTGGGACAAGAAGCGGATCGCCGAACGCACCGAGTACCTGCTCGATCTGGTCGGTCTGGATCCCGCCACCTTCGCCGACCGGCTGCCGAAGGACATGTCCGGCGGACAGCAGCAGCGGGTCGGCGTAGCGCGTGCGCTCGCCGCCGATCCGCCGGTGCTGCTCATGGACGAGCCGTTCGGCGCGGTCGATCCGATCACCCGGGTTCGCCTGCAGGACAGCTTGATCGCGATCCAGCAGGAACTCGGCAAGACCATCGTGATCGTCACCCACGACTTCGAAGAGGCCACCAAGCTCGGCGACAAGGTGCTCATCCTGTCCGAAGGCGGCCAGGTCGAGCAGTACGCGAGCCCGGAGGAGATCCTCACCGATCCGGCCACACCGTTCGTGGAGGAGTTCGTCGGGTCCGGCGCGAAGCTGGCCTATCTGACCGTGTCGCGGGTGCGCGACGTCGCCTACGACGACGTGATCACCGCGCGGATCGGCGAGTCGGCGCAGGGCGTGATCGACCGCGCCGAGGCCGCCGGACAGACCTGGGTCGTCGTCGTCGACGAGGCCGGGCGGCCCCGGTCGTGGCCTTCGCTCACCGAACTGGCGACCAAACCGGAGGTCTCCGACTACCTGGATCGGCGGTTGCCCGTGGTCGCACGATCCTCGACGCTCAACGACGCGCTCGACGCCATGCTCGCCACCAGCCAAGGCGCCGCCCTGGTCACCGACGGCCGCGGCGCGGTCCTCGGCTCGCTCAGCATCGACACGGTCACCGACGTGATCCGGACCAAACTCGCCGAAGGCCGCGCCGACGCGGAGGACCTCTCCTACGTCACATACGTCGACGGAACCGATCCGGCGCCCACGCCGGTGGTCGCCGCCGACGAGGAACCCGGATCGGACGAGCCGTCATGAGCCGTCTGCGCCGCCTGCCGATCGACGTGTGGTTCGAACCGATCGTCATCCTCGTCATCGCTGTCGGATATGTCCTCTGGTACCGGTCGACGACATTCACCGCGACCGAGCAGGCGTCCCTCGGCTGGGACAACCTGCAGACCACGATCGTCCAGCACATCGAGCTGACCGTAGTGGCCACGGTGATCGTGGTGGTCGTCGCGATTCCGCTCGGCATCGCGCTGACCCGCCCGGCGCTGCGGCGGCTCGAGCCCATCGCGGTCAATATCGCCAATATCGGCCAGGCCGCGCCCGCGGTCGGGCTGCTCGTGCTGTTCACCTTCTGGCTGGGCACGGGATTCCGCACGGCGATCGTCGGTCTCGTCGTGTACGCGGTGCTGCCCATCCTGCAGAACACGATCGTCGGGCTCCGGCAAGTCGATCAGCGCACCATCGAGGCGTCCCGCGGCATCGGCTATTCCGCCGCGCGCACGCTGTTGCAGGTCGAACTGCCGCTCGCGGTCCCGGTGATTCTGAACGGGGTGCGCACGGCGTTGGTGATCCTCGTGGGCACCGCGACGTTGAGCACGTTCATCGGCGCGACCAGCCTCGGCACGCTGATCACCACCGGCGTCACCCTCTTCCTGCCCAAACTGCTGCTCTCCGGCGCGATTCTGGTCGGACTCCTGGCGTTGATCATCGACTGGCTCGGCCGACTGGTGGAACTGGCCGCGACCCCACGAGGTATCTCATGAGGTCGCCACGAGCCCGGCTGGTCGCCCTGCTCTGCGCACTCGTCGTATCGGCGGCGGCGCTCGCCGGGTGCGGTCTGGTGAGCTCCTCGGGAACCTTCCACGACGCGCGCCTGCCCGGCGGTGACCGGCCGCTGGACGGCGCCGAGCTGGTCGTCACCTCCAAGAGCTTCACCGAGGGCGTGCTGCTGGGCAAGATCACCGCGACCTACCTGGCCGCGGCGGGCGCGAAGGTCACCGACCTGACCGGGGCGCCGGGCTCGGCCTCGTCCCGGCAGGCTCAGCTGGGCGGCGACGCCGATGTGCTCTGGGAGTACACCGGCACCGGCTGGGTCAACTACCACAACCGGACCGAGACGATCTCCGACCCGACCGAACTCTGGCAGCGCGTGCACGACATCGAGAAGCGCGACCACGATCTGGAGTGGCTGCCGCCGGCGAACTTCAACGACACGTACGCCTTCGGCGCGTCGACCCCGACCGCCGAACGCCTGCGCGTGAAGTCGCTGTCCGACGTGGCCGCGCTCCCCGTGCCCGACCGTACGTTCTGCGTCGACGACGAATTCTTCAGCCGCTCCGACGGTTTCATTCCGATGCTGCAGAAATACGGTATCCCCTACAACGATCCGAACGGTGTCCCCTCCGGCAACGTCACGCGGATGGACGCCGGTGTCGTCTACACGGCCACGGCCAAGAGCGCCCCATGCAATTTCGGCATGATCTACACCACCGACGGCCGGGTCAAGAACCTGAACCTGGTAGTCCTCGATGACGACCGGAAGTTCTTCCTGCCCTACAGCGGCACCGCAGTCGTGCGCGGCGCGATCATCGATCGGTACCCGCAATTGCGCGCGCTGCTCGCAACCATCTCCGAGCACCTCACCGACGAGCTGATGCAGGATCTCAACGGCCGGGTCGACATCGACGGCGAAGACCCCGCCGACGTCGCCTACGACTGGCTGAAGAGCGCGAGGCTGGTCGAGTAGGGCCGGCACGATTTCGGCCGCCGCGACATGCCCGGAATGGACCTCGCCCTTCGGACAGTTGCCATGCACATGACCGAGTTCGACAAGGACAGACTGGCTTCCGACACCGACGCGCTGGACGGCTTCAACCGCGGCATCGTGGAAGAGTTCCGCGCCAACGGCGGCGAGGTCGGCGGCTTACCGGGCGGCAGACTACTGCTGCTCCACACGACGGGCGCGAAGTCGGGCGCGCCCCGGCTGTCACCGCTGGCGTATGTGACCGTCGACGGGCGGATGCTGGTCGTCGGCTCCTACCTCGGCTCGCCCAAGGATCCGGCGTGGGTGCACAACCTGCGTGCCGACGCGCGTGCCCGAGTCGAGGTCGGCACCGATGCCTACGCCGTGATCGCTCGTGAGTTGCCGCGCGACGAACGCGACCGGTATTTCGAGCGAGTCGTCGAGCTGGCACCCGTTCTCGCGGAGTACCAGGCGAAGACCGAACGCGTCATTCCGCTGTTCGAACTCACCCGCGTCTGACCCCCTCCACCTACAACCTATAGCGCACCCGGGGGCTTGCGGCAAGACCCGGGTGGTGCCGCAGAATCGCTGGCTGCGGCGTTACTGCTCGATGTGATCAGGCGAGCAGCGGCGTCCGCGCGGGATCGTCGAGCCACGAAACGGAGGGGCCTGTGTCAACTCAGGGGTACGAGGACGAATTGCGGTCCGAGCGGAGCTACGTGGCCGGGCTCTACACGCGGCTCGACGCCGAGCGCGCGCGAGCGAGGCGCGGATACACCGCGGCTCTGCGCGGGAACGGCGGAACGCCGATGGAACGGGATGTCGAAGTGCGCACGCTGGCCAGGGAGGTGAAGCGGCTGGACGTAGCGGACAACGGGCTGTGTTTCGGGCGATTGGACGCCTTGTCGGGCGAACGTTCCTACATCGGCCGGATCGGCCTGTTCGACGCGCAGAACGAGTACGAACCGCTGTTGCTCGACTGGCGGGCCCCCGCGGCGCGCGCGTTCTACGTCGCCACCGCCGCCAGCCCGGAGAACATGCGCAGGCGCAGGCAGTTCCACACCCGCGGGCGCCGAGTGGTCGATTTCACCGACGAGGTCCTCGGCCGCCCCGGCGGCGCGGAGCGCGGCGACGCGGCGCTGCTCGCGGCGGTCGACGCGCCGCGCGGCGAGGGGATGCGCGACATCGTGGCGACGATCCAGGCCGAACAGGACGAGATCATCCGGCTCGACCACCCGGGCGTGCTGGTGATCGAGGGTGGCCCCGGCACCGGCAAGACCGTCGTGGCGCTGCACCGCGTCGCGTATCTGCTCTACACCCAGCGGGAGCGGATGGAACGCCACGGCGTGCTCGTGGTCGGCCCCAATCCGGCGTTCCTGAACCACATCGGCCGCGTTCTGCCGTCGCTGGGCGAGACGAACGTCGTGTTCACGACCACCGGCGACCTGGTGCCCGGCCTGCACGTCACCGCGGAGGACGACCCGGACGCCGCCCGGCACAAAGGGTCGCTGCGGATCCTGGACGTGCTCGCGGCGGCCGTAGCCGATCGGCAGCGGGTGCCGGAGCATCCGCTGTCGATCGAGTTGTCCGACGTCACCGTGCGAATCGACGCCGAAACCGCGGAGTGGGGCCGGGAGGAGGCGCGGGCGAGCGGGCTACCGCACAACGAAGCTCGCGCCGTGTTCACCGAGATCGTCACCTGGGTGCTCACCGAGCGGGCGATCGCCCGCATCGGCCGGGGCTGGCTGACCCGCGACGACCGCGAAGCATGGGAGAACCTGCGGTCGGACCTGCGCGCGGAACTCGCGGACAACGACCGGTTCACCGCCGCGCTCGACGAACTCTGGCCGATCCTGGCACCGGAGACGCTGTTGGCGGAGCTGTACGAATCCCCGGAACGGCTGGCAGCGGCGGGCGCCGACCCGGCCCTCTTGCGCCGCAGAGGCGATGCCTGGACGGTGTCGGACGTGCCGCTGCTCGATGAATTGGTCGATCTACTCGGCCGTGTGAAGCGGGACGACGACTCCGAGCGGGAACAGCAGGCCCAGGCCGAGTACGCGGCGGGTGTGCTGGACATTCTGGTCAGCCGCGAGGACATGATGGACGACGAGGACCACTTGTTCGCCCAGGACCTGCTCTACGCGGAGGATTTGGCGGATCGCTTCCTCGAGCGCGACAGCCGGGAACTCGCCGAACGCGCGGCGGCGGACCGGGACTGGACCTACCGGCACGTCGTGGTGGACGAAGCCCAGGAACTGTCCGAAATGGATTGGCGGGTGCTGATGCGGCGCTGCCCCGGGCGGTCTTTCACGATCGTCGGCGATCTCGCCCAACGCCGGGCGGCCGCCGGAGCGACCTCGTGGGGCGCGATGCTGAATCGGTACGTACCGGGCCGGTGGGTCTACCGATCGCTGACGGTGAACTACCGCACCCCGGCGGAGATCATGACCGTCGCCGCCGAGCTGCTCGCCACGTTCGCACCCGGCGTCCAGCCACCGGAGTCGGTTCGCGCATGCGGCGTACGGCCGTGGTCCAGGCAGGTCGCCGCCGACGAAATAGGTTCCGCCATAGACGAATTCGTCCGCGACGAAGCCTCCCGCGAAGGCACAAGCGTCGTGATCGGGCCACCGGACGTGCCGGGCGCGGTGGCGGCGGCGGAGACCAAGGGTTTGGAATACGACGCCGTCCTGGTCGTGGAGCCGGAACGAATTCTGGCCGACGGCCCGCGCGGCGCGGCCGAACTCTACGTCGCCCTCACCCGCGCCACCCAACGTCTCGGCGTGCTGCACCAGGGGCCACTGCCGCAGGCGCTGACCGGCCTCGCCGAAACCTCGACGCCCGTCGGGGCCGGAGACCGTCGGCGCGATCAGCCTTCCGGGTAGAAGACGAACAGCGTGCAGCCGGTAGCAGTCCCTGGCACGTGCCACGATCCGGCCGGGGCGTGCAGGAACGTCCCGGCCGGGTAGTCGCGAGCGCCGTCGTTGAAGGTGCCCGCGACCACGTAGACCTCCTCGGGGCCGGGCTCGTGGACGTCGCGGCGCGGCCACGACGTACCCGCGTCCATCTCCAGCACGTTGGCGCTCGCACCGGACGGCCCGGTCCAGAGGTGCCGTACCCGGATTCCGGGAAACAGCTCCCGAGTCGGAGATTCCGCGACGGACACAGCGGTGTAGCCCTCCTGGGCGAGGATTTCGGAATGCATGGCTTTCACGGTGCCGCGTGGAAGCAGGCCGAGAAAGTGTCCAGTCGGACACCACCGGGTACATTCTTGCCATGCATCGCGTGGTGGCCCTGGTGCGGCCGGTGCAGTCGACATTCGAGCTGGGCTGCGCCGCGGAGGTATTCGGCACACAGCGGGCCGGGGTGCCGCACTACTACGAGTTCGAGGTGTGCGCGGAGACGCCAGGACCGGTACCGACATCGGCCGGGTACACGCTGGGGGTGTCGCAGGGCCTTTCGGCGCTCGCTTCCGCGGACACCGTGCTCATCCCGGGCTGGGCGCCGGTGGAGGCGCCACTCTCGGCCCCCGTGCGCCACGCGCTGCTGCGGGCGCACGCCCGTGGGGCGCGGCTCGTGACGATCTGCTCCGGAGTGTTCGCGCTCGCCCGCACGGGCTTGCTGAACGGACGCTCGGCGACGACGCACTGGGCGCGCGCCGCACAGTTGGCGCGGGAGTTCCCGGAAGTTCGGGTGGAACCGGACGTGCTCTATGTGGACCACGGCGATGTCGCCACGAGCGCCGGAGCGGGCGCGGGCATCGACCTGTGCCTGCACCTCGTCCGGAAGGACCACGGGGCCGCGCATGCCACCCTCGTCTCGCGGCACATGGTGATGTCGCCGCACCGCGAGGGCGGCCAAGCACAGTACGCCCCGCCCGCACCACCCACGGACGCGCTCGACGGCCTGCTCGAGTGGGCAGGCGCGCGGCTCGGGACAGCGCTGTCGGTAGGCGATCTGGCCGCGTACCTCAGCGTCTCGCCGCGCACGCTGGCCCGGCGTTTCGCCGATCAGCTCGGCACGAGCCCGGGGGCATGGCTGCTGTCGCGCCGGGTGGCCGAGGCGCGCACCCTCCTGGAGGAGACGAACCTGCCGGTGGAGGCGATCGCGGCACGGGTCGGCCTGACCTCCGCGGTCAACCTGCGCCGCCGCTTCCGCGCCCAGGTGGGCACGACCCCGGGCGCCTACCGGCGAGCGTTCCGTGGCTCGGGAATACGGATGTGACAGGGAAAGTCACCGAGGCGACCGCTCATCCGCGGGTAGTCGGCAACCCACGGTCGCGGTGATCGTCATCGACCGGGCATCGGTGAACACCGACAGCTCGGTGTTGCTGTCCCACTCGGCCCCATCCGAGCCTTCGAACGTGACGTACCGGTCCGGCGACGATGCCGCGCTCGGCAGCATGTCCGTCGCACCCACGGACGCGGCCAGCGCTCGGGCCGTTTCCTGGAACCCGGGCCAGGCTCCTGCGGGCAGGGAACCGTCGGCGCGATAGCGCGGCAGGACGACACGCCTGCCGCCGGTGTGCGCACAGGGCCCATAGCAAGGTCCCACGGCGCGGCCCTCGCTTCGGATCCACCGCAGCGCCGGTTCGATCGCCGAGGCGGCGTTCGCGATCTCCTCGACGACCGACGCCGTCCGCTGCTCGGCCACCTCCGAAGCCGGTAGTCCGGCCAATTCCGCTGCGGCGGCGGCGATCTCCTCGCCCGAAGGCGGCGGGGCGGGCTCACCGAGCAAGGTCGCGCATCCGCCCGTCCAAGCCGCGACCGCGAGCACGGCGGACCAGCGCAGCGCTACGGTCGGCCATCGCGGTCCGGTCATCGTCTCCCACGTTTCCCGCGGCCGCAGGGATCGCGAGTCCGCCTCCCGCGCAATTCTATTCGTGGCGGGGTGATACGGGAGCGACAACATGGCGCGGCGACGAACGCGACCGGTGTCGCGGCCGCACTCGTCGAATCATTGACTCAATGACACAGTCTTTGTATGTTTGTATCATGAGCGAGGGTTCCGACGGCGTCGACGAACGGATCATGGACGCCGCGCTCGAACGCATCCTGCAGGTCGGGATCCGCCGGGCCAGCCTGGAGGACATCGCCCGCATGGCCGAGCTCAGCCGGATCACCATCCACCGCCGGTTCGCGGGCAAGGACAACCTGATCCAAGCGGTACTGGCCCGCGAGACCCGGCGCATGCTCGCGGAGGTGACCGCGATCGCCGCCACCGCCACCGGCGTGGACGCCCAGATCGAGGACACCATGCTGTACGTCCTCTTGCAGACCCGCATCCACCGCCTGGTCACCCAGCTGCTGCGGGTCGCCCCGGACGAAGCGTTGCGCTTCTCCACCGTGCAGGGCGAACGCCTGGTGTCCATCGGCATCGAGTACATCGTCGGCATGCTCACTCATGCCCAGTCCGCGGGCCTCGTCGACGAGTACGACCCGCGCCCGGTGGCCGAACTCGTCGCCCGCCTGGCCCACTCGCTGATGCTCACCCCCGGCGGCGGCAGCGTCGACTTCACCGACGACGACCGCGCCCGCGCCTTTGTCCGCACCACCATCGTGCCTTTGATGAAACACGGCATCACCCGCCCTGACGAGGAGCCCACCCATGACGACGTCCGCGACAATCCCGGCCCGGCATCCCGATCGGCCTCGTAAGGCGCCCGGCCTGGGCCCGTTCGCCGCGCTGCTGCGCATCGGGAAACCTTCCCCGCAGCGCTGGCAGTTGCTCGGCGCCTCGTTGCTCGTCGGCGACGAGCCGATGGACAGCCTCGTCGAGTGGATGTACACCGAAGGCGTGGCCGTCACGCGGCCGTTGTTCGAGCAGGCACTCCGGTCGGGCATCGACAGCATCCCCGGCGCGCCCGCGCCGCTGCGCGAGTTCTTCACCGCCGTCGAGGACACCCCCGCCTGGGTCGACCCGAAGTTGTTGCGCGACGGCGAGCGTGTGTTCCGTTCCGGCGGCAACGACGGGCTGTATTTCGCCCGTGACGTCTCCTTCATCGGCGGCTATCTGGCCTCCGGCTTCAACAAGACCCTGCTGCGCACCGGCGCCCTGGAGAAAGGCCCCGCCCGCCGGTTCGCCGAGACCCTGCAATGGGCGATGGACGTGTCCACCGAGAACGGCATGGACCGTTACGGTGTCGGCTACCGCTCCACCCTGCACGTGCGCCTCATCCACTCGCTGGTCCGCAGGCACGTCGCCGCCATGCCCGACTGGCGCACCGAGGAATGGGGCCTGCCGATCAACCAGACCGACATGGCCGCCACCCTCGTCGGCGCCCTGCTCGCGCCCGTCGTCGGCGGCATGGCGCTCGGCGTCATCCTCTCCCCCCGTGAGCTGGCCGCCGCCGCCCACCTCACCCGCTACGTCGGCTGGCTGATCGGCGTCGAAGAGCGATGGCTGCCCACCAGCTTCCGCGACGGCATCGCCATCCTCGACCACTGCCTGACCGCCATCACCAATCCCGACGAGACCAGCCGCCAGCTCGCCCTACCTATGGCCGACGATCCACTGAACTGGTCCTATCCCAACCTGCCCACGCTGCGCGGCCGGCTCGCCCGCGCCCAGCACCTGTCCGTCAGCAGCGCCTTCCTCGGACCCAAGGCGATGCGTATCCTCGGCCTGCCCGCCTATGTCCCGCCCTGGTACCCCGCGCTGCGCATCCCCGTCAACCTCGTGCGCACCGCCTACACCCACCTGACTCCAGGCGGCCTCGACCGCGCCGCCATTCACGGACGCCAGCAGCAGGAAGCCTTCCTGCGGCGCCTCATCGGCGAAACCAGCGCCACGATAGGGCATTCCGCGCCGCGGCTGGATCGCACCGCCTGACCGCCGATCCGGCAGCGCGACCCCGCAGGCGCTGCCGGACAACCGGTCGCCGACATGAAGGTCACCGGCGATGCCTTCGGCCCGCAGCTGCGGAACGTGCTGGCGACCTTGCGGTTCGGCACCGGACCGCATCCCGGGCTGATGGTGGAACAGGTGCTGCGGCGGCTGGCCGGATTGCTCGACGAAGTACGAGAAGTGCGGTTCCTCGAAGTCGACGCGATTCGCCCGATCCACGACCACGCCCCTGGGATAGCCCGACGGGACCTCTCGATCACCCGCTCGAGGCCCGACGAACGGCTTTGCGGCTGACGCCGCCCGGGAAAGGCTGCCGCCGCTGGGTTCACGCTTGTCAACACGTCCTGATGCCGACGCCGCCCGCGCGGGTCCGAGCACACACGGCGGGGAGCCGGCCCGCCGCAGCGCCGACCTGGACGAACAACCCGCGGCAGTCGGCGAGACGGTGAACCGAGCGCGGTAGCAGAGGCCGTGGGTTCGAACATGCGACGCGGACGAGTATGCGCTGTTGTCGACAACGTCACCGGTCGATCTATCTACACTGACAACGCTGAGCACCACCGGATCGACGCCTTGTCCGAAACCACACTTCGACGGAGAAGTTCTATGTGCGGCCGCCGGAACCCCAAGCGCAACAACAACTCACGTCGTCCGGACACCGTACCGGCGATTCGGTATCCGGCTCGATCCGTCATCGACATCCTGCTGCCCGCCATGATCACGCGCCGCAGCGGTGCGCTGACCACCGACACCGGCCTCGTCCACATCTGGGGTTTCACCGGCACCGGCGAGGACGACAGCGCGAGCGCGGCGGGCTTCGCGGAATTCTCGCCCAACGACACCCCCACCGTTGCGGGCTCTCCCATCCTGGACATCGCCGGGCGGATGATGGCGGGTATGAACGGCCGCCTGTGGGGATTCGGGCTGGCCCACCAGGCCGCCGCGGACGCCGTCGTGCACGGGATCGACAACCAGCCCGACCCGATCACCTCATCGCCGGACGGGCCGGAAGAATCCTCCACCACCGAGGAAGTGTGGGCCGCCAGCATCTTCGACGCCCGCGGAAGGGAGATCACCCAGCTGCGCTACGTGCATCTGCCGGAGCTCGAACCGATCACCTTCGACAGCGACACCCTCGATCGGCGCAGCACCATTCACGACTGGATCGACCGAGTCCAGACCGGAGTCATCTCGGCGCACGTCTGGGCGGCAGCCCTTGCCCTGGACGCGCAACGCAACCGAGCCGTCCTCGCGCAACTGGAACAGCGACTGCTGAGCTGACCGCAGCGCCCGCCGAACCCGACCCGGCGATGTCACCGTCACCGGGTGCGGCGCGGTCCGCGCGAATTCAGGTGTGCGCGCGAGCACCGAACCAACGGGCCAGCGATTCCTCGAGGCCGTCCAGGTCGCCACCGTCGGCAGCCCACGCCACACAGCCGTCGGGACGAACCAGAATCGCCGAAAGCTCGCGCGGCTGAGCGGCTTTCGCGGTGACGACTCGCACCCGCCCGGACCATCCCGCGGCGCGGGATCGCAAGTCGCCGGAATCGACGAGGTCGAGCAGAATGCCCTCCGCGCCGGTGAAATACTCACCGAGGCGGGTGCCGTCGGCCAATTCGATGTCGGGAGCGACCGATCCGACGAGCGAGTGCCCCCCGCCGATGTCGTAGCGATGCCGAACACCGGAGATGTTCTTGAACACGCCGGTCGCGCCGTCGCGCGAGGCGAGCAGTTCGGCGGCGACGGCGCGCAGGGCACGGCTGCGGATATCGGTGCGCATCAAAGCGACCTGCGCGCGCGTCCAATCCAGCACCCACGCGCCGATGGGATGGCGTTCGGCGGTGTAGGTGTCGAGCAGACCGCCGGGCGCCCATCCGCGCACTTCGGCGGCCAGTTTCCAGCCGAGATTCACCGCGTCGCCGATACCGAGGTTCAGGCCCTGACCTCCGAAAGGTGAGTGCACATGCGCGGCGTCACCGGCGAGCAGCACCCGACCCTTGCGGTAATCGGGGACCTGGCGGGTGTTGTCGGTGAAACGGGTGGCCGAATGCACGGCGGTGACGACCACCGGGACTCCGCTCACGGCACGGATGCTCTGCTGCAATTCGGCCGCCGTCACCGGGGTCTCCCGGTCGGCGGGCGGGCCGTCCAGTTCGACGGTGAGCACGCGGCCGGGCATCGGTCCATAGGCGTAGATACCGGTTTCGGTGGCATTCCAGCTCATTCGAAGGTTCTCGGCTCCGGTCATGTCCACGATCGCCTGATGGCCGGTGATCTCCGGGTCGAGGCCGGGGAACTCGAACCCGGCGAGCTTGCGGACCGTGCTGCGCCCGCCGTCACAGCCGACCAGCCAGCCGGTGCGCACCCTGCGGTCACCGCAATCGACGGTGACACCCGCGCCGTCGTCGGACAGCCCGATGACCTCCACCCCGCGCCGGACCTCCACGCCGAGTTCGGCAGCGCGGCCACCCAGGATCGCCTCGACGGACTGCTGGGCCACCAGGAAGACCTCGGCGGCCGGACCGACCTCGGCGAATTCCGGATCGTCGAAGTCGACGGCGTCCGAATTCAGCATGATGCCCGCGAAGTGACCCACCGCAGGCCGCCGCCCCCGGTCGATCGGCGGCATGCCGCCATCGCGACGGAACTGCGCGAACCGGGCGAATGCGGCGTCCTGCTCGGCGCGCAGCTGCGGCAGCAGCCCGCGCCGGTACATGGCCTGAGCGGTGGGCACATTGATCGCCCCCGCTTTGATCGTGCGGTCCGGCTCGGCGAGGCGCTCCACCACGAGCACATCCACCCCCGCGAGCCGCAGCTCACAAGCCAGCATGAGCCCGACCGGCCCGGCGCCGACCACCACCACTTCACGTGTCTCGTTCATACGAAACACGCTGCGGCGAAAGCATTGCCCGGCACTTGCACCGGCTTGCACGCCGCTTGCGCGGAGTCGTCACCGCCGGAGTCGACAGACACTCGAAGCGCCCGCTGGATATTCCCGCCTTGTCACAGCTGGGGAGAGAATGGCGGACGTTTGCGCTGGTCATGCGAGAATCGTGGACATGGGCTCCCCCTACGACCCGTTGCAGGCGGATCCCTGGGGGCGGGCACGATACGGTCTGCTCGCACTACCGGCCAAGGTACTCGGGGCGGATCCGACCCCGCAGGCGTCTTCGGCGGTCGCCGATACCCGCAAACAGATCGAGAGTCTGATCGCCCCACCACAAGCCTCCGCCACGCTGCGGAAAGTCATCGAATTCACCCGAAACGCTTTCGATCTCATGGTCGACCAACTCGGTAACGGACACCCTGAGGACATTCCGGACCTGATCGTCCTGCTCGATAAGGCCGACTTGTACGACGTAGCCAACGAGTCCATCGTCACCACGCATTACAACGAGAAGTCCGGAAAGCTGGCCCGCCTCGCCGACGATCTGAAAGCCCAAGCCACGGGGATATCCGGCAAGGTGGGCGACGTGGCGAAGGACATCATCGCGTTGATCGGAACGATCAGAGACGAGGCGGCACGTCTCGCACCGGTGCTGCAAGCTGCCACGGTGGCGGTCTCGGCGCGCTCGAAGAAATTGTCGCCGACCGAGGAGAAGTCACTCCTGACCGAAGTCGTCGCGACACTCGTGCGGGTGGAGACGAAATTCGCCGCGGTCGCCGGGCACAATGCCGACCGGGCCGGGACAACGGGCCCGCTGACCCTGGAACAACTGGAGCGGATCTTCCCCGGCACATCCCGCGCGAAATTGCAGGAGTACCTGCCCTACCTCGACCAGGCGATGCGCGACTTCGGGATCGACACGCCGAAGCGGGAAGCCGCTTTCCTAGCCCAGATCGGGGTGGAAACCGACGACCTGAAAACGCTCGAGGAATACGGTGACGACGAGTACTTCAACCGCCTCTACGGGCCCGGCTCCGGCGTCGGCCGAAGCTTGGGCAACAACAAGCCCGGCGACGGCGCCCGCTTCCACGGCCGTGGCGCGTTGCAGTTGACCGGTCGCAACAACTACCAGGAGGCGGGCGAGGCCCTCGGTGTCGATCTCGTCGGCGATCACAAGCTGGCCGCGGATCCGAAGTACGCCTTCGCAACCGCCGGGTGGTTCTGGGACGCCAAGAATTTGAACGACCGGGCCGACGAATCGGATGTCGGCGCGATCACCAGATCGATCAACGGAGGTTCAAATGGCGCTTCGGAGCGCAAGGAGAACTACGACCGTGCCCGCAAGGTACTCGACGCGGAATGAACCCGAATTGTTCGCCACGCATCCGCGGCCCCGGTGAACTCGGCGATGGATCTCCGTTCGGCGGTCAGAGCGCTCCACGAGTCTGTGCGCGGTCCCGAGCGTCTTCTGACCGTCCCCGGCGCCTACGATCCGGTCATGGCGGAGATCAGGAGTGAGCGGCGGGACAAGGTCGCGGTCATCACCGTGCACGACCCGGATCGGCGGAACGCGTTGACACCGGCGCTGTCCGAACAACTGGCCGCCGCGGTGGCCGAGGCCGAGCGCGATACCGGCGTGCACGCGGTGCTCGTCACCGGAACCCCGCCCGCATTCTGCGCCGGAGCCGATCTGAGCGCGCTCGGTGCGGCACGCGAGGAGGGGCTGCGGGTGATCTACGACGGATTCCTCGCGGTCGCGCGCTGCGCACTGCCCACCATCGCGGTGGTCGGCGGCGCCGCCGTCGGCGCGGGACTCAATCTGGCGCTGGCCGCGGATGTCAGGGTCGCCGGTCCTCGCGCGCGGTTCGACGCGCGATTCCTGCGGCTGGGCCTTCATCCCGGCGGCGGGATGACCTGGATGCTGCAACGCGCCGTCGGACCGCAACGGGCCGCCGCGATGACGCTGTTCGGGGAGATCCTCGACGCCCAGGCGGCGCTGAGCGCAGGATTGGCGCACCGGGTGATCGACGGCGATCACGACGCGCTGCTCGCCGGAGCGATCGACTTCGCCGCCGGCGCGGCCGAAGCGCCGCGCGATCTGCTCATCACCACCAAACGCACCATGCGCCACACCGCGAATCTCGACGCCCACGCCGATGCCGTCGACGCCGAGATCGTGCCGCAGGTCGCCTCCCTCGACTCCCCGGAATTCGCCGCGCGCCTGGCGGCGAAGCAGGCCGAGATCGGCGGATCGAGATGAACGGCGGCGGCGCGGTGTGGGCGGAGGTCGTCGAAGCGGGACGGAAACGGTTTGGCGTTTCCGGCGGCGGGTAGCCGCTCCGAGACCGCATAGGAAGCGCACGACTCTGCGGCCGATGGTTCGTATCCGGATCGCAGGGGCCTTTCGTGTGTGCCGGTGTCTTGCGACCACGGAGAGCGAGAGGAGGGCCCTATGCACTACATCGATGACACCAAACACCTGCTCAGCGATCTCGTGGGACGGGTGATCGAGTCGGCGACCAGCTACTCGGGCAGTCAGACCGTGACCATCGCCCGGCCACGAGCCGAGGTCGAGCAGTTCTGGCGCGACCCGACGAGCCTGTCGGAGGTACTGGGCGACGTCGCCGAGGTCAGATCTCCGGCTCCGTCGACCTACGAGTGGAGGTTGTACGCGGGCGCCGACGGACACACGACCTGGAAGACCACACTGCGCGAGGAGGACGGACACTTCCGGTTCGTCGGCTCCGCCGACCAGGACGCAGGCCAGGGTCTCGAAATCGAGCTCACCTTCCGGGAAGCACCGCGGAATCTCGGGACCGAAGTGACGATGCGAGCCCGGACCCCGCTGCCCGACCTGCTGACCGGCGCGGGCATGTTCACCGCGCTCTACCGAGCCCGAGCCCGGCTGCAGACCGGCGAAATGCCCACCCTGGCCCACAATCCGAGCGCCCGCTCTTCCGCTCGGTGAACAGGAGGAGACATGCACGCGCTCTGCTGGAACGGCGTCAACGAACTCGCCGTGGAAACCGTCCCCGATCCGGTTCTGGTCAATCCGCACGATGTCATCGTCCAGGTCCGCCTGACCACCACCTGCGGGTCCGATCTGCACTTCATCGACGGATATCTGCCGGGAATGCGGGAAGGCGACGTCTTCGGACACGAGTTCATGGGCGAGGTCGTAGAAACCGGAGCCGAAGTCACCTCGATCGCCGTGGGTGACCGTGTCGTGGTCCCGTCCTTCATCGGATGCGCATCGTGCTGGTATTGCGACCACGAACTGTATTCCCTTTGCGATACCACCAATCCGAACAGCGCTCTGCAACAACCGCTTTTCGGCTACCCGACGGGCGGAATCTACGGTTACACCCATCCCTTCGGGGGTTATCAGGGTTCCCATGCGCAATATGTCCGTGTTCCCTTCGGCGACACCAACTGTTTCCGGATACCGGACGGCATCACCGACGAACAAGCATTGTTCCTGTCCGATGCCGTGCCGACGGGACTGATGGGCGCCGAATTCTGCGACATCCACCCAGGCGACACCGTCGCGGTATGGGGCAGCGGCGGCGTCGGATTGATGGCCGGGCACACGGCACGCCTGCTCGACGCCGAGCGGATCTTCGTCATCGACCGCCTTCCCGAGCGGTTGCGCGTGGCGGAAGAGCAGTTCGGCGCGGAAACCATCGACTACACCGCCGTCGACAGCGTCCACGAGATCCTGCGCGAAAGTACCGGTGGCCGCGGGCCCGACGCCTGCATCGAGGCCGTCGGGATGGAAGGACACGGCACCGGACTCCAGCAACTCTACGATCGGGCCAAACAGCTGCTCCGGCTGGAATCGGATCGGGCGACACCGCTGCGGGAAGCGATTCTCGCGTGCCGGAAAGGCGGCATCGTCTCGGTGCTCGGCGTATACGGTCTCACCGACAAATTCCCCATGGGCGTCGTGACGAACAAGGGTCTCACCATCCGCACGGCACAGCAATACGGCCAGCGGTTCGTACCCCGCATGTTCGATTACATCCAACAGGGCGATCTCGACCCCTCCTACCTGATCACCCACGACATGCCGCTCGACGACGCGGTATACGGCTACGACATCTTCAAGCACAAAAAGGAAGGCTGCATCCGCTCCGTTTTCCGGCCCTGAGCGGGCCCATGGAGCCGCAGCGCCGAGATAGCTCGCTGGTTGCCCATCCGATCCGGTAGCCGGATCATCCGCGCCTCGTCGGCTCGATCGAATCGCCGCAAACGCCCACGTGCTCTGCGCGGCAGTGGGTACGCTGCCCGACGAGCCCTCCGGGGCGGCCTCCGCGCGGCACGTACCGCGCAACTTCCGAACAAACTCTTGACTCGTTCCAGAAAACGGACGAGACTTCCGAGCATGCCAACGGCCTCGGAGTTCCAGCAGATGCTGCGAGGAGTTTCGCTACGTGTGACCCGCCCGCGGGTCGCGGTGCTCAGCGCGGTCCACGACCACCCGCACGCCGACACGGAGTCGATCATCCGCGCTGTTCGATCCGCGCTGCCCGAGGTGTCCCACCAAACGGTCTACGACTCCTTGAACGCACTCACCGCCACCGGCCTGGTCCGGCGTATCCAGCCGTCCGGGTCCGTCGCCCGCTACGAATCGCGGGTCGGCGACAACCACCATCACGTCGTATGCCGAGGATGCGGGGTGATCGCCGATGTCGACTGCGCCATCGGCGAGGCCCCGTGTCTGACCGCGTCCGATGACAGCGGCTTCTCGATCGATGAAGCCGAGGTCATCTACTGGGGCCTGTGCCCCGATTGTGTGGAATCACAGGCTTCCCGATCACATTCGTGATCGCAGCCCACATCACTCATTCAGGAAGGAATGCTGTGTCATCCGATAGCCGCCCGCCCAATCCTGACACCAAGACCCACAGCGCGAGCGAGAGCGAGAACCCGGCGATCCCGTCGCCCACCGCGAAGACGGACCACCGCCCCCGCAGCAACAAGGACTGGTGGCCGGAGCAGATCGATGTCTCGGTGCTGCACGCCCATACGTCCAAGTCCAACCCGCTCGGAGAGGACTTCAACTACCCAGAAGAATTCAAGAAGCTCGACGTCGACGCCCTCAAGGCCGACGTCGCGGCGGTCCTGACCAATTCGCAGGACTGGTGGCCCGCCGACTACGGCCACTACGGCGGCCTGTTCATCCGGATGAGCTGGCACGCCGCGGGCACCTACCGCATCTCCGACGGCCGCGGCGGCGGCGGTCAGGGCGCGCAGCGTTTCGCGCCGCTGAACAGCTGGCCGGACAACGCCAACCTGGACAAGGCGCGCCGGCTGCTGTGGCCGGTCAAGCAGAAGTACGGCAGCAAGATCTCGTGGGCCGACCTGCTGGTGTTCGCGGGCAACGTGGCCCTCGAGTCGATGGGGTTCAAGACCTTCGGCTTCGGCTTCGGCCGTCCGGACATCTGGGAGGCGGAGGAGGTCTTCTGGGGTCCGGAGGACACCTGGCTCGGCGACGAGCGCTACAGCGGTGACCGCGAGCTGGCCAACCCGCTCGGCGCCGTCCAGATGGGCCTGATCTATGTGAATCCCGAAGGGCCCAACGGTCAGCCGGATCCCGTGGCCGCCGCGCGCGACATCCGCGAGACATTCGGCCGCATGGCGATGAACGACGAGGAGACCGCCGCGCTGATCGTCGGCGGCCACAGCTTCGGCAAGACCCACGGCGCGGGCGATGCCGGCCTGGTCGGCGCCGAACCGGAAGGCGCTCCCCTCGAACAGCAGGGCCTGGGCTGGAAGAGCGCCTACGGCACCGGCAAGGGCAAGGACGCCATCACCAGCGGCCTGGAGGTCGTCTGGACCGCCACCCCGACCAAGTGGGGCAACGGCTTCCTGCAGAACCTGTACGGCTACGAATGGGAGCTGACCAAGAGCCCCGCCGGGGCCTGGCAGTGGAAGCCGAAGGACGGTGCGGGCGAGGGCGCGATCCCGGATCCGTTCGGCGGGCCCGCGCGTACGCCGACCATGCTGACCACGGACCTGTCGCTGCGCGAAGACCCGATCTATCGGGAGATCACCCGGCGCTGGCTCGATCACCCCGAGGAGCTGGCCGAGGCGTTCGCCAAGGCGTGGTACAAGCTCCTGCACCGCGACATGGGCCCGATCAGCCGCTACCTCGGCCCCTGGGTTCCCGAGCCGCAGCTGTGGCAGGATCCCGTTCCCGCCGTCGATCACGAGTTGATCGACGAGCAGGACATCGCGGAGCTGAAGAGCAAGGTGCTCGAGTCCGGCCTGTCGGTCGCGCAGCTGGTCAAGACCGCCTGGGCCTCGGCAGCCAGCTACCGCAGCACCGACAAGCGCGGTGGCGCCAACGGTGCCCGGATCCGGCTCGAGCCGCAGAAGAACTGGGAAGTCAACGAGCCGGACGAGCTGGCCAAGGTGCTGCCGGTGCTCGAGCAGATCCAGCAGAACTTCAACGGTTCGGCCTCCGGCGGCAAGAAGGTCTCGCTCGCCGACCTGATCATCCTGGCCGGGTCCGCGGCGATCGAGAAGGCCGCCAAGGACGCGGGCCACGATGTCACGGTGCCGTTCGCACCCGGACGGACGGACGCCACCCAGGAGAACACCGACGTCGAGTCGTTCGCGGTGCTCGAACCGCGGGCCGACGGGTTCCGCAACTACACGCGGACCGGCGAGAAGGCTCCGCTGGAGCGCCTGCTGCTCGACCGGGCGTACATGCTGGACGTGACGGCTCCGGAGCTGACGGTGCTCATCGGTGGTCTGCGCGCTCTGGGCGCCAACTACGGCGGCACCGACCACGGTGTGTTCACCGACCGGCCGGGCGTGCTGACGAACGACTTCTTCGTCAACCTGCTCGACCAGAACACCGAGTGGAAGGCGTCGGAGTCGGCGGAGAACGTCTACGAAGGCTTCGACCGCGCCTCCGGTGCGGCGAAGTGGACGGCGACGGCCAACGACCTCGTCTTCGGATCGCACTCCGTGCTGCGGGCGGTGGCCGAGGTGTACGCGCAGGACGACGCGAAGGCGAAGTTCGTCGACGACTTCGTCGCGGCGTGGGTCAAGGTGGTCGAAAACGACCGGTTCGATCTCGCCTGATCGATATTCGACGATCCGGGCCGGTTCTTCGGGGCCGGCCTGGATCGTCTCGTCACCCGCCGTCCGATGGACCGTCGAGCGCAACGAATTCCGTTCCGCGCACCCACGATTCGCGGTCCTATAGCGATTGCGCGACCTCGTCGTCCTGGCGGCGCCCGGTGGTCATGTACAGGGTGCGGCGGCCCACCTCGACGGCGTGGTCGCCGAAGCGTTCGTAATAGCGGCCGAGCAGAGTGACGTCGACCGCGGCCGCGGTGCCGTTGTCCCATCCTTCGGCCAGGATCGCCGCCAGCAGCGCGCGGTGTAGATCGTCCATGGTGTCGTCGCGAGCGTCGATGTCCGCGGCGTCGCCGGGGTCGGCGGTGGTCAGCACACCGACCGCGGCGTCGGCGAGGTCGACGGCCGCCGCACCCATATGGGTCACCAGATCTCGCACCGGTTCGGGGACCACGTCGGCGGGATGCCTGCGTCTGGCGGCGTCGGCGATGTGCTCGGTCAGCGCGCTCATCCGGGTGAGGTCATCGACCAATTGCAGCGCCGTCACCACCTGCCGCAGTTCTCCCGCGACGGGAGCTTCGAGGGCGAGAAGGGTGACCGCGGCGTGCTCGGCGTCCTCGCGCATCGCGGCGGTTTCGGCGCAGTAGTCGATGGTGCGTTCGGCCAGCTCCAGATCCGCGCCGAGAAGGGCGTCGGTGGCCATCGCGATGGCCTCCCGATTGCGCACGCACATCGCTCGCAAGTGGTCGGCGAGCTGCTCGAGGTGATCGTGGAAGCGGGTGCGCACCCCTCCATCATCGCGCGCATCCCGCCGGCGCGCTGCGGGTCCGCGATCGCGCACCGGTCGACTGCCGGAACCTGAGTTAACATCGTGGTTTGCCTGAGAAAGCTGTTCGTCGGCCGCGCCCTTGCCGGTCGGGCTGGAAGGGGCCGGTGTGGATCTGCCATCAGCGGGGCCGTTGACGGCGCGGACCGGTACCGCCGCGACGTGGTGGTCGTGTTGCGCCGCGGGGATGTCGATGCCGTGGCGCACGCTGCAGCCGCGACGTCGCGACACGGAGTTGCTCGACACGCTCACCGACGCGGGATTGCCCCCGGCGCGAGCCAGGGTCCGGCTGACCGCGCTCATCCATGGTGTGCGGCCCGCTCCGGCCTACGGGGTGATCGAAGGAGCGTTGCGGCCGCCCTCGGTAGCGATCGCTATGACCAGTTTTCTGGTCGAACACCCACAGGCTCGTTTCGTGGTCGATCCGGCGATGTGCGCCGACGTACACGCCCGGGTCCTGCCGCAGCTGCGCCGCCCGTATCGCGATCTCGTCGCTCCACGTAAATCGCTTGTCGGCCTAGCTGATTCGCTCGCGATGTCCGCTGTCCCCGTGGACGCACTCGACTTCGCGATCGCGACGCACATCCACTGGGACCACGTGGCCGGACTGCTCGACCTGCCGGCATCCCTCGCGTTGCGGGTGACCACGGCCGAATTGGAATGGGCGACGAACCCCGAGACGACCCCCATGGGCGTCGCGGAGTCGCTCGGCTCACGACCGACGCCGTCCTTCGACCTCGACGGGCCTCCCGTACTCACCTTTTCCCGCAGCCACGACCTCTTCGGCGACGGCTCGGTGCTGGCGGTGGACCTCTCCGGGCACACCCCTGGCAGCATCGGGCTCGTTCTCGCGGTAGCGGACGGGGGCACCGTGCTGTTGGCGGGCGACGCCGTCTGGCGGCGGGAGCAGATCCCGCTGCTGCGCGAGAAACCCCCGCTGCCAGGGCTTCTCGTCGACCACGACCGATCCGCCGCCTTCGCAGCGATCCACCGCCTGCACTGCCTGCCCGCGGACGTCGAGGTCATTCCCACCCACGACCACACCGCGGCGAAAAGATGGGCGCATCGATAACCGCGCGGCCGTCCGCTGCCCCGGCGGGCTCGATCGGCGCCGCGCCGGTCACCGTGCGATGTACCTCGGTCATCTCCTGACGCGATCGATGAGGGCGGCCGGCAGCGAGCTCATGATCGAGGCTCATATCCCGGCCACAGGAGACTCCACCAGTATTTCTTCGCCCAGTCGAGCAGCCAGCTCACGCCGGTTGCTGATCCGCGGTCTCCGAACCCGCCCGATCACACGCCGAGGACGGGGCCAAGGTCCCTCGGCAAGTGTCGGTTCGACTCTGTGCGCGGTCTTTCCCGCCGCATAGCGTCCGTGGTATCCGCGTTCGGCGAGGCGCGGTGCGGAGGAGCCAGCCATGCGCGCACGAGTCGTCTACGAATCGATGTTCGGCAACACCGCGGCGGTCGCGGAAGCCATCGCGGAAGGGCTGCGCGAGCACGCCGACGTCGAAGTCGTGCCGGTGGCCGCGGCCGCCGAAGTGCCCGCTCCGAAGGTGCATCTGCTCGTGGTCGGCGGACCGACCCGCACCTTCCGGCTCAGCCGTCGGCGTACCCGCCGCGACGCCGCCAAGCGAACCGATGCGCTGATCGCCGACATCGGTGTCCGGGAGTGGCTCGAAGCGGCACTGCCCGTTCCGCGGGGGCACACCGCCATCGCCTTCGCCACCAAGCCGGCCGGTCAGTCGTGGCTACCCGGATCGACCGCACGCGGCATCGGAAAACGACTACGGCGTTTGGGCTATTCCCTCGCCGACGACCCGATGGATTTCCTCCTCGAAGACTCGACCGGCCCGCCCGGGCCAGGAGAGCTGGAACGCGCCCGTGCCTGGGCCGCGCGCATCGCCCACACCGAACTGGACCGGATCTCGCACCCGGATTGCCGGCACCGGAACGACGCACGAGATCAACGACTCGACCAATGGGCACCTCCGGCTGACGACCGCGGGCGAGCGGTGCCGCCGCACGGGCGGAAGAGCCGGTGATCATCACTCGCTCACCGAGTTCATCGGCAGGCGGACCGTCGCTCCCGCCTCGAGCCGCGCGGTCTGGTCCCGGCAGGTGACCTCGATCGGCGGCGACGCGCCGGGATCCGAGCCGATCTCGACGCCATCGCCGCTGACGCGCACGGTCAGCCGATGGCCGCGATAGATCATCGGAAACGACAAGGCGCCCAAGGACTCCGGCCAATACGGGCAGAACACCAGGCGGTCGCGGCGCAGTTCCATACCGGTGAAACACCGTTGCAGCAGATCGACGCTGCCCGCCATCGCGGCGAGATGAATCCCCTCCGCGGTGGTTCCGCCCTGGATATCGGCGACGTCGGAGCCGAGCACCAGATCGAAGAACTCCACGACGCGCTCCCGGTTGGCCCGCGCCAGCACCCACGAATGCACCAGCGCGCTGAGCGTCGAGCCGTGCGACGTGCGCGACAGGTAGTAGTCGATGGTCCGCGGAATCATCTCGCCGGGCAGTTCGTATCCGAGATGTCCCAGCAGTTCCCGGAGTTCGTCGGCCGACAGTAGATAGAACAGCATCAGGACATCGGCTTGTTTGGCGGCCCGATAGCGGTTCACATCGTCGCCCTCGGCCTCGAGTAGCCGGTCCAGCCGCTGGATGTTGCCGTATCGACGACGGTAGTGATCCCAATCGAGTTCGGCCAGTCGCTCGTATCCCTCGAACTGGCTGATGACTCCGTCGTGGAACGGGACGTACATTCGCCGAGCGACAACGGACCAGTGCTCCGATTCCGACGGTCGCACCGACAGCTTCTCCAGCAGCTCCGATCGTTCGCGCGGTGCCAGCAGGGCGAGCGCGTCGATCGCCCGCAGGATCACCCAGGCCGCCATCACATTGGTATAGGCGTTGTTGTCGATACCGGCCTCCGGCGCGTCCGGATAGCCGGAATGGAACTCGTCCGGGCCGATCACGCCACGGATGGTGTAGCGGTCGCGCTCGGCGTCGTAGCGCGCCACGCTCGACCAGAAACGAGCGATCTCCACCAGCAACTCCGCGCCGCATTCGACGAGGAACTCCAGGTCGCCGGTGGCCTGGTAGTACTGCCAGACGTTGTAGGCGATCGCGATCCCGATGTGGTGCGCACGGCGGCTGGGATCCGGATTCCAGCGTCTCGACAGCGGATTCAGATGCATCCGCTGGCTTTCTTCACGGCCGTCACTGCCGGACTGCCACGGGAACATCGCCCCGGCGAGTCCCGCTTCCGCGGCCGCTCGCCTGGCCTCGGGCAGACGGCGATAGCGGTACCGCAGCAGAGAACGGGTCAGCTCGGGAAACCGCGGATTCAGCACGGGAAAGACGAACAGCTCGTCCCAGAACACATGACCGCGATAGGCCTCACCGTGCAGGCCGCGCGCGGGCACGCCCACATCCATGCTCGTGGTGTTCGGTGACAAGGTCTGTATCAGGTGCAACAGGTGCAGGCGCACGATGCGCGTCGCGTCCTGGGCACCGTCCAGGTCGATCCGCAGCCGCGCCCACAGATGCTCCCACGCCACCGCGTGTCCCTCGAACAGATCCGCGTAGCTGTCGACGGCGTCGACCCAGCGCGCGGCTTCCTCGTCGGGTCCCGCCGTGGCCGGGTCACGTCCGGTGAACACGGCGACGACCTTCTCCACGGTCACCGCGTCCCCGCTGGTGACCGGCAGCGTGAAATCGTGCCCGATCAGGCCGTCCTCGTGGATCGCTTCGCATGCCGGGTCGATGGGCTCCCCGCCGCGTCGCAGACCGCTGCGCGTCGCGACGGCCACCGGCGTTCTCGAGGCGCCGGTCCGCGCCGAGAGCAGCACCGATCTCGCGGACAGGTGTACGGCGTGTTCGGTCACCAGATGGGTGTCGGACAGATCCCAATACCGCTGCACCAACTGATTGCGCACGGATCCATCGATCGCCGAGCGGATGGTCAGTTCGCCCGACCAGTTTTCGGCGGTGATCGTCGTCGCCATCGCGCCCGAGTGCGGACGATGCATGGCGGCGAACCGGCGTTGGTTCACCGCGGTGATCCGACCCGACGGATCGCGAAAACGGAACCGCCGCACGAGTTCGGCGCGGCGCAGATCCAGCTGCTGCCGGTAATCCAGCAAATCCGCGGTATCGATGTCGAACCAGGGGCCGCGTTCGATCCGGAAGGTCAGCGGGAGCCAATTCGGCAGATTGACCAGACTTTCGTTGTCGACCACGTGGCCGGTTATCGTGTCGGAGAGCCGGTTGTACACCCCGCCCACATAAGTACCCGGGTAGTGGACCGCTCCCGCCCCGCATTCCGGTGCCGCACCGCGGGTGGCGAAATAACCGTTGCCGACCGTGCACAGTGACTCCCGAAGCTTCTCTCGGGCCGGGTCGTATCCATCGAAGTCGAGTGTCCACGACTCCGGCGCGGCCGTGACGGTACCGGGTCGCAGCCTGCGGGCCAGCCGATCGAGGAAGTCGCGGACCCGATGCGGCCCGTCGATCGCGTACCGGGCGGCGGTGTGCCTGTCGCCGGTCTCCCCGTGGCGCACCACGATGGCGAGCCCATCCGCTTCGACGGCATCGAACGCGTCCTCGTCGGTCAGATCGTCGCCGAGATAGACGGGCAGCACCGGGACGGTGAGATGGTCGAGAATCCACCGCACCGCGGCGCCCTTGTCCCAGTCCACATCCGGGCGCAGCTCGGCGACACGCCTGCCGTGGGTGACGCGCAAACCCGCCGTGTGCCCTGCCGCGTGCACCGCGGCGACCACTCCCCCGACGTGTTCCGCCGTGACGTTGCGGTAGTGAACGGCGACCGCGAACCGCTTGTGCTCCACCAGGATTCCGGGAACATCCCGCAGGCGACGCCGAAGTTCACCGGCCGCCGCGGCGAGCGCCTCCTCGGCGCCGGGTGCGGCGTCGTGCACGTGCCCGGCGCCGTCCGGGGCCACCAGATCGAAGCCGTGACTGCCCGCGTACCAGATTCCGCCGACGCCGACGCGGGCACGCAAATCGGCGAGATCGCGTCCGCTGACGACCGCGACGGGGCATTCCGCTGCCAGCTTCCGCAATGCGGCCGCCACGCCCGCGACCGGTTCGGCGGCATTCGGATCGGGGACGATATCCGCGACGGTGCCGTCGAAGTCGAGCAGCACCGCGACTTTCTCGGTGCTCAGACGGTCGGCTATCCGCGGCCAGCCCTCCTCGACGTCCGGCAGCTCCGACATCCGCCGGAAGCCCCCGCGCAACCGCACCCGAGCGAGGTCATCGACGACGACGTCGGCTCCCCGCGCCAGCAGCCCATCCGCGTTCGCCCGCCGATCGACACCGATGACCAGCGCGAAGCCCCCACTGCGACCGGCGGCGACGCCCGCCTCGGCATCCTCGACCACAACCGTCCGGTCCGGTCCGGCCCCGAGTCGGCGCGCGGCCTCGAGCAACATCGCCGGATCGGGCTTCCCCGCCAGGCCCAATTCCTCGGCATCGTTCCCGTCCACCCGCACCGTGAACAGGTCCGCGACACCGGCGGCCGTGAGCACCTGCGCGCAATGCCGGCTGGCGGAGAAGATGCCCGTGCCGATGCCCGCGGCCGTCAGACGACGAACGAGGTCGACGGTCGACGGGAACACCCGGACACCGTCACGTGCGACGCGCTCGCGGAACAGGTGATCCTTGCGGTTTCCGAGCCCACATACGGTTTCGGCCGTCTCCGGATCGGCGGCGGTGCCCCAGGGCAACGCGATACCTCGCGCCGCGAGGAAGTCCGCGACGCCTCGATAGCGTGGCTTGCCGTCGACGAAGCGAAGGTAGTCGGTTTCGGTGAACGGCGACCGGTCCTGTCCGGCACCGGCGGGACGCCGGGTGAGGAAGTCGTCGAACAATTCCGTCCACGCCGCGGCGTGCATCGACGCGCTGTCGGTCACCACCCCGTCCATGTCGAAGATCACCGCGTCGTGGCGGCGCGAATCGATCCGCGGCGTCGCCCGCACACCGTTGCCCACGACTTCAAGCCTGACCGAGCCGCCGGTGTCCCGTCCAGGGACGAAAGTCCGCAACAACCGCCTGACGTGGGGGCCACCAGCGACGAGATCCGGGACCAACGACTGTTTTCCCATCGGCGTGGGAGACCTACCGTCGGCCATATGAACGAGCTACCCACCGGAGAAACCATCGAGAAGGCCGTCCTCCTCGCCGGCCGGGCGCCGTCGCTGCACAACAGCCAGCCCTGGCACTGGACGTTCGACGGCCAAGCGCTGCGGCTGTTCGCGGTACCCGAACGCCGCCTCCCGGCGACCGACACCACCGGTCGTCAGATGCTGATCAGCTGCGGTGTCGCGCTGGGCCATCTCCGCGCGGCCATGTCCGCTGCCGGTTGGCGCACCCTCGTCGCCCATTTCCCCAACCCGAATCGTCGCAATCATCTCGCCACCATGACGTTCCACCGGGCGCATTTCGTGACCGACGCCGACCGCGCCCGCGCCGACGCCATCCTGCGCAGGCACACCGACCGGCTGCCGTTCGCGGCACCGCCCGGATGGCCCGATTTCGAAACCGTGCTGCGCAGCACGTTCGATCCCGCCGACGCCACGCTGAACGTCCTGCACGACGACAGCCGCCCCACGTTGGCCCGCGCCTCGGAGATGACCGCGTCGCTGCGCCGCTACGACCCGGATTACCACGCCGAATTGCAATGGTGGACGGGGCACGTCGTCGCCGACGCCGGTGTCCCCAAGGAGTCGCTGATCTCCGAGCAGGAACGGCAGCGGGTGAGCGTGGGCCGCAAGTTCCCCACCGTCTCCGGTGACCGGCGCGGTGAGGTCGCCGACGACCATTCGGTGATCCTGGTCCTCTCCACCGACAGCGACACCCCCGACGACGTGGTGCACTGCGGTGAGGTGCTGTCCACGGTGCTGCTGGAGTGCACCCTCGCGGGGTACGCGACCTGTCCGCTGACCCACCTGACCGAAGTCCCGCAGAGCCGCGCGCTGGTCCGCACGCTGACCGGCGGTTTCGGCTTGCCGCAGGTGCTGGTCCGGGTCGGCTCGGCACCCGAATCCGCGCAGGACGCTCCACTGACGCCGCGCCGTCCACTCTCGGAGATCCTCGAGATGTCCGGTCCACAGGGCGAGGTGGACTGAGGCCACATCGATATCGGGACGTTAGCCCCCGCTCTACGGGCAGCAGTACCCTCCCCTCGCACCCGCCCCCCGAGCAGGCTGTGTGCTATGTCACCCCGTCGTATACCTCCACGTACATCCGACGGAACTCCGGACCCCGACTCGGTGCCGCTGGCGGTTCCCGCGGTGGTGCTCGCTTCGATCATGCTGATCGGGATGCTCGTGGCGCTCGTCCTGTTGCTGCCCGATTGGGCGCGCGACTACGGCGCGGACCTGGTGTATCTGGCGGTGTTGATCTACGCCGGTCTCGCGCTGCGGCTGTTGTGGTGGGGCGTGACGGTCCTGCGTGCCGGTGTGGCGGACATCGAGAAGTAGAACGCCGCGGGAAGGTTACGGCGGCCTCGCACCGGCCCGGCGGGCGACGGTGACCAAGGACCCTGCGTCGCGGGCGGAACGCCCGTATCCGCTCCGGACGATCCCGCGAAGACTCGAACCATGACCGCGAACGACGAAGCACCCGCCATTTCGGTACCCGAGCATCGGGTGATGCTGGCTGCGTTGCGGCTGGCCACCCGGGCGCCGTCGGTGCACAACACCCAGCCGTGGCGGTGGGTGTTCGACGGAACCCGCCTGCACCTCTACACCGACGCCGACCGGCTGCTGCCCTCGACCGACCCGCACGGCCGCCAGCTGGTGATCAGCTGCGGAGCCGTCCTGCATCACGCGCGAACCGCCTTCGCCGACCAAGGCTGGCACACCGACACGGTGCGCGTGCCGGATCGGCAGCGACCCGACCATCTCGCCGTGATCGAATTCCGGCCGTGGACCGACCCGCCGGAGGGGATCCACACCCGAGCACGCGTCATCGACCGGCGCCGCACCGACCGGCTGCCGATGCTCGAACCGCAGGGCTTCGCAGGCCTGCTGCCCCGGCTGCGGATGCTCACCTCCCCGCACGAGGTGGAACTCGACGTCTTGGACGACAGCGCCCGGCCTCGGCTCGCCGCCGCTTCGGAACAGATCGGTGCGCTGCGCCGCCAGGACTTGCTGTATCAGACCGAATTGGAATGGTGGGCCGGGCATTCGGAGACGCTCGAAGGCGTGCCGGCCTCCGCGCTGGTGTCCGACGCGGAATTCGCCCGGGTCGGAGTCGGGCGCGCGTTCCCCCCGGCGCCGCGTTCGATGCGACGGGCCCGGCTCGACGATCGCGCGCGGCTGGTTCTGCTCGGCACCGACGGGGATTCGGTGACACGCTGGCTACGCACCGGCGAGGCGCTGTCGGCCGTGCTGCTGGAATGCACCGCCGCGGGTCTGGCGACCTGCGCGCTCACCCATGTCACCGAACTGCCGACGACCCGGGGACTGCTCGCCGGCCTGGTTCCCCGTCCGGCGACACCTCAGGTGCTGCTCCGTGTCGGCACCGCGCCCGACGACGCCGACATGGTCCCGCCGACTCCCCGGCGCCCGGTCACCGACGTCTTCACCGTCACCGGCTCCCGCTGAGCCCACCGACACCCGAAGGGCGGCGGCCCGCGCCCACGGCACGACGAATCGAGGAGGACGCGGTGGAATACCGGATCGCCCTGGTCGAGTCCGCACCGGAAACGGTGCTGCGGATGGCACGCAGGCTTCGTCCCGACCCAGGTTTGCTCGGCGAGGACATCGCGGAGGGAATGCGGGAAGTGACCCGCGTCGTGCAGCAGGCCGGTTTGGTCGCCAGCGGCGCGCCGACGATCACCTTCCGCGACGACACACTCCAAGGCGAAGCGGCCGCGGTGGAATTCGGCGTCGCGGTGGAGCCCGCACCCAACCTCGGGCCCAGCTCCGGCGCGCAAGTGGTCGTCCTGCCGGGAACTCTCGTCGCTCGCACCTGCCACCGCGGCAGCTACCGCGACCTCGCCGCCGCGTATCAGGCGCTCCAGGAATGGCTGCGCGACAGCGGCTACCGGCCGATCGGTCCCCCCACCGAGGCCTACCTCATCGGCCCGGACGAGGTCACCGACGCCCGGCGTCTGCTCACCGAGATCCGGTTGCCGGTTGCCCCCGCCGCCACCGTCGCGGTGCACCTCGACGCACCCTTCGAGGAGGCGGTGCGCAGGACCAGGGATGCCTTGCGCGGTGCGGAACTGGCGGTGATCGCCGAAGTCGACCTACAGGCCACGCTGCGCGAGACGATCGGCGAACAGATCGAGAACTATCTGCTGCTGGGCGTCTGCGACCCCCAGCTGACCTACCGGGCGCTGTCGGCCGACCGCCACGCCGGGGCGATGTTCTCGTGCGGTCTCGTGGTGCGCTCGACCGACACCGGCACACAGGTCGAGGTCGCCGATCCGGAACTGCTGGTCTGCGTCACCGCGCAGCCGGGGCTGCGGTCCGTCGCGGGCGAGCTACGGCGGCGGCTCGCCGCCGCATTGGCGATCCTCCGCGACTCGTCGCCCGCGCGGACGTGATCACGTCGCGTCCACGGCGATCCGGCATTCGGGGTGACCATGGTCCCGTCAGTGCGGGTAGGAGTCCTCTCACCGGCCCCGGCTCGGACGAGCAGTCTCGTGGATATCGCACCTCGACGACCACGATTTCATCCGTGAAAGGCACACGTCATGAGCTACCACCGCGACCCCCTCGCACCCGCGGTGCACACCGCGCACGAGTGGCTGCGCACTCTGACCGACGAACTCGCCACCGAAGACCGGGCATTCGCGCACCGCGCACTGCGCGCCTGGCTGCACACGGTGCGTGACCGCATCGGTGTCAACGCGGCCGCGCACCTGAGCGCCCAGCTGCCCGAACTGCTGCGCGGGATCTTCTACGAGGGCTGGGTGCCCGCGCACGTTCCCTTCCCGCACGACGTGCCCTCCTTCCTCGATCAGTTCGCATTGGAAGCAGGCGTCTCCCGAGACGAGGCCTACGCTCTCGCGGGTGCGGTGACCGACGCGCTGGCCGATCTGTTCTCGCCCGGCCAGCTCGATCACGTGTTCGCGCTGTTGCCCGAAGATCTGCGGGCCGTCCTGCGCGGAGCCGACCTCGCGGGCACCTTGCAGCAGGACGCCACGCCGGTCACGCGACCGGAATCGTCTCGTCTCGACGAGTTGGACGGCCGGCTACGTGCACTCACCGACGCGGTGGCGGTGCTCGCCCGCAGCCTGGAAGGTCTTTCCGGCGGCGAACCGCCCGACAGCGCGCAGGTCTCCGCCGCGCAGCAAGCCCACCGGATCCTGATCGCCGAAGGCCTCACCCGCTCGGAGGCGCCGACCTGATCGCTGCCGGGCAGCTCCACGACCGGCCCTACCGAATACTTCCCAGCGCGGTGCGTCGCACCGCGAATGACATGCCTGCGCGGCGAGTCCCGTCGCCACGCAGGAAGGGACTTTTGGCCCGTACCGAGCGGCCTGCCCGATGCGTAGTGTCGACCCCACCCCCGCTCCCGGATTGGACACTCGATGATCACGGTGTTTCTGGTCGACGACCATGAGATCGTCCGCCGCGGCCTCGCCGACCTGCTTTCCGACGACCCGGAACTCACCGTGATCGGCGAAGCAGGCGACGTCGCCCAGGCCCTCGCCCGCATTCCCGCACTCCGGCCGGACGTCGCCGTTCTCGACGTGCGCCTGCCCGATGGCAACGGGATCGAACTCTGCCGTGACCTGCTGTCCAAGCTCGACGATCTGCGCTGCTTGATCCTGACCTCGTTCACCGACGAACAGGCGATGCTGGACGCGATCCTGGCCGGAGCCAGCGGCTACGTCGTCAAGGACATCAAGGGCATGGAGCTGGCCAAAGCCATCAAGGAAGTCGGCGCGGGCCGCTCCCTGCTCGACAACCGCGCCGCCGCCGCCTTGATGCAACGACTACGCGCCAACACCCACCACGACGGCCCCCTGGCCGGACTCACCGATCAGGAACGCAAACTGCTCGACCTCCTCGGTGAAGGACTGACCAACCGCCAGATCGCTCAGCGCATGTTCCTCGCCGAGAAGACGGTGAAGAACTACGTATCCCGCCTGCTCGCCAAACTCGGCCTGGAACGGCGCACCCAGGCCGCGGTCTACGCCTCCAAACTCCGGTCCCGGCCGTCCGGCTCCACCATCGACTCCTGACCGGTGGCGTGTCCATATCCACTCGGCGGTGGCGTTCATTTCCGGAACCGGGTGAAATATTCTTGAGCCATGGCGAGAAGCCGCGCTGACGGCGTTTCAGGGGCGCATGCGACTGATTACGCGTCGGCCGACCCCTACTCCGTGCGGGATACGCTTTCCCAACTGCGGCTGCGCGAACTGCTCGGCGAGGTCAAGGATCGCATCGAGCAGATCATCGATGCCCGTGACCGCATGGACGGCTTGGTCGAGGCCATGCTCACCGTCACCTCCGGCCTCGACCTCAATCGCACCTTGCGCACCATCGTGCACACCGCTATCTCGCTGGTCGATGCCCGCTATGGCGCGCTCGGCGTCCGCGGCCACGACCAGCAACTCACCCAATTCATCTACGAGGGCATCGACGAACCGACCCGCGAGTTGATCGGCGACCTCCCCCAAGGCCACGGCGTGCTCGGACTACTGTTCAGCCAGCCCAAACCGATCCGGCTCGACAACCTGGCCGACCACCCCTCCTCGGTAGGATTCCCCGCCCATCACCCGCCGATGCGCACCTTCCTCGGCGTGCCCGTCCGCATCCGCGACGAAGTATTCGGCAACCTCTATCTCACGGAGAAAGCAGGCGGCCAACCCTTCACCGAAGACGACGAAGTCATCGTGCGAGCCCTGGCCGCCGCGGCCGGAATCGCCATCGACAACGCCCACCTCTACGAATCCGCCCGCACCCGCCAAGCCTGGATCGAAGCCACCCGCGACATCACCACCGAATTCCTCGCAGGCACCGCCCCCGGCCAGGTCCTCACCCACCTCGTCGAAGCCACGCACCGGCTCACCGGCTCCGAACGGACCTATCTCGCGGTCGTCCCGGACTCCGAGGGGCCACCCGAAGAGATCACCGAACTTCTGATCACACATACCGCCGGCGCCACGCACGACCAGCGGCTGATCAAGCTGCCGTTGGGAGACACCACCATCGGTCAGGCCTTCCGACAGCGTTCTCCCCAGCGGGTGGACGACGCTCGCCGCGCGGATCTCGGCAAGATCTTCCCCGACGCCGGGCCCGCACTCGTGCTGCCCATGCAGACCTCCGATTCCACGGTGGGCGTGCTGGTCGCGCTGCGGGCGGTGGAATCGGCGCCCTACAACAACGAGATCCTCGAACTGACCTCCGCCTTCACCGACCAGGCCGCGCTGGCGATGCAACTGGCCGACGCGCAACGGCGCATGCGGGAACTGGACATCCTCTCCGACCGCGACCGCATCGCCCGCGACCTGCACGACCACGTCATCCAGCGGCTGTTCGCCGTCGGGCTGAGCCTGCAGGGCACCGTCCCCCGAACCCGCGTGCCCGAAGTGCGCGAGCGGATCACCGA
This sequence comes from Nocardia sichangensis, assembly GCF_047200615.1. Lineage (NCBI taxonomy): Bacteria > Bacillati > Actinomycetota > Actinomycetes > Mycobacteriales > Nocardiaceae > Nocardia > Nocardia sichangensis. Next base: position 97,991 of record NZ_JBJZOK010000027.1, read on the forward strand.
GGCGATCAACGACCTGCAAGACGTCGTCCAAGAAATCCGCACCTCGATCTTCGACCTGCACGGCGGCGACAGCGCGCGGGTGCGCCAACGCATCGAGGAAGCCATCCGCCAGCAGACCGCGCCCAGCGGCATCCGCACCTCCGTGCGCATCAGCGGGCCACTCTCGGTCATCGATCCCGAACTGGCCGATCACGCCGAAGCCGTTGTGCGCGAAGCGGTCAGCAACGCCGTACGGCACTCCGGAGCCGACACCGTCTCGGTCGAGATCACCGTGGCCGACGACCTGATCATCGTCGTCGAGGACGACGGCTGCGGGGTGCCCACCGACGTCGCCCCGAGCGGTCTGACGAATCTGGCCCGGCGCGCCGAGGAAGCGGCCGGGACCTTCACGGTCACGGCCGGTACCGAACCGGACGGGCGTACCGCGGGCACGCGGTTGTGCTGGCAGGTGCCGCTGCGCTGACCGCCGGAGCCATGTGATCGGCGACCCGGAGCCGACGAGCGAGGAGGGTTATGGCCGAGGAGCCGATCGAATGGGGCGGGGCGCTGTGGGCCGCCGCCGACCTGGTGACGCCGATGGCCATCCGCGTGGCCGCGACGCTGCGGCTGGCCGACCACGTCGCCGCGGGCAGGCGGACGAGCGAGGCGCTGGCCGCCGCGGTGGACGCGGACCGGGACGCGCTGGGGCGTCTGCTGGACCACCTGGTGACCGCCGGTGTGCTGTCTCGTGGAAGTACCGGCGGCTATGGGCTGACGTCGTTGGGTGAGCGCCTGCGGGACGATCATCCGGAAGGGGTGCGGCGCTGGATCGATCTGGAGGGCGCCGTCGGGCGCGCCGATCTGTGCTTCGTCCAGCTGTTGCACACCGTTCGCACCGGTGAGCCCGCCTTCCCACGTCAGTTCGGCCGGACGTTCTGGGAAGATCTGTCCGCCGATCCCGCGCTGGGAGCGTCGTTCGACGCTCTGATGGGCTCCCGGTTGGCGGCGGATGCCCCGGCGGTGGCCGACGCCTACTCATGGGGCGCGCTCGGTCACCTCGTCGATGTGGGTGGAGGCGACGCCAGCTTGCTCGTCGCCCTACTTCGCGCCCATGGCGACCTGCGCGGGACGGTGCTCGACTTGGCAGGCCCGGTCGCTCGTGCACAGCAGGCCATTCGCTCGGCAGGCCTCGACCACCGGGCCGACGCGCAGGTCGGCAGCTTTTTCGATCCCCTTCCCGCCGGAGCGGGCGGCTATCTGCTCTCAGGTGTCCTGCACGACTGGGACGACGAGGCCGCCGTTCGCATCTTGCGACGCTGCGCCGACGCGGTTCCGGAGCACGGGAAGGTGCTCGTGCTCGACCACATCGGCGATGCCGACGGTGGCGCACCCGATACCGAAGGCGACCTGCGGATGCTGTGCTACGTCCGCGGCCGGGAACGCCCCCTCGGCAGGCTGCGTGAGATCGCCGAGTCGGCCGGTCTACGGGTCGGCTCGGTCATTCCGGCCGGTTCCCGCTCGATCATCGAGTTACACCTCGCCGATCCGCGTTCACCCAGCTGCCCGGCGGTGGCGCCGGGGTAAGCGGCCCCCAGGATTCGCGAATTCGGGCATCTTCCGGGTGAGCGCGTCCGTCGCGCCGATGAGTGTGCGCGCAAGGATACGAGCCAACTCGTCGACGGTGGCCCGCGCGCCCAGTTCCGCGGCGATCGTCGCGGACACCGCGGCGGCGAGCCTTCCAAAAAGACGTTGCGCGAAATGCTTGTCGCGGTGGGAGATTCGGATGCGCCTCAGGACTCGAACAGCAAGTAGAGACCGGTGAAGGTGAAACCGACCATGGTCAGCATCAAAGCCAGTTGACCCGTCACCCGATGGGCCCGCGGCAGCAGTCGCAGGCAGCGGTCGTGCGCGGCGGCGACGCCGAGAATATGGCCGATCACCACGGCCAGCACCTTGATCGTCCCCAGCACCGCGGGATGTGTGGACAAGAGGTAGGCGACGTCGCGGTCGGCCAGTCCGGCCAGGTTCCATCCTCGTCCGAACGGATCCGCGAACAAGAGCACCGTCGCCTGGCCCTTCTCGACCAAGAAGGTGAGGTAGTGGGCGACGAGATAACCCGCGACGATCGGGGACAGACTGTACGCGAGGCGAGCCGGCAGCAGTTTCCGCTCGGCTTCGGGCAGGCCTCCGGTCGCCCTCGCGGCGGTACAGAACAGGCCGCCGACGACCACGATGAAACCCAGCAGCCCCACCGTCTTCAGCACGGTCGGCAGGAACTCGTATCCGCCGCCACCGGCGTCGGCCAGCAGACCACGCCAGGAAGGGAAGGTGCTGAAGCTGTCGAACGCCGTCGAGCCGAGCAGGGTGGCGGCCACGGCCACCGCGGCCACCCGGACCGGAGTTCCCGCCAGATTGTTCAACGGCGATCGCAGCACGAGTTCACCGGTATCGCGACGCCCCAACGGGCTCAGCCTGCCCAGCAGACTGCTGTACACCTCCAGCGGATCGGCACGCTCGGCCCAGACGGTGCCGCACATGATCAGTCCGGCCGTGTTCACGACGAGATACGCCACGAGCCAGGTGGTCACGGCGGCCACCGAACCCGGTTCCGGGTAGGCCAGTTCCATCCACACGAAGGAGAACAGGCCCAGCACCGCGGGCCACTGCCCCCAAGAACCGGGATAACGCATCAATCCCTGGGCGGGTGGACGGCGCCGCATCAGGCACAGGGCGCGGTGCACGGCGCGCACCGGCGACAAGATCTTCCACACGGGTCCTGCGACCAGTGAGGCGACCATGACACCGACCCAGAGGTAGATGTAGACGACACCGGGCACGGGATTGCGCGCCGGATCCGAACTTCCGAAGACACCGATCGCGACGACCACGAGAGTGACGGCCACGCTCGCTCCCGAAATCACGACCCGGACCGCCCTGGAGTCCAGGATCGCACCGACCACCGAGGGAAGCGCGATTCCCGGTGATCGCGGGTCCAGCCGCGGTTCGCGCCAGGCGAGCACCAGCACCGCAAACGAGAACGTCAAGGCCCAGGCCGCTCCGACAAGCGCGTACGACAGTGGGATCGGCAGATCCGTGGCGCCGCCGATGCCGTGCGCGAGAACCGTCATCCGCGAACGAGCAATGTCGCCACCGTTCGCCGCGCGTGATGCAGTTCGATCTCCACCCGGCCCGGCACTTCCACGGTGAAGCGGAACCGCTGTCCAGCCCCCGGGGTGATCGCGAACGTGTGCTGCGGCGTGCCGTGTACGTGCAGTTCGTCGTCGGCGTCGCTGTCGACCACCACCTCGATCGGTCGTCCCACCCGGGTCTCGAGGCGGACATCGGCCGGGCTCACCGACCCCGCCGCGATCCGGACCGCGACGACGAGACTCTCCGAGTCTCCAGCCGTCCCGCTCGCCGACGAGGCGGTGTCGGGATCGGAGGAGGCACAGCCGCTCACTACCAGACCGCTCAGCAGCACGAGCGCGCCCCACCGCCACACAGATGCCATCACCGCTCCTTCTCCGCGCCGTGCTCGGACGGCGAACCAGATGTGCGATCACGCGCCTCGGCGCGGCGGTCTCGCACGGCGACGAACACGACGACGGCGACCACGGCCAGGGCGGGCAGGAAGGCCGGTATCGCGAGCAGCAGCGAGTGATGGGCCAACACGTCCACGCTGTCGGCGCCCCCGGTCATCGCGAGACCGCCGGTTCCGCCACGGCCGTCCGGCTCGTGTGCGGATACCGGTCGTTGATCCGCGCCGCGCCCCAGGACAGCGCGCCGACGAGGACGAGGCTGCACACCAGGACGACCAGCGATGCCGCGCCGAACAACCAGGACGGGTAATCGAACGAGCGCTCCCGCTGCAGCACCGTGATCTCGGCGATGAACGGGCGGTTGAACGACGCGAGCGCGGGAACCTCGTCGACGCCGATGCCGGGGTCGGCGGCCATGAAGATCGGCGCGGCGGTCAGGACGCGCCCGTCCTGCAGCCGCAGAACTGTTTTCCACGACCCATGAGCCGGGACGGGTTCGGTGGAGACGTAGTGCCCTGGACCCACTCGTCGCAGGTGGTCGACGACCAGGCCGCGGCCGGGACTGTCACTGCCGATGCCACCTTGCCAGGACAGGATCTGCATCCATTCGGGGTCGGAGCCGACCAGATCGGCGGGCGTGACGCGGACGTCCGCCAGCACCATCCTGCCGCCTGAACCTGATTCGACGTCACGCAGCGCGACCGTGGCGGTGGCCTGCTCCGGCACGTCGATGAGCAGCCCATTGGCGGTGGCAGCCGCCACGATCACGACCGCGGCGACCATCAATCCGCGCCGCACCGGCGGGCGTGGCAGCGGTTCGCCGCGCAGCGTCATCGCCAGCAGTGCGCCGACGACACCACCCGCGATACCGGTGGGCACGGCCATCGCCAGCAGTTCCGGCCACATGGCGGCAGGCCACGGATTGACGTACACCGCCCGAACCCAGAGGGATTCGAGCCACAGGCCGACTGTCGCGATCCCGAGTCCGCACAGCGCGCCCCACCAGATCGGCCGCCGGATGAGCGGTAGCAGCGCGAGCAGTTCCACCACGACCGCGCAGCCGAGATACAGCGGGAAGACATTGCGCGGGGCATCCATGATCGGTCCGCCCACCAGCACGGCCACCACGGTGCGGACCAGGGCGGCGAAGCCGACTACCACCAGTGTGCTGAACGGCCCCAGGCTCGCACGGGCGGCGACGAGGGACACCGCGGCCGCGGCGGCGATGAGCATCGGCTGGAGAACGAGCCGGAATTGCTGCACCCCGAAGTCGAATTCCACCTGGAATACCGACAATCCGATGAGCAAGCCACCGAAGGCGAAGGACCGCAGCAGCCACATCAGCCTGCCGTCGGCGCGGTCGGGCTCCGGTTTGCTGTGCCTGCCTTCGAACTCGAGCAGCAACACACCGATCAGTGACAACCCGGCGCCGCCGATGAGCATCAGATGCGTCGGCCCCCAGAGCGTGACATCTTGCCCGAAGATCCGATGCCAGATGTCGTCGAGGGGAAAGCCGATCAAGGCGTAGAGACCGGCGCCCGCGATGAGGATGCCGCCGACGGGCGCGTACCAGGTGCGGGTGATCCGCACCGCTGCGGCACCGGGCTTCTCGTCCAGGGGCAGCACGATCGCCGACATCCCGGCGGTGAACAGGAAGAACAATCCCGCCAGGATGAAATAGTGCGCCGGATTCGCCAGTGGCCCGTTGTCCCGGCCGTTGCCGACGTGCAGGCTGACATCCCAGATGAAGCCCAGCAACGCGGTGAGGATCGTCGCGAGGAACATCGCCAGCGGAAGGGCGACCCATCCGGGGCGGTTGAGCAGCCGCCCGAGACGGTCGGCGACGCGTTGTAACCAGGTGATCCGGCGGGTTCGGTGGAGATACCCGATCCACAGCAGAACGACCGCGACCAGTCCGGCGGCGCCGGTCATGATCGCCACCTGGTCCAGCGCCGCTCCTCCGCCCTCGGTGCCGGGAGCGGCGCACCATTCGATCCGTGCATGCGCGGCGTCGCGCATGGTGACCTCCATCACACGAGCGAGTGTATGTTACTAACGGTATCATGAAAGTGGCGGACAGCGGCCGTAATCGCGCCGCCGTTTCGGGTCAGCCGACGATCGGCAGGTCGCGCTCTTCGTCCAGCCTGGTCAGCGCCCCTTGCATGATTCCGGTGACGTGCCGGTAGGCCTCGTCCAGATTCAGTTCGGGCCCCAGCACGTCGCGAAGATCGATCGGGTCGAGGAACTCGACGGTGATCTTGCTGGGCAACGGCAGATGCCCAGCGAGATCACCGAGGTCGAGTCCCCACGGCAGCGCGATCGAGATCGGGAACACCTTCAGCCGCAGCATCCGATCCAGCCGCAGCAGGCGCGCGATCCGATCACCGCGGGTGAGCACCAACTGAGTCTGCTGCGCACCGATGTTCACCACCGGCACGATCGGAACCCGCTCGTTCCAGGCGAGGCGGAGAAAACCGGTGCGACCGGCGAAGTCGATCCGGTCCTCCTCCCACGTCGGACGGTGCACCTCCCAGTCACCGCCGGGGTAGACCAGCACCGCCGCGCCGTCGCGCAGCACTCGCTCGGCATTACCCGGGTCGGCGTTGACCGTTCCGAAGCGGCGCAGCAACGAGCCGATCACCGGGTAGGCCATCACCATGTCGTGGGCGAGCTGGAAGAAGGGCCGCTGCGGTCCGAAACGCCGGACGAAGGCGAGCGTGGTCACCAAGACTTCCGGCGATACGTTCCCGCCGGAATGGTTGCCGACCAGTAAGACCGGCCCCTCTTCCGGAACCCGCTCCAAGCCGCGCACCTCCGCCCGGAAGTAGAGGCGCACGAGAAGCCAGCCCAGATCGACGGTGTCGGCGATGAACTCCGGGTCGCGATCGTCGGGGTCGGCGGTGGGCACTCGCGCCTTCACCTGCCGGGCGACCCAGTCCGTCGCCCGGTCGACCGTCCCGCCGGCCAATCGGAAGACCTTCATGACCAACGGCTTCCGGCTAGCCGCCGATCGAGAGCAACTGGTCGAAGAACGCCCGGTACCCGCGCAACGCCTGCCGCAGCCCCTCGGTGTCGGACGTGTCGCCTAGCCGCTCGTCCAGTTCGCGTTTGCGCTGGTCATAGGTGGTGGTCAGCTGGTGGATGGTATCGCCGAGCAGCTCGTCCGCGCGAGCGACCGCGTCTTTGGGGTTGTCGACGAAGGTAACCTGCACTTCCCGCCACTGGGTGCGCAGGCGATCGAGATCGGCATCGGGCAACAACGGCGCAGGCCCGCCCGCCGCGGTTTCGGCCGTCGGCGCATCGTGGGCGGCGGTTTGCCCAGTCGTGCCGGTGTCGCTCCACTCGCTGTCGATCACATCCCGTCGCGAGGCATCCGCGCGGGCCGGCTCTGATCCGTGGGCCGCGGGCGTGTTCGATTCGGGCGCCGTACCGGTGGTCTGCGCGGACTCGGCCTCGCCGATCCCGCGGGACGCCTCGGTCTGCCCGGGATCGCGCCGCACCGCTGCCGTTTCGCCTGCCGGTCCGGCCTGCCGACCACGGTCCGCCTGCCCGCTTCCTTCGTACTGCGACTCGACCCGCCGCTCACCTGCTGTCGGCGAATTCTCCTCCGCCCCATCGCGGTAGGGGCGACGCTCGGATTCGGTGCTCATGCTTTCACGTCCTTCTTGCCTTCGCCGCCAACGCCGATCAGATCTTCGAACACTTCCCGGTAGTGCACGATGGCTGTGCGCCGGTCCTCCGTGGATACCGCCGTGCCCGCAGGGCGGGTCGCGATGTCGTGCGCGGCGCGATAGTGGCCCAGCGGCTCGGCATGCTCCACGGAAAGATCAGCCACCTGCTGCTCGTAGTTCTCCGTGGGGTAGCCGCGCTCGGACATGATCGTGGTGACGAGGCGGTCGGCTTCGGTCAACGCCCCGGCGGGGTCGTCGATGAATCGCTCCTGCACCTCTACCCAGCGGGTGGAATAGACCCGCTTCTCGTCGTCCGACAGGTCGCGTAGCCGCAGTTGCGCGTGCCTTCGCTCGCGCTCTGCGAGTTCCCGCTCCGCGGTCTTGCGATCCTCGTGCTCCTGTACCGTCCGGTCGTATTCCGGGCCGAATCTGCGGCGTAGTCGCTGTCTGCGCAGCATCGGCCACACCAGGAGCGCGACAACGGCCGCGACGACGACAATGGCGATGACGACGATGATTACCCATACTCCAGCCGACATCTGAACCTCCTTGTCGAGCTTGTCCGCTGGGGTAATGCCTCCTGACCGTGGTCCCAAACATATGTTCGCCACGAGGCTTCGACGTGGTGAAGTCAGCGAACCAGAACTCGTTCGCGGCGGCGACCTGTTCCTCGCCGAGCTCGACGCCGAGACCGGGGCGCCACAGCAAGGTGCGCAGCTTCAGGAAGAAGTGTTCGGGCCCGGCGGCGCGTGGACGGGGCCATCACGCGGGACCGAGACCCGGTCCGCGCGTATACGAAGCCGCGCGGCCGCCGCTGAGGGCGAAACGAGCGGCTTTCAGCGACAGCGATGGTGAGCAGGTCCAGGCGGTGCATTCACCGAGGTAACCGGCTCACGCCCAAGCCCGTTGCCTGGTCACCACGGGCAGTGGCGGGATGAGTTTGTCCCAGAATTCGCGGCGCACCGCGTCCCAGAGCCGCGTCAGCTCCGGAAGAAGTTCTCGTGCCTGCGCGAGGTCAGGGTAGTTGCCGGGGCCGAACGCGACCAACGGAGAAGCATCCGATGCCTTGTCCACGGCGACGATCGCGATCAGGTGGTGGTGAACGAAACGCCACGTCACGCATACACCGTCGACTTCGGTATGGCGTATGTCACTCATCGTCGGAACCCCGGCGTCGTCCGCTCGGCTCGCACTTGCGCCGATCCGCGCCCCCGGCCGTATTCCCCTCCGCGCCGCCTGCCGGGCCGTCGACTCGGCACGGTCGCGGGGAAGCGACCGTAAGGCATGCTATGGCTGTTCTGGTTCGTTTCGAACATGGGGAAATCCTGTTTCGATCGTGACGCCGCCGCGTCCCGGTGCCCAGAAGGCAGTTCCACACGTCTGAACATAAGACATTAGATTTCATAGTTCAACGCGTGGCAGGTAATGATTGCGTTAAGTTCACTGCCAGGCCGGTATGCGACCGAGACCTTCGGGACGAAGCCGGAGTCCACAGCGTCAGGCGCGACCGCGATCGGCGGCGGACCGGGGCAGGATCACTCGGTTGCACCGCGTACCTCTAACTCTAGAGTTCATAGTTCAAGTGTTCGTTGGCTAGGATCGAGTTACATCCCCCACCGAGGAGTCGCGTTGTCCAAGCAGGAGAGCGCCGGATTGACCGCTCTCGGCGCCGTGCTGGCCCCCCTCGAGGGCGGCGGCCCGAAGACCGAGGCCGTGGTGCAGCGACTCTGTGCCGCCATCAGCCTCGGCCTGATGGTGGACGGCCAGCAGTTGCCGAGCGAGACCGATCTCGCCGGTCAGCTCGGGGTGTCGACGATGACCCTGCGCGAGGCACTGGCCGTGCTCCGCCAGCAGGGAATCGTGCAGACCAAGCGCGGACGCGGCGGCGGCAGCTTCATCCGCGGTGCGGCGGAGATCCTCGAGAGCAGCTCACTGGTGCGCTTGCAGGAGATGAGCATCCAAGAATTGCGCGATCTGGGGGACGAACACTTCGCCGTCACCGGAGCCGCCGCTGTGTTCGCCGCACGCCGCGGGTTGCGAGCCGATATCGCGCGGCTGCGATCCCTGGCCGACCGGCTGAAGGACAGCAGCGAGCCCATATCGGCCCGCCGGGCCGACAGCCGCTTCCATATCGAAATGGCGGTGTGCGCGCAATCCACCCGTTTGACTCGCGCCCAGGTCGCGCTACAAGCCGAACTCTCCGCCCTGCTCTGGTTACCCCGACTGAAACTCGAGCCCGCCGCCGAAGCCGCCGTGCATCGCGATTTGGTGGACGCGATCGAAAGAGAAGACGACGCCCGGGCGAGAGAACTGGCAGAATCACAAATCGAATCACGCATCCGCCGCCTCGTCGCCCTACGTTTGGAGCTCAGTTGATCGATGAGGGATACCGATAGTTCTTCCACCCCGGTGACCGTCGAATCGCTCGTCCACGCCGTCACAGAACTGGCCGAGGAGGTCTACGGATCACTGGGCGTCATCGGGGCCGAATTGGCGGCACTGTGGGCGAGATCGACCGAGAAGCTGCAGCGCCCGCTCCGATCGACCGACCTCGCACCGCTGCGCGACACCATTGTCGGCGAGCTCGAGCGGCGTGGAAAACTGCTCGAAAGCGCGGGCGTAGTGATGGCCGACGGCGTTCTCGCGGATCGCCCCCGATTCCTGGAGTGGTGGTTCCTCGACACCGACCGCGGACCGCAACGTCTTGTGCTGGAATTGAATCCGCACAATGAGTACTTCTACGACTACACGGCCATGGAATGGTTCACGATTCCGCGCGACCAGGGTCGGCGCTGGGCGTACGGGCCGACCGTCGATTACGCGTGTACCGATCAGTACATCTGCACCTTCGCAATTCCGGTGACGAACGATTCGGGAGCCTTCGTCGGAATCGCCGGTGCCGATGTTCCGGTCGCTTCGATCGAGGCAGTCCTGCTTCCGCGACTCCGGGCATTCGGTCAGCGGGTGGTGCTGGTCAACAGCGAGGGGCGCGTCATCATGGGCACCGATCCCGAATTCACCACCGGATCCAAGATCAGCCGCATGGCCCGATCCGCCGCGGCGATGCCGATCGAGGCCACGTCGTGGTCGTTGCAGCCGCTGGACTCACACTGATGCGACGCGACAGCGCTGCGGGGCGCCCGCCACGAGCCGGATGGCACGCGGTGCGCCCCGATGAATGGGGTCGTGCGGCACGGAGGGGTTCGCCGAATACTCGTCCCCATGAAGGCGATCACCGCGGGCCTCCTTGCGCCGGCCACACTCCTCGCACCACTGTCGACCGCGCACGCCACGCCATTCGAGCAGGAGACGACCATCGCGGAACGGCAACCGTTGTAGACGCAACCTGAACTATCGCCGTGATCGCCTGTCGGGCTTGCCATCTGGGAATTTCGGGCGGAACCTTCGCGGCGGAGCCGCATTAGCCACGGAAGAAGTCGACCGGAATCATCGTCTGGGTCGGTGCCGCATTGGCACACTTGATCAGTGAAAGGTGTGAAACACAGCATAATTCGCCGGCGCCGCCGTATGCCGTGCCGTAAGCGGGTTACCGGCTGTGTACTGTCCCGACGGGGCCGAACAGTCCGGGACTTCTCGCGAGAGAGCTCCCGGGCTGTCTGCGACACCAGTGCGAGCAAGTAGCGAGGTTGTGGGTTGGATCGTTGGTGTGCGGCCGCGAGTGCCGGCACCACCTGAAGGAGAAAGCACGGAAATGAAGATGGACCGCCGTTCTGCGCGTGGAAACCGCCGTCGCCGTTCCGGCGGTCTGCTCTTCGGGCAACTGCTCACAGCCGCGGTCGAGTCCGCCGCCGACACGGTGGCGATCCGGTTCAGTCCGACAGGCGATCCCGCCGATACCACCCAACTGACCTACCGAGAGCTCGACGAATCCTCGTCGCGGCTGGCGCGGGAGTTGATCGACCGGGGATTGGGCCCCGGCGACGTGGTGGCGATCGGCATTCGGCGCTCGATCGAGTCGGTGCTGTCGGTGTGGGCCATCGCCAAGACGGGCGCCGCGTATGTGCCGATCGATCCCACCTACCCGCCGGAGCGGATCGCCTACATGGTGTCCGATTCCGGAGCGGCGCTGGGTCTGACCACTTCCGCGTACCGCGAAGCGCTGGGCACGTCGGTCCCGTGGATCGAACTCGACGACCCGCAAGACCGGGAACGGATCGAACGGCGGCCCGCGCACCCGGTCTCGTACGCCGATCGGGTGCGACCGCTGACCGAACAGCATCCCGCCTACGTCATCTTCACCTCGGGTTCGACCGGTCGGCCCAAGGGAGTCGTGGTCACCCACTCCGGATTGGGCGCGATGGTGGCGTCCGAACGGGAGCGCTACGACGTCACCGAGGGCTCGCGGGTGATGCACATCTGCTCGCCGAACTTCGACGTGTCGGTACTGGAATTGCTGCTCGCCTTCGCCACCGGGTCCACCCTGGTGATCGCGCCGCCGACCGTATTCGGCGGATTCGAACTCGCCGATGTGCTGAGGCGCGAACGCGTCACGCACATGCTGATCACGCCGGGCGCTCTGGAATCGGTCGATCCTGAGGGGCTCACGGACCTGCGCGTCGTGATGGTCATCGGCGATCGGTTCGGTCCGCACCTGGTCAGCCGGTGGAGCGGGAACGGCCGCGCGATGATCAACGGCTACGGCCCCACCGAAGCCACGGTCATCGCGACCAGCAGTGCGCCGCTGGTTCCCGGCGAGACCATCACCATCGGCGGCGCGATACCGGGCTTCGGTCTGTTCGTGCTCGATTCCCGCTTGCGCCCGGCCCCGGCCGGAGTGATCGGCGAGCTGTATCTGTCCGGCCCCGCGCTGGCGGAGGGCTACCTCAACCGGCGCGGTCTCACCGCGGCGCGCTTCGTGGCCAACCCGTTCGGCGGCGAGGCGGGCAATCCGGGATCGCGCATGTACCGCACCGGCGACTTGGCCCGCCGACTCGGCGGGGGCGGCATCGAGGTACTGGGACGTTCCGATTTCCAAGTGAAGGTCCGTGGTTTCCGCGTCGAACTCGGCGAGATCGATGACGCGCTGAGCCGCCATCCGGATGTCGAGTTCGCGGTGACATTGGGCAAGCGGCAGCAGAACGGCACGACCATGTTGGTGTCCTACGTGCTTCCCGAGGCGGACGCGGTGGGCGTCGGGGCCGAGTTCGACACCACGGCGCTGCTGGACTTCATCTCC